>CAUCUN010000014.1:0-60825 GCA_958445985.1 uncultured Collinsella sp. | reverse complement strand
AGCACGCGGCTGTTAACCGCGCTGTTGTAGGTTCGAGTCCTACCCGGGGAGCCAGGTTGTAAAACCCGTCGCTTATGCGGCGGGTTTTTTCATGCCGCGATCGCCGTTCGCGAACGTTACCATATCAACATTTCGTGTCGAGGATGTAATCCCGAGGCCCGCCACCTCAACATGCCGCGGTCGTTGTAGAATATTGCAATGATTGCTCCCACGACATGGTGCCGCGAGCACCAAGAAAAGGAGATTCTTGTGTCTGAGACCATTAACGGCAGCCTGAGCGTCTCGAACGACGTTATTGCCGATATTGCCGGTTATGCCGCGATGACGTGCTATGGCGTTGTCGGTATGGCTGAGCAGCTCCAGGGCGCCGAGAGCGTGCGCCTGCTTGCCGGTCAGCGCCTCCGCAAGGGCGTGCTTGTCTCCGCCGACGAGAACGGCCTTACGGTCGATCTTCACGTCGTGCTCGAGAACGGCGTCAACATGAAGTCCGTCTGCCACAATCTTTCGAGCTCCGTTGCCTTCACTCTGCAGGAGATCGCCCAGATCGATCCCGCCAGCCTTAAGATCGGCATCCATATCGACGCGCTCAAGAGCCGTCTGAACTAGCATCCGAAAACGGAGATTCAAATACCCATGATTGCAAAGACCATTCGCACCTGTTTTCCGATCGCTGCGGCTGCCGTTTCCGACAAGGCCGAGGAGATCAACAAGCTCAACGTCTTCCCCGTACCCGACGGCGACACCGGCACCAACATGTCGCTCACGCTCGCCTCGGTGACCAAGGAGCTTTCTGCTCTTCCTGCCGACGCCGACATGGAAGCCATCGCCGGCGCCATCACCCACGGCTCCCTCATGGGCGCCCGCGGTAACTCCGGTGTTATCACGTCGCAGATTCTGCGCGGCGTGGCCGAGGGCCTCGTCTCTGCCGACGAGCCCATTACGTCCGCCAACATCGCCTTCGCCTTCCGTCGCGCCGTCAAGGTCGCCTTCCAGGCTGTCCGTAAGCCCATCGAGGGCACGATCCTCACGGTCCTGCGCGATGTTTCGACCAAGGCCGATGAGTGCGAGAAGAAGAAGTTCTCGGCCGAGGACGCTCTCGATGCCATCGTCGTCGAGGCCTACCAGTCCGTCGCCCGCACGCCCGACCTGCTGCCCGTTCTGAAAGAGAACGGCGTAGTCGACTCCGGCGCCTTTGGCTTTGCCATCTTCTTGGAGAACTTTGTTGCCGCCGCTCTTGGCCGCAGCACCGTAGTCGAGGATTTCTCCGCCACGTTTGATTCCGCCGGCTCTGCCCGCGACGCGGCCCTTGGTCGCGTTGAGATCGAGGCCAACGACGACTGGGAGGGCTCGGAGTTCCGCTACTGCAACGAGTTCCTCTTTAAGGCCGATGCTCCCTTTGACGAGGATGAGTGCCTTAAGTTCCTGGGCTCCATGGGCGACTGCGAGCTGCTCGTGGGTGCCTACCCCGACTACAAGATCCATGTGCACTCCAACACCCCCAACCTGGTGCTCGAGCACATGCTGCAGCTCGGTCAGATCTATGAGGTCTTTATCCACAACATGGAGATGGAGGCCCACGACCGTACCGCCAAGATCCACGAGGATCAGGAAAAGGCCGCCGAGCCCGCCAAGGCGCTGGGCTTTGTCGCCGTTGCCGCCGGTTCCGGTGAGGCCGACATCCTCAAGTCCCTTGGCGTCGACGTGGTCGTCTCCGGTGGCCAGACTATGAATCCCTCGACCGCCGACCTGCTGGGCGCGGTGGACCAGGTCAACGCGACCTCAGTCATCATCCTGCCCAATAACGGCAACATCCGCATGGCTGCCGAGGCTGCCGCTTCTGCCTGCACGGACAAGAAGGTTGCCGTCGTTCCCACCAAGACCGTTCCGCAGGCGTTCTCCGCGCTGTTCGCGGTCCTGCCCGATTCCGAGCTCGAGGACGCCGTCGCCGCCATGGTCGACGCCATCAGCGAGGTCCGCGATGGCGAGGTCACCCGCGCCGTGCGCGATTCCAGCGCTTCTGACGGCTCTCCCATTCACTCCGGTGACGTCATGGGTATCATCGCCGGCTCCATCGACGTGGTCGGCTCCGACGTGAAGCAGGTCACGCTCGACTGCATCAACCGCATGCAGGAGGAAGAGGAGGGCGACGCACTGACGATTCTGGCCGGCGAGGAGCTGTCCGATGAGGCCTTCCAGGAGATCGTCGACGCTATCGAGGAGGCTCAGCCCGATCTGGAGATCGACGCCCATCGTGGCGAGCAGCCGCTCTATCCCGTGATCTTCTCGATCGAGTAGGCAACTGCCCATGTCCGAGCTGTGCTCCGTGCCGCGCGTCTCGGAGCGCTTTGCCCAGAGCAATGCGCTCGACGAGGATATCGCGCGACTCAAATATGTTTCGGGTAAACGTGAGGAGGCCCTTCGCCGTCTGGGAATTCGGACGGTGGGGGACCTCCTTCTCCATATCCCTCATCGATACCTCGACTTTACCCGTTCTTGGTCTATCGAGATGGCGCCCATCGGTACCGTGTGCACCATCATCGCCACGGTCGACCATATCGTCCAAAAGCAGCCGCGTCCGCGCATGCAGGTGACTGAGGTCTCACTCGTTGACGAGACGGGCGTGCTGCAGGTCGCCTTTTTCCGCCAGCCCTGGATTGCCCAGCAGCTTAAGCAGGGCGACCGCCTGGCCGTGATGGGCAAGGTCGAGTTTGCCTACGGTTTTAAGCAGATGGCCTCGCCCCACTTTAAAAAGCTCGAGGACGGGCGCGCCGCAGGCACCATTCTGCCGGTCCATTACGTGAGCGATGGCGTGAGCCAGGCGTGGATGCGCCGCATCGTAAGCGGCGCGCTCGAGGTCGTCGGCAATCCGTTCGATCCGATTCCCGCGCCGCTGCGCGCAAAGCGGAAGCTCATGAGCAATGCCCGCGCGTTGCGTTCGATCCATTTTCCATCGAGTATGGCCGAGCGCGATATCGCGCGCGCACGGCTTGCCTACGAGGAGTGCCTCTACCTGCAGCTGGCGCTGCGTCTGCGCAACGACGGTGGCCTGGTCGATGTGGTGCCCTATGCCCACACCGCGGGCGAGCATCTGGGCGCGCTTAAACAGGCCCTTCCGTTTTCGCTGAGCGACGAGCAGGAGGCCGCATTCCAAGACATCCTGCATGACATGTGCGATGGCGGGCGCGTGATGAACCGTCTGCTGCTGGGCGATGTTGGTACCGGTAAGACCGCCGTTGCCGCCTGCGCGCTAGCTGTGGCTGCCGATAGCGGCACGCAGGCCTGCGTTATGGCGCCCACGGGCGTGCTGGCGCGCCAATATGCCGATAAGACCGGCCCTCTGCTCTCGCAGGCCGGCATGTCCTGGGCACTTCTGACGGGTGCCACGCCGGCCGCAGAGCGCGAGCGCATCCATGCACAGCTGGAATCAGGCGAGCTCGACGTCCTCTTTGGAACCCACGCGGTCCTTTCGGATAACGTTGCGTTCAAGCATCTGTCGCTCGTGGTCATCGATGAGCAGCACCGGTTTGGCGTCGGCCAACGCAACGCCCTGCGCGCGAAGGGCCCCGGTGCCGATCTGCTCGTTATGACGGCAACGCCCATCCCGCGTACACTGGCGCTTTCGGTCTACGGGGATCTGGATACGAGTATCATCCGCCATCGGCCAGTCCCTGGCGCTGGCGTGACGACACGCGTGCTCACCGAGTCGAGTCGTGACCTCGCCTATGGCGCCATTCGCGAGGCGCACGAGAAGGGGCAGCAGGCCTACGTGATTTGCCCGCTCGTGGAGCCGAGCGACTCGGCCGATGAGCTTGAAGACGTGCCCGGTATCGCCCGCGACGACGAGGGCCGCGTGACCGTGCCTGTGCCGCTGCACGATACGGCGACCGAGCTCGATCGCCTGCGTCTGGCGTTGCCGGGTCTTGCCATCGAGCGCCTTCACGGCCGTATGCCAGCGGGGGAGAAGGATCGCGTGATCGACGCCTTCAAGCGTGGCGAGATTGACGTGCTCGTCTCGACTACGGTGGTCGAGGTGGGCGTCGACGTGCCCAACGCCACCGTCATGGTCATCGAGAACGGTGAGCGCTTTGGCTTGGCGGCGCTGCATCAGCTACGCGGTCGCGTGGGCCGCGGCAGCGTGTCGGGCACGTGCCTGGTCATGACGCACTCCAAGGGCAATGGCGGCGCCTCGGCGGCACAAGACCGTCTCCAGTCGCTCGAAAAGACCTCGGATGGTTTTACGCTTGCCCAGATGGACCTGCGTCTGCGTCACGAGGGCGAAATCCTGGGGTACCGTCAGCACGGTGGCGTGACCTTGCGCTTTGTGGACCTGGATGCCGATGAGGACCTTATCGAATGGGCCCATTTGGACGCGGTCGAGCTCTTGCGGTATGCTTGCAACCTTGACTCTGTGGCGACGCGTCCCTTGCGCGAGGCGGTCGCCATGCGTTATCGACATATCTTTAAGGAGGTCAGCGGAGGATGAGAATCATCGGCGGCGAATGGCGCGGTCGTAAGATCGAGGAGCCCCGTGGTCGCGATGTCACCCGCCCCACGACTGATCGCGTGCGCGAGGCGTGCGCATCTATGGTCATGTCGGCATTCGATTTCGATTTGGACGAGGTTCGTGTGCTGGACGCCTTTGGCGGCTCCGGTGCCTTAGGGTTAGAGATGCTCTCTCGTGGGGCCCGCTCGCTCACGACGTTTGAGATCGATCGCAACGCCGCGCGGCTCATTACCAAGAATATCGAGTCGCTCTGCCGTGACCGTGCGCGTTGGCGCGTGGTCACGGGCGACATGCTGACGAGTGCCTCACGCGGTCGTGTACCGGGCGGCCCCTTTGATCTGGTCCTGCTCGACCCGCCCTATGCTTTTGGTGCCGAGCCGGTCGAGGAACTGCTGCAGAATCTGGCCCAGCAGGGTCTGCTTGCGTCTGGCGCTTACGCCCTGTTTGAGCATGCCGCCGCCGATGCGGGCGCGCATCCGGCAGACTTTGAGACTGTACGTGAGAAGCGCTACGGCATTACCTCGGTCGACCTGCTCCGTTGGGTCGGCGAGGGCGAGGATGACGATACCGCCACCGATGCCGATGACAGCGACGGCACGACGTTTCAGGGGGATGCCCATGAGTGACACCATTAACCGCGTCATCGTTCCGGGTACCTTCGATCCCATCACGTTTGGCCATATCGACGTCATCCGCCGCGCCCGCCGCATTTTTCCCAGTGTGATCGTGGCCGTTGCCGAGTCGCAGGGCAAAAACGGCGTGGGTACCACTTTTACGCTCGATGAACGCGTGGCGCTGGCCCGTGAGGCACTCGGTGATATCGATGGCGTCGAGGTCCTGCCCTTTACCGGACTGCTCGTCGACTTTGCTCGCGAGCAGGGCGCTGGTGCCGTGGTCAAGGGCCTGCGCGCCATGACCGACTTTGAGTATGAGCTGCAGCAAGCCGACCTCAACTACCGCTTGGATAACGAGCTAGAGTCAATCTTTGTCATGAGTGCTCCGCAGTACGGTTACATCTCGAGCTCGGTGGTACGCCAGATTGCGTCGCTTGGGAGCGATGTATCGACGTTTGTCCCACCCAACGTGGTTGAAGCGCTCAGACATCGCTTTTCGTGACGTTTTTTATTGCCTGGTGGCATGTGGTAAACTAGCACGATGATATGTTACCTATGAAAGGAGACCGGATGCCGGGCGAGAATTTTCCTGGCGATAGGATCGTCAGCTTGGTCGATGAGCTCGAAGGGCTGATCGAGGAAGCCAAGCCGCCTTTCGGCAAGAACGCTCAGTTCAAGGTCATCGACGCCGACGTGTTCTTCAACATCCTCGACGAGATCCGCATGAGCTATCCCGAGGAGTGGCAGAAGTCCCGCCGCATCCTTAAGGAGCGCGAGGAGCTTATGGCTTCCGCCGCCGCTCAGGCCGATTCCATCATCGCCGACGCTCAGCAGCAGGCCCTCACCATTGCCGGTGAGCAGGAGATCGTCCGCTTAGCGCAGCAGCAGGCCGACGACATCCGCGATCGTGCCCAGCAGTACGAGCGCGAGACGCGTTATGCTGCCGAGGACTACGCAGAGCAGGTCTTTACGCACCTGGAGGAGAACCTCAAGAGCCTGACCGGCACCGTTACCCGTTGCCGTCAGCAGCTCAACGAGGGTGCCGCCCAACAGAATGGTCAGTGGTAATGGCTGAGTTCCCGAGCGTTACCGTCGATCTTTCCGAGCAGCTCGAGTTTCCTGGAGATTCGTATCCGCTGACCGGTAAGGTAGATGTCGCCACCTACACGGTGGGCGAGAAGGAGTACCAGCTACAGGACGGCATCGACTACGACGTTGTCTTTACCAATGCCGGTACCGGTGTCTTGCTCACGGGCATGGTCCGCGCGCACGCCACCGGCGAGTGCGACCGTTGCCTGGAGCCCGCCTCGTTTGATATCGCCGGCGAGATCGAGGAGTTCTACCTCTTTGAGGAGCCCGAGGATCCCGAGGCCTACGAGGACGGCTACGAGCTCCTGGGTGAGGACCGTCTCGTCGATCTGGGCGAGCCCATCAATGACGCGGTCGTTATGGACACGCCGTTTGTGGTGCTCTGCAAGCCCGATTGCCGTGGTCTGTGCCCCACATGCGGCTGCAATCTCAACGTCGAGCAATGCGATTGCGCCGCCCAGGCAGAGGCGGAATGGGCCGCTGCCACGGAAAATCCATTTGCAGCATTGAAGAATCTCAAGCTCGATGAGTAAAACTGTGGTAGTATCGCTACTTGCGCGTAATCGCCACACTGGATAGTTCATAAGGAAGGTCACTATGCCCGTACCTAAACAAAAGCAGGGTCGTATCCGCACTCACACCCGTCGTTCCGCCAACATGAAGATCTCGGCTGCGGCTCAGTCCACGTGCCCCCGTTGCGGCGCTGTCAAGCTTCCGCACCACGTGTGCCCCAGCTGCGGTTTCTACAAGGACCGCGAGGTTATCGTTACCGAGTAACGGTATACTCTGGATGCGATGCCGTTCCAAATGGAACCACAATGGCCGGCTCAATGAGTCGGCCATTTTTGTATAAGGAGCATGTATATGAGTAACGTTCGCGTTTGTGTAGACGTTGTGGGTGGAGACGAGAAACCTCAGGTTGTTCTCGATGGTATCGAGGCTGCACTTGCTGCCGATCCCGATATCGAGGTCTTGGCAGCTGGCCCCGCCGAAATCGTCAACCCCTTTGCCGCTTCCCACGCACGTGTTGAGGCCCTTGAGGCACCCGACGTTATCGCCATGGATGACGATCCCATTCGCGCCGTGATGACCAAGCGCAAGTCGTCGATCGTGCTGTCGTGCCGCGCCATTAAGAAGGGCAACGCGGATGCGTTCTTCTCCGCCGGCTCCACCGGTGCCATGACCGCCGCTGCCACCGCCTACGTGACGCCGTTTAGGTATCAGGCCGAAGGCAAGAAGCAGCCGGTGCGCCCCTGTCTGACCAATGCGCTGCCCAATCGCGCCGGCGGTCTGACGGTGCTGTGCGACATGGGTGCCAACCCCGATGTGGAGGTCGATGACATGGTGCGTTTTGCCCAGATGGGTAGCGCCTATGCCCGCGTCGTCCTGGGCATCGAGCATCCTCGCGTGGGCCTGCTTGCCAACGGCACCGAGGACGAGAAGGGCTCCAACTTTACCAAGGCCTGTTTCCCTGCTATGAAGGCCGCCGTTCCCGGCTTTGTTGGTAACTGCGAGGGCACCGACCTCACCTCAGGCAACTTCGATGTCGTCGTTGCCGATGGCATGTCGGGTAATATCGCTCTCAAAGCTACCGAGGGCGCTGCCAAGTTTTTGCTGCAGGAGCTCAAGGGCGCCTTTATGGCCTCGCTCGGCACCAAGATCGCCGCACTGCTCATTAAAAAGCAGATGCGCGAGATAAAGGCCAAGCTCTCTGGCGACGCCAAGGGCGGCGCGATTCTTTTGGGCCTGCGCGGCGTGGTCCTGATCGGCCATGGCGCTACCTCGGTCGAGGCTGTTAAAAACGGTACGCTCGCGGCGGCCGAAGCCGTGCGCGCCGGGCTGGTCGAGAATGTCGCCAACTCTATGGACGGTATCGTTTTATAAGAGCGAGTTAGAGCGCTGTTATGTGCTTCGCGGCGCACGTCGTGGGGTAGAATCAGAACCGTGTCTTGGTACCGCCCGGGCGGTACCATTCTTTTGGTATTCATGCACTATGAGAGGAAGCGCTATGGACCGCTCCGAAATCTTCGACAAGATCGCCGAGGTCGCTGCTGACGTTCTGGGCGTCGATGTTGCCGAAATTAGCGAGGAGACCACCTTTGACGACCTCGATGCCAACTCGCTCGAGCGCCTGCAGCTGGTTACGGCTATCGAGGACGAGTTCAACCTCGAGATCGATGACGAGACCCTGCTCTCGCTCAACTCTGTCGCCGACGCCGTCGACGCTATCGAAGCTGCCAAGGAGGCCTAAGTCTTGGCTTTATCCGACCGACTTACGCGCGCCCAGGAAATCCTGGGCCACGAGTTCAACAATAAGGTGCTGCTGCGCGCGGCGCTTACGCATCCCTCGGCAGTCGAGGGCCAGCCGGTTTCTGCCAGCTATGAGCGCCTTGAGTTCTTGGGCGATTCCATTTTGGGCGCTGTGGTCGCACGCTCCCTGTTTGAGTCCTATCCGGAGTTTGACGAGGGCAAGCTCACGCGCTTGAAGGTGTCGCTTGTCTCGGGCGCTACGCTGTCCGAGGTTTCTCACGAGCTGGGCATCGACGACATCATCATCTTTGGTGCCTCCGAGACCGGTACCGGTGCGCGCGGCCTGCATTCGGCCCTCGAGAACGTCTACGAGTCGCTCGTGGGAGCGCTGTACCTGGATGCCGGCTGGGATGCCGCGGCGGAGTTCATTCACCGTACGCTTAAGCCGCATTTGGCTTCCGAGCGTGCCGAGCATCCTGCGAATCCCAAGTCGTTTTTGCAGGAGTGTGTGCAAGCCGACGGTCACGAGCCCCCGGCGTACAAGCTCGTTGGCTCCGAGGGCCCGGCGCATGCGCCCACCTTTACCGCCGTGGTTTTGATCGATGGTATTCGTCAGGGTCGCGGCTCCGGCTCCTCAAAGAAGGAAGCCGAGGGAGCCGCCGCGCTCGAAGCGCTCGACCGCATGGGTTACACCACCAACGGCGTGATTCTGAATAAGAAGCACGTGTAAGCGAGGAACCGTGTATCTCAAGTCCCTCACGCTCAAAGGGTTCAAGTCGTTTGCCGACCGTGCCCATATGACGTTTGAGCCGGGCCTGACCGTCATCGTCGGTCCAAACGGCTCGGGAAAATCGAACATCTCCGACTCCATCCTGTGGGTCCTGGGCGAGCAGAGCGCCAAGCAGCTGCGCGGCCAGGCCATGGAGGATGTCATCTTCTCGGGCTCGTCAGCGCGCAAGCCTGTGGGTGTCGCCGAGGTCACGCTGGTGCTCGATAACTCGGACCATATGCTGCCCGTCGATTTTGACGAGGTCGCCATCACCCGTCGCATGTATCGCTCGGGCGAAAGCGAGTACCTCATCAACTCGAGTCCGTGCCGTCTGATGGACATTCAGGACATCCTGCACGATTCGGGCCTGGGCAAGGATACGCATTCCATTATCAGCCAGGGCAAGCTCGACGCCATTTTGCAGAGCCGCCCCGAGGAGCGCCGCGCCCTTATCGAGGAGGCCGCCGGCATTTCCAAGCACAAGCGCCGCAAGGAGCGTGCGCTCAAAAAGATCAAGTCGATGGACGAGCACCTGACGCGTGCCCGCGACATCAATAAGGAAATCGCCCGTCAGCTGCGACCGCTGGAGCGTCAGGTCGATCGCGCGCGCAAGTACAAAGAGCTGTCCTCGCGCGCGAACGAGCTTACGCAGATGCTGGCTGTCGATGAGCTTCGTTCGCTGCAGTCGCAGTGGAACGACCTGGAGAGCCGCTCCAAGGAAGGTGCTGCCGAGCTGGAGCTTGCGCAGTACCGCTTGGACGAAAAGGAGCGCGAGCTCGAGAAGCTTCAGGTCATGCTCGAGGAAAAGGGCCTGTTTGTGGGCGACCTGGGCGAGCAGCGCCGTCATATGCAAGATGTGGTCGGTCGCATTAACTCCGACATGCGCCTGCTCGAGGAAAAAGGCCACAACATGGTGTCGCGCCTGTCTGACATGCGCGGGCAGATTTCGAGCTCCGAGCATCAGCGTCGTCGCGTTGTCGAGGAGCTCGAGGACGCGCGTGCGCAGCTTGAGGAAGTGACCGGTGCGCACAGGCAGGCCCAGGAGGACGTTGACGCCGCTGGTCCTGCCGCCGCTGAGCTCCACGAGCGACGCGTGGCGCTCGACAATCAGATTTCGCAGCTTACGCGTGAGCAACGCGATGTGCAGCGCGTGGCCGATAACGCCGCGCTCGAGCTCGCCAAGGTGAAGGATTCGCTTTCCAATGCCGAGGTCGAGGACAACATGTATGCCTCGCGCCTTGAGCAGATCGATGAACAGCTCGAGGAGGTCACGGCCTCGCTCGAGAGCCGTCGCGACCGCGCCGAGGAGCTTGAGGGCGCTCTTGAGGAAGCGCGCCGGGCTCAGGTCGATGCGCGTGAGGCCACCGAGACGGCACGCGCGGCCCTGAAGGACCTGCGTGCCCGCGAGAGCGAGGCGCGCAACAAGTTATCCGAGGTGCGCTCAGAACTTGCCAGTCAAAAGAAACTCGATGCCCGCATGGCCGACAGCTCGCCGCTCGTGAGTCGTCTGGTGGGTGCGCTGGGCGATGATGTCTCGGGTCGTCTGGGCGACGTGCTCGAGGCCCCGCGCGAGCTTGAGGGCCTGGTTGAGCAATTGCTCGCCGGCGATATCGATGCGCTGCTGTTCGACGATACGTCCGCGCTTGAGCGTGCCGGTCGTTCCGCTCTGGACCAGAAGAAGGCCTCGGGTGAGGCGCTGCTGGTGGCGCGCGGCGTGAGTGGCTCTGCTGTCGTCGAGGGCGCTGCCGGTACCCGTCTGGTTGATCGTTTGTCCGTGCGCGCAGGCTACGGACCCGTCGTCGAGGCGCTGCTCGGCGGCTATTACGTCGTGGACGATCTTTCTGCCGCGCTGTCGGCGCCGGTCGTTGACGGCGTGACTTACGTGACCTCCGATGGCGCCCGCGTCGCCTGCGGCGGCCTGGTGCGTGTGGGCCTCGATGCCGGCGAGGCGTCGGGTGCTCTGGAGCGTAAGCGTCGCATTCGCGAGCTGGAGGGGCTTGAGCCCGATTTGGCCGCTGTGTTTGAGCGTGTGTCGGATCAGGTCGTCGAGGCCAACGCGGCCGTTGAGGAAGCGCGTGCCGCTGAGGACGATGCCGCCGGCGAGATCGCCCGTCTTGAGGGCGAGCGCCGCTCGCTGCTCTCCGAGATCGGCCGCTTGGAGCAAAGCGCCAACAATGCTGAGGTCGAGCGCGTGCGCATCTCCAAGCGTCGCGAGCAGGCCTCCGAAGCCGTTCGCGCTGCGCGCCCGCGGGTTGATGAGCTCACCCGTTCGCGTGACGAGGCCCGCGCGCAGGCAAGCGATCTGGGCTTGCAGATTGCCGAGGCCAACGACGAACTCGACCGCGTTCGCCGCGACGATTCCGAGGCTGCCGGCAAGCTCGCCGACGCCAAGGTTCGCCTAGCCCAGACGAGCGAGCGCCTGCGTTCGCTGAAGGGTCGCGTGCCCGACCTGGAGCATCGTCTTGAGGGCATCGACCGTCGTATCCGCGGGACACGCCAGGCCTCGCGCTCACTCGAGCTGCTGCGTCTGCGCGTCGACCCCATGCACGAGCGCTATTCGGCCCTGCTGGAGCGCGCATCGGATTGGGCAGCGCGCTTGCGTGACCAGGCCTCTCTGGAAGAGGCGGACTCCGCTTCGCTCAAGAAGACCATCGAGGATGCCAAGGCGGAGGTTGCCCGCGCTAAGGAGCGGGTCGATACCGCCTCTGCCACGCAAAACGAGTTCAAGGTCGCGCGTGGCAAGCTCGAGGTGCAGGTAGAGGCCGCCATTAAGGCCATTACCGCCGATGGCACCACGGTGCTCGAGGAAGCGCTCATGCTTCCGGCTCCCACCGACCGCGACGCCGCCGAGCGCGAGCTCAACCAGCTTGTGCGCCAGATCAACAACCTTGGTCCCGTTAACCAAGTTGCCATGGAGGAGTACGAGCAGCTCAAGCGCCGCGCCGACTACATCGAGGAGCAGCTGGCCGATCTGGAGAGCGCGCGCAAGGCGCTCACCAAGATCACGGTGGCCATTGATCGCAAGATGCGGAAGGCCTTCCTGGTGACGTTTGAGAAGGTCGACGCGAACTTCCGCGAGATCTTCGCCATGCTGTTCCCGGGTGGACAGGCGAATCTGGAGATGACCGATCCCGAGCATCCGGCCGAGACGGGTATCGAGGTCGTGGCGCAGCCGCGCGGCAAGCGCATCACCAAGATGATGCTCATGTCGGGCGGCGAGAAGAGCCTGACGGCGCTCGCCCTGCTCTTTGCTGTGTACCGCACGCGCACGGTGCCGTTCTATGTGCTGGACGAGGTCGAGGCGGCACTCGATGACGCCAACCTGTCCAAGCTCATCGGCGCGCTCGATGTGTTGCGTTCCGATACGCAGCTCTTGGTCATTTCGCATCAGCGCCGTACTATGGAGGACGCTGACGTCCTCTATGGCGTCTCGATGCAAGCCGACGGCGTCAGTCGCGTCGTCTCGCAAAAACTCGATCGCGAAACCGGAAAGGTCGTGAATGCATAATGGGATTCTTTGACGCTCTCTCGCGCGGACTTGAGCGCAGTCGCGAGGCCCTCAACGAGGTCTTTTACTTTGGCGGCGAGGTCGACGAGGATTTTTGGGAGGACCTGGAGGACACCCTCGTTATGGGTGACATGGGCGCCGAGGTCGCCATTCAGGTCTCCGATGACCTACGCGATGCCGCGGCCAAGAAGAACCTCAAGACCGCTCCGCAACTCCGTCGTGCCCTGGCCGAGCAGCTTGAGCAGCACTTTGTGCCCATCGAGCGAGATCCGTTTTCCGATACGCCGAGCTGCGTGCTGTTTGTGGGCATTAACGGTGCCGGCAAGACCACGACGGTCGGTAAGATCGCGAGCGCCATGGCTGCCCGCGGCAAGAACGTGGTGATCGGTTCGGCCGACACCTTCCGCGCCGCCGCCATCGAGCAGCTCGATGTGTGGGGGCAGCGTGCCGGCGTACCGGTTATCAAGCGTGACCGCGGCTCCGATCCGGCGAGCGTGTGCTATGACGTGCTCGACGAGGCCGATAAGCGCGGCAGTGACCTGGTGCTCATCGATACCGCCGGCCGTCTGCACACGAGCCCTGAGCTCATGCGCGAGCTTGCCAAGGTGGTCAATGTGACCCGTAAGCGCGCCGCCAATATGGCCGCCGGTCCCATGCCGGTTTCGGTCGTGCTTGTGATCGACGCCGCGACGGGCCAAAACGGTCTGAACCAGGCGCTCGAGTTTAACGAGGCGCTGGGCCTGGACGGTATTATCATGACTAAGCTCGACGGCACGGCTAAGGGCGGTATCGCTATGGCCGTGGCCGAGAAACTCAAGCTCCCGATCCTGCGCATCGGCGTGGGCGAGCAGGTCGATGACCTGCAGGAGTTCAATGCCAAAGATTTCTGCCGCGCCCTGGTGGGCGAGTCCAATTAAGGAGTGACTAGTGTTTGATTCCCTGAGCGATCGCCTCAACGACACATTTGACCGCCTGCGCGGCAAGGGCAAGCTGACCGAGGCCGATATTACTTCGGCCATGCGCGATATTCGCATGGCGCTGCTCGAGGCCGACGTTAACTTTAAGGTCGTCAAGGAGTTCGTCGCCAAGACCAAGGAGCGCTGCATGACCGCCGAGGTCATGGAGTCGCTGTCGCCGGCGCAAAACGTCGTCAAGATCGTGCTCGACGAGCTCACCGAGATGCTTGGCTCAACCGAGAGCAAGCTCGTCTTTAGCAATCGCATTCCCAATGTCATCATGCTCGTGGGCCTGCAGGGCTCCGGTAAGACCACGGCGGCCGTAAAGCTGGCCTACCTGCTCAAGAAGCAGGGCCGCTCGCCGTTGCTCGCCGCGTGCGACGTCTATCGTCCCGCTGCTGCCGACCAGCTGGCCACGCTCGGTGGCGAGATCGGCGTACCGGTCTTCCGCGGCGACGGTGCGCACCCGGTCGATATCGCCAAGGGCGCCATCCAGGAGGCCGTCGACCACCTGCGCGACGTGGTCATCGTCGATACCGCCGGACGTCTTCAGATCGACGAACAGATGATGCAGGAGGCCGTGGACATCAAGAAGGCCGTCAAGCCCGATCAGGTGTTGATGGTCGTCGATGCCATGACCGGCCAGGATATCGTCAACGTCGTCTCGACCTTTGCCGAGCGCACCGACTTTGACGGAGTGATCATCTCCAAGCTCGACGGCGACGCCCGTGGCGGCGGCGCGCTTTCCGTGCGCCAGGTGACCGGCAAGCCCATCAAGTTCGTGAGCATGGGCGAGAAGCCCGATTCGCTGGAGCCGTTCTACCCCGACCGCATGGCCAAGCGCATCTTGGGCATGGGCGACGTCGTCGGCATCATCGAGAAGGCCCAGGAGGCGGCTGACGCCGAGCAGCTCGAGGCTGCCGAGCGCATGCTGCGCGAGGGCTTTACCATGAACGACATGCTCGACCAGATGAAGGCCGTCAAGAAGATGGGCGGCATGAAGGGCATTCTGGGCATGCTCCCCGGTGGCCAGCGCGCGCTCAACCAGATGGGCGGCAACCTGGATGAGGGCATCTTCGACAAGAACGAGGCCATCATCATGTCGATGACTAAGGAGGAGCGCCTGCGTCCCTCCATCATCAACGGCCAGCGCCGCGCCCGCATCGCCAAGGGCGCCGGCGTGACCCCCACCGAGGTCAATAGCCTTATGAAGCAGTGGGGCGAGATGAACAAGATGATGGGCCGCATGCGCACGATGGCCAATCAGGCGCAGGCCGGCGGCAAGAAGGGCAAAAAGGGTAAGAAGGGCAAGAGGATGCGCATGCCCAATATCCCTGGCCTGGACGCTATGGGTCTGGGCGGCATGGGCGGCCTGGGAACGGGCGGCCCCAAGTCCGATATGGATCTGCTGCGCCAGATGGAAGCGCAGATGCGCAATAAGAAATAGGGCTGTAATTCCAGCTTGATATGGCAAGGGCCACTCGGAAGCTACTGGGTGGCCTTTGTTGTTGGCTTTGATTGCTGGGTTGCGTTCAGCGTCGCACCCCGAGCTCGCGGTGCCGTGCCGCTAGTGGCAGCCGCAGCCCTCATGTCCATCATGGTCGTGGTGGCCGTGGCAGCCGCAGGATTCACCATGCTCATGGGTGTGCTCGTGGTCGTGATCGTGGCAGTCGCAGGTGGCCTCGCCGGTCTGCGCGAGCGTGCCGGCAATGAGGGCCTCGACGCAGGCGTCGCAGCTGCCCTGGGCGCCCGCATAGACCGTGATGCCGGCCTGCGTGAGCGCGTTGATGGCGCCGCCGCCGATACCGCCGCAGATGAGCGTGTCGACGCCACCGTTGGCAAGCAGGCCCACCAATGCGCCGTGACCGGTGCCGCCGGTGCCTACGACCTGCTCGTTGAGCACCTTGCCATCCTGGATGTCGTAGATCTTGAACTGCTCGCTGCGACCAAAGTGCATAAAGATGTTGCCGTTGTCGTACGTCGTTGCCACCCTCATGGTGCCGACCTCCTTTGCTGGCCATGCGGCCGTTGTCGTGGTGATGGGGGAGTATGCGATATTGCCGCCCTCGATGATGAGCGCCCGACCATTTACCAGCGCGTTTGCCACCTTGCGATGCGCTCGGCTGCAAATAGCCGCCACCGTGGCGCGCGCGATGCCCATCTGCTGTGCGACTGCCTCTTGGTTAAGGCCTTCCAGGTCGCACAGGCGCAGCACCTCGAGTTCGTCGATCGTCATGTCGATGGCGTCTCCACTGGCTAGGCCGTCGGGGGTAAAGCCGCGGTATTCGGGGATAATCCCAACGCGGCGCAATTTTTCGCGTCTTCCTGCCATGCACTCTCCAAATCTGACATATGTCAGTAATAGGATAGCGCGCATGCGGAAGCGTACAAGCTATTTTTGGCATATGTCAGAAAAAGGCAAAGGTGTTCCGCTAGCGAATGCAGAGCCGTGCTGCCGTGCATTGCGTGTGCCTACCCTAGTGTCCAATCCGACACTGCGCGCCTGGGCTACAATAAAAATCGCTTATAGGCGACTGACAGGAGGGTCAATGAGCAAGGCTGATCAACAGTTTGTATCCATGTGCCGCGACATTCTGGACCATGGCACCACCACCGAGGGCCAAAAGGTCCGTCCGGTGTGGGAGGACGGCACCCCTGCCTATACCATTAAAAACTTTGGCGTTACGGCGCGCTACGACCTGCGCGAGGAGTTCCCTGCGCTCACCCTGCGCCGCACGGCGCTTAAGTCTGCGATGGACGAGATTTTGTGGATCTATCAAAAGAAGTCCAATAACGTCCATGACCTCAACAGCCATATTTGGGATGAGTGGGCCGACGAGACTGGTTCCATCGGCAAGGCCT
Organism: uncultured Collinsella sp.; assembly: GCA_958445985.1. GTDB lineage: Bacteria > Actinomycetota > Coriobacteriia > Coriobacteriales > Coriobacteriaceae > Collinsella. Next base: position 44,273 of record CAUCUN010000014.1, on the reverse strand, counting down.
ACGGGTACCAGATTGGCCAGAAGAGTCATTATGCCGAAGGCTATTTCGACCAGATGGATCGTGTGCTCTACGATCTTAAGCACACACCGTACAGTCGCCGCATCATGACCAACACGTACGTGTTTAGCGACCTTTCCGAGATGCACCTGTATCCGTGCGCATATAGCGTGACCTATAACGTCACGCAGCGCCCGCAGGACGATAAGCCCACGCTCAACATGATTCTCAACCAGCGCAGCCAGGACATTTTGGCCGCGAACAACTGGAATGTGTGCCAGTACGCCATCTTGCTGATGATGGTCGCGCAGTCGGTCGATATGATTCCCGGTGAGCTGCTGCATGTTATTGCCGATGCCCACATTTACGACCGTCATGTCGATATCGTCCGTGAACTTATCGAGCGTCCGCAGTTTGCGGCGCCCAAGGTAAAGCTTAACCCCGATGTGCACGATTTCTATGCGTTTACGACTGACGACCTCATCGTCGAGGGCTACGAGCACGGTCCACAGGTCAAGAACATCCCCATTGCGGTGTAGGTGGCGCTCATGACGTGTAAGCTTTCTGCCATCGTCGCCGTGTGCGATGATTGGGGCATTGGGTGCGAGGGCGATATGGTGGTGTCTAATCACGCCGACATGCGCCATTTTGTGGCGTGCACCAATGGTTGCCCGGTCATTATGGGGCGCAAGACCCTGCTGAGTTTTCCCGGTGGGCGTCCGCTCAAGAACCGCCGCAATATCGTGCTTACCCGCGACGAGGATTTTGCCGTCGAGGGCGTCGACGTGGTGCATAGCATCGACGAGGCGCTCGCCGCGGTTGCCGATGAGCCCGTTGCGTGGGTGATCGGCGGCGGCGAGGTGTATCGGCAGTTTTTGCCGTATTGCGCCGAGGCCGAGGTCACGCACAACCATTGCACCCATGCCGTGGACACGTACTTTCCCGACTTGGACGCCGATCCCGCGTGGGAGATTGCGTGGCGTGGCGGGGTTGCCACGATTGCCTCGGGCGAGGGCGATGAGGGCGTCGATTATGAGTTCGTGACGTATCGTCGCGTTGAGGCGTAAATCGTCTGGCGTGAACGGTATCATCGGGTTGATTGATTGCATGGGGCGGCGCTTAGCGTCGCCTCGTTTGGTATAGATGTGCTGTAAAGAAGGGTACGGGCAGGCTGCTATGACTGATGCCGTTGAGGTGCTGCGAATCGACTCGCTCGAGGACGAGCGGCTCGATGCCTACGTGCGACTGACCGAGCGCGAGCTTCGCTGCGTGCTGGAGCCGCAAAAGGGCATCTTTATCGCCGAGAGTGCCAAGGTTATCGAGCGCGCGGTGCGTGCCGGATACGAGCCGGTGAGCTTTCTTTTGGGTGAACGCTGGCTCGACCAGATGATGCCGCTGTTTGAGCGCCTGGTCGTGCGCGAGGGCGCCGGCCCGGTTCCTGTGTTCGTGGCCTCCATGGAGCTCATGGAGCAGCTGACGGGCTTCAATGTGACGCGCGGTGCGCTCGCGGCTTTCCGTCGACCGCGCCAGATTCCGGTTGATGAGTTCTTGGGTGGCGTCGTCGAGGCGGCGGGGGAGCGCCCGGTGCGCGTGTGCGTGCTCGAGGGTATTGTCGACCACACGAACGTGGGTGCGATTTTCCGCTCGGCCGCCGCGCTCAATGTCGACGGTATTTTGGTCAGTCCGACGTGCTGCGACCCGTTGTACCGTCGCTCGGCCCGCGTGAGCATGGGCACGGTGTTTCAGGTGCCGTGGACGCGTATTGGCAGCGAGGCGCGCGTGTGGCCGCACGATGGCCTGGCTGCGCTGCACAATGCCGGCTTTTCGTGTGCTGCCATGGCGTTGACGGACGATTCCGTATCGCTGGACGATCCCGTGCTGCAGGAGATTGACCGCTTGGCAATCTTTATGGGTACCGAGGGTGCCGGCTTGGGCGCCAAGACTATCGCGGGCTGCGACCGAGCCGTGCGCATTCCGATGGCGCACGGGGTCGATTCGCTCAACGTGGCCGCGGCGAGTGCCGTTGCCTTTTGGCAGCTGTGTCCGCACGTGAGCAATGAGTATCACTACCAGCCGGGGCTGTATCACTAGGCAGTTATTCCGCACCGCGCTCTAATTCGAGGTGTTTCGGTCGCCGCCAGTCGGTGCTAAGCTGGTTTTGGCTTTGGTTTTAAATTGCTGTTTTGTTGTTTGTCGTATGCTTGTGGGGAGGGCGTGTGGCTAAGAAATCCACGGCTATCGATGTAACGCAAGGTGTTATTTGGCAGCAATTGCTGTCGCTGTGCGTTCCCATCTTCTTTAGCTCGTTTTTTCAGCAGGCCTACACGCTTATCGGTACCTATATCGTCGGCCAGTTTGGCGGCAAGCTCGCATTGGGCGGCATCCAGGCCACGATGGTGCTCACCGAGCTCTGCATTGGCTTTTGCGTTGGCGTCGGCGCCGGCTGCGCAGTCATTACCGGTCAGTATTTTGGCCAGCACGATGATGAGCGACTGAGCCGTTCGGTCCATACGGCCATGACGCTCGCGCTGGTGGGCGGTATCGTTTTCTCGATTCTTGGCATAGTGTTCGTTGAGCCCATGCTGGTGCTTATGAACACGCCGCATGAACTATTGGCCGAGGGCGCGGCCTATGCTCGTTGCTATTTTGCCGCCATGGTTGCGGCGCTGCTACTCAATATGGGAACGGCACTGCTGCGCGCCGTGGGCGACACGCGCGGGCCTGCTGTGATCATCGCTTCCGGCTGCCTTGTTAATGCGGTGCTGGATGTCATCTTCGTTGCTGTGCTTCATATGGAGGCTCTGGGCTGCGGCATCGCGGTGGCGCTGACTATTTGCTCCAATGCCACGATGATCGTGATTCGCATGATGCACGCACCGGGTGCGTGGCGGCTTTCACTGTCCAAACTCGGCATTGATCCTGGCATTTGTAAGAGCATGATCTCGTGTGGTCTGCCGCTTGGTTTTCAGTCTGCTGCGTATTCGATTTCCAACGTTTTGATTCAGGTGTCGGTCAACTCGTTTGGCGCCGATGTCACCACGGCGTGGGGTCTTTCGGGCCGCTTAGATGGCATTGTCTGGATGGTTACCGAGGCGCTTGGCGTGTCGATCACCACGTTCTCGGCACAGAACTTTGGCGCGCGCAACTACGAGCGCATGCGCAAGGGCTACCATACGTCGCTCGTGCTGTCGTTTATGCTCATTGGTGGCCTGTCTGCCGTGCTGCTGGTGTTCTCGGGTCCTCTGTCGCGTCTGTTTGTCGACGACGCTTCGATTTCGGCGTACACCACGACGATTCTTCATTTCATCGCGCCGTTCTACGCAATCTTCTCGATTATCGAGAACGCGTCGGGCTCCATTCGTGGTGCCGGCGTGAGCTTGCAGCCCATGCTGCTCACGATTTTTGGCACCGTCGTGCTCAGGGTGATCTGGGTGTTTGCGATTATGCCGTTCGATCCGTCGCTTGAGCACCTGCTGCTGGTTTACCCCGTAACCTGGCTCATCACGGCTACGATGTTCACCATCTACCACCACAGCGGCAACTGGCTCGGCCGCGCCACTGCCTAATGACCCGTAGGGGACGGAGGAAAACGGATCATTGGCCCGGCGATAAGGCGAAATGATCCGTTTTCCTCCGTCCCCTTTGGATCAATTAGTATTCGATGCCTTGGCGGGCTAGGAGGCCTTCGTCGAAGTAGTGTTTCACGGGGCGCATTTCGGTGACCAGGTCCGCGAGGTCTGCGAGGGGCAGCAGGCCCCGGCCGGTGAGCACGAGCTCCGTGGTGGCGGGCTTTATCGCGATCAGCGCTTCGACATCTTCGCGCGTCACAAAGCCCCGTCGCATGGCTTCTCCCAGCTCATCCAAGATCAGCACGTCGACCTGCGAGATCTGTTCGCGTGCAAGTTCCATGATCTGCTCGGCGCAAGCCTCGGGCGTATCGCGGTCAGCCTGTACAATGCGCAGCCCCAGGCGCGGGGCGGCATCGTGTTCGGCGCAGTGCAGCTTCTTGGCAAACTGCAGCATGAGTACGTCGAGCCCATAACCTGTGGCGCGCATCGCCAATCCCAGCGCAGCCGTGGTTTTGCCCTTGCCGTCGCCCGTATAGATCTGAACCTTGCCGACTTCGAGTGATGCCATCTCTATCCTTTCGTGTCCGGCGTCGGTTTATCGCCGTCTGGGTTGGGTATTCTAGATAGCATTATCAACCCCAGTAGATGGAGTTCAAGCAGATGGAGATGGATGACAACAAACGTAGACGGAATATGATCCTCTACGTGCTCATCGCCTTCGTCGTCTACCTCGTGCTCTCGACCGTTCTGTTCCCCAACATCGGTCACACGCAGCAGATTACGAAGACCGATTACTCGACGTTTGTCAAAGCGCTCGATAAGAAGAGCGTCGACAAGGTCGAGTACAACACGGACGATTACACGATTTATTACACCAAGAAGGGCGAGGACGAGAACATCGCCTACAAGACGACCGGTGTACCGAATGACGCGGGCTTTACCGATCGCGTGCTTGAATCTGGCGCCTCGCTTGAGTCAGTCGTTCCCGATAAGAACTCGGGTTTGATGACCTATTACCTGCTCACCCTCATTCTTCCCATGGCGATTTTCTTCCTGATTGGCTGGTGGCTCAACCGCCGCATGAAGAAGGCCATGGGCGATGACGGTCCGTCGATGAACTTTGGTGGCGGTGGTTTTGGCGGCGGTGGACTGGGCAAGTCCGGCGCGCGCGTGATCGCCTCCAAGGACGTGGGCGTGACCTTTAAGGATGTCGCCGGCCAGGAAGAGGCCAAGGAGTCCCTCAAGGAGGTCGTCGACTTTCTGGAGAAGCCGCAGCGCTACGAGGAGATCGGCGCCAAGCTTCCGCGCGGTGCTCTCCTTGTCGGCCCTCCGGGTACTGGTAAGACCCTGCTCGCCAAGGCCGTTGCCGGCGAGGCCGGTGTTCCGTTCTTTAGCATTTCGGGTTCTGAGTTCGTCGAGATGTTCGTCGGCCGCGGTGCCGCCAAGGTTCGTGACCTGTTTAAGCAGGCCAAGGAAAAGGCCCCGTGTATCGTCTTTATCGACGAGATCGATACCATCGGCAAAAAGCGTGACGGCGGCGGCTTTAGCGGCAACGACGAGCGCGAGCAGACGCTCAACCAGCTGCTGACCGAGATGGACGGCTTCGATAACCACAAGGGTATCGTCGTCCTCGCTGCCACCAACCGTCCCGACAGCCTTGACCCGGCCCTGCTGCGCCCCGGCCGTTTTGACCGCCGCATCCCCGTTGAGCTGCCCGACCTGACCGGCCGCAAGAACATCCTCGAGCTGCATGCGAAGAGCGTGAAGACGCAGCCGCCGATCGACCTGACAGCGATTGCCCGCGCCACGCCCGGCGCCTCGGGTGCTGACCTCGCTAACATCATCAACGAGGGCGCCCTGCGTGCCGTCCGCGAGGGTCGCAAGCGCGCCACGCAGGACGATTTTGAGGAGTCGGTGGAGGTCGTCATCGCCGGTCAGCAACGCAAGTCCACGGTGCTGTCCGACCACGAGAAGCAGGTCGTGTCCTACCACGAGATCGGCCATGCCATCGTTGCCGCCCGCCAGAAGGGCTCTGCGCCGGTTACCAAGATCACCATCGTGCCGCGCACGAGCGGTGCTCTGGGCTACACCATGCAGGTCGAGGAGGATGAGCGCTTCCTGACCACGCGCCAGGAGGTCCTGGACAAGCTCGCCGTCTACTGCGGTGGTCGCGCGGCCGAGGAGCTCATCTTTGGTGAGATGACGACCGGCGCCGCCAACGATATTGAGCAGGCCACCAAGCTCGCCCGCAACATGGTGACGCGCTTTGGTATGTCCGACGAGTTTGGCATGATGGCGCTCGGTACCGTTCAGAATGCGTACCTCAACCAGGATACATCGCTCACCTGCGCCCCCGGCACGGCCGAGCGCGTGGACGCAATTGTCGCCAAGTTGATTGAGGATGCGCATGATCGCGCTCTGCAGATCCTGAAGGAGAACAAGTTCAAGCTCCACGAGCTGGCTCGTTATCTGTACAAGAAGGAGACGATCACGGGCGAGGAGTTCATGAATCTTCTCACGCGCGAGAATCCGCTGATGCCTAAGCAGCAGTAATACTAGTTGCGCAGTGTCAATCGCCCCATTTGAGTTTCCATCTCAAATGGGGCGTTTTGCGTGGGGAGTGTTGTATATGAAGATCGTGGTGAGCGCCTGCTTGATGGGCGAGAGCTGCAAGTATAACGGTCTCGATAATTACCATCGCGAGCTGGTCGAGGCCTGCGAGCGTACGAGGACCGAGGTCCTCTTGGTGTGCCCTGAGGTCTTTGGGGGCCTGCCCACGCCGCGCAAGCCGTCCGAGATTGTGAACGGCGAGGTTCGTACCAGCGAGGGCGTGTCCGTTGACCGGGAATTCCGCCTGGGCGCTCAACGTGCGCTCGATATGTGTGAGCAGGCAGGCGGTCCGGAAGAGATCGCCGCGTGTGTCTTGCAGGACCGCAGTCCCTCGTGTGGTGCAGGGCGCATCTACGACGGAACATTCAGCGGCACCCTCACAGCGGGTAATGGTGTTTTTGTCGATCTGCTGCTGCGTCACGGGTACCGCGTGATTCCGGCTAGCGAGTTCGACCCGAGCATGCTGAAATAGCAAATGAAGGGGGGCGGCCATCGAGTGGATGGTCGCCCCCTTTGCTGGCAAGGTAAACTATTTCAACAAATGTTCAATGGCTTTTGCCCAGATAAACCTGCCAAAATAAACCTGTCCCTTTTTGGTAGGTTAGGCAAGGAGGGTGTGGCCGTAGGCGTTGGCGGCCTTGATGGCAGCGGCGAACTTCTTGTCGGTGAAGGGCTCCGGGTTGCCCTGCTTCCACTCGTTAGTGGCGTGTGCGTACTCGCACAGAGCAGGGATATCGGCCTCGGAAAGCCCGACCTGCTCAAGCGTCACGGGCAGGCCCATCTGCTTGTTAAAGGCGGCGTAGCGCTCAAGGTTCTCGGTATTTCCCGTATAGGCAAACAGCACCAGCACGCCAAGGCTCACGACCTCGCCGTGTAGGTAGGAGCCCTCGCGCGGAATGCTGCACGTGGCGTTGTAGAACGCATGCGCCACGCTCGAGTTGTAGTAGTAATCGTTTTGGTTGGTCAGGTTGGAGACGTAGCCCGTGTTGACCACGATATCGAGCGCGATCTGCTTGACAGCCTCGCTCGACAGGTTCTGGCGCACATCCTCAAGACCCTGGACGCCGTAGGTAAACAGCGGCTCGGAGCAGGTGTGGGCGAGTGCCAGGCCAAGACCGGCGGTGTGCTCTAAGTTGTCGGCGCTCGTGGCGTACTCGACCTCGGGCTGCTTAGACAGGGCATCGCCCACGCCGGCCCAGAAGTACTCTGCCGGTGCCTCGGCGATGATCTTGGGATTGATGAAGATGTGCGCGGGGCGGTTGGGGTACGAATAGCCCTCGAGCGAGCCGTCGTCGTTGTAGACAACAGCAATGGCGGTTGCGGCGGAGCAGTTGGAGCAGATCGTCGGCACCGTAAAGACGATCTGCTTGAGCTCGATGGCAGCCGTCTTGACGGTGTCGAGCGCCTTGCCGCCGCCGCAGGCGATGAGCACGTCGGCTTCCTGGCAGGCGGGGGAGTTTACGACCTTGGCGATATTGGCACGCGTACTGTTGGTACCGTAGACGCGCGTCTCCAGAATCTCGACGTCGGTACCTGCCAGCGCAGCTTCGATACCGGGAAGTGCTGCGGCCAGTGCCCGCTTGCCACCGATGATCGCGACCTTGGTCGCTCCGTACTCCGCCAGTGCGGTGGGCAGCTCGTCAAAGCAATCCTCGCCAACGGTGTAGTCGCTCATTCCAATCGTGCGCATAGCAACCTTCTTTCGTTCGATAAAGTGCTTTCAGGTATTTTGCTCCAAGAGAAGGTCCACAGCCGCGAGAAATTTCGAACGTATAAAACCAGTGTTGAGGGTTTTTCGTCGGCGCGGAACGTGCTAGCATACTCCGCATAAGCGTTGATGGGGACGAGTAGTCGGCCGTCCGCATGCCACAGAGAGCGGGGAGCGCTGAGAACCCGTGCATGCGACCGATGAAAATCACCCCGGAGCTGCGATCCCAACGGACGTGCCGCGCAGGTTCGTCTTAGTAGACATCGCCGAGATGGCCGTCGATACAGGCCAGCCGAGTAACGGATGCGAGCGCGCGAATACGCGGGCGAGGGCATCTAAGCTGGGTGGTTAAGCGAAGAGCTTTTACGGGCAGACTGCCTGTTTTGTGGCGCTTCGTCCCAGCTTGTAGGGACGGGCGCTTTTTTGGTGCCCAGAGGGCGTGCGCGCCCACGACATGAAAGGGGTACCGTGGCAAACGAGTACAAGCAGACGATGAATCTGCCCAAGACCGGATTTCCCATGCGTGCCGGTCTTTTCAAGTCCGAGCCCAAGCGACTCAAGGACTGGCAGGACAACAAGGTCTACGAGCAGGTTCTGAAGAAGAACGAGGGTCACAAGAAGTTCGTGCTGCACGACGGCCCTCCGTACGCCAACGGCCCGATCCACATCGGCCATGCCATGAACAAGATCTCCAAGGACATGATCAACCGTTACTGGATGATGCAGGGCTATGAGGTTCCCTATGTCCCCGGTTGGGACTGCCACGGTCAGCCGATTGAGCACAAGGTCGAGGAGAAGCTCGGCACCGAGAAGTTCAACCAGACCTCCACGGCTAAGATCCGCGAGCTTTGCAATAAGTTCGCTGTCGAGAACATCGAGCTGCAGAAGGCCGGCTTCCGTCGCCTGGGCGTGCTCGGCGATTGGGACAATCCGTATCTGACGCTCTATCACCAGCATGACGCTGCCGACATTGAGGTCTTCAAGGCTATGTTCGACAAGGGCATGATCTATCGCGGCCACAAGCCGGTTCACTGGTGCAAGCACTGCCACACCGCACTCGCCGAGGCCGAGATTGAGTACTCCGACGAGACGAGCCCTTCCATTTTCGTGCGCTTCGAGATGACCACCAAGCCTGCCGGCCTCGAGAACTTCGACGGCCCGGTCGACTTCATCATCTGGACGACCACGCCGTGGACCATCCCCTCCGACCAGGCCGTTTCCCTTAAGCCCGGCGCTGCCTATGTTGCCGTTGAGCACGACGGTCGTGCCGAGGTCATGCTCGAGGACCTGGCTCCCAAGTGCTGTGAGGAGTTTGGCTGGGAGTACACCCCGGTTATGGTCGACGGCAAGGCCTATGTGGTTCCCGCTGAGACCTTCCATCACATCCACTACAAGCAGCCGATCTTTGACGGTGTTGAGGGCGTGGCGCTGCTGGCCGATTACGTCGGTGTCGACGACGGTACCGGTATCGTCCACAACTCGCCCGGCCACGGCGTCGACGACTACTTTGCCTGCCTCAAGGAGGGCATCACCGACATCTGCATGCCGGTCGATGACGACGGCAAGTTCTACACCGGTGAGGAGTTTGGCACCGGCGGCCCCTTCAGCGGTATGGATACCGACGAGGCCAACCCGCACATTATCGAGTTCCTGCGCGAGCGCGGCACCCTGGTCCTCGAGAAGAAGATCACGCACAGCTATCCGCACTGCTGGCGCTGCAAGCACCCGGTACTCTTCCGTGCTACCGACCAGTGGTTTGTCTCGATGGACAAGACCGGTTTGCGCGAGCAGGCTGGCAAAGAGGTTCGCGAGAACGTCAAGTGGTATCCGGCCCACGCCGCCAACCGCATCGGTGCCATGGTCGAGCAGCGTCCCGACTGGTGCATCAGCCGCCAGCGCAACTGGGGTGTGCCTATCCCCAGCTACACCTGCGCCGACTGCGGCGAGAAGGTCATGAACGACGCTACGCTTGACGCCGTCATCAAGCTCTTCCACGAGAAGGGCTCCGACGCCTGGTTCACCGACGCTCCCGAGAGCTACCTGGGCGAGGCTTGCGTCTGCCCCAAGTGCGGCGGCCATCACCTCAAGGCCGATAAGGACATCCTCGACGTGTGGTGGGACTCCGGCGTTTCCTGGAAGGCCGTCTGCGAGTACCGTCCCGAGCTGGAGTACCCGGCGGACGTGTATCTCGAGGGCTCCGACCAGCATCGTGGCTGGTTCCAGAGCTCGCTGCTCACTTCGGTGGGTGCCAACGGCCACGCTCCGTACAAGACTGTCGTCTCGCAGGGCTTCACGCTCGATGGCCAGGGCCGCAAGATGTCCAAGTCGCTCGGCAACGTCATTGACCCCAATAAGGTCTGCGACGAGATGGGCGCCGACATCATCCGCCTGTGGGTTGCCTCCGTCGACACCAGTTCCGACGTTTCCATCGACCATGAGATTCTCGCTCGTACGTCCGATGCCTACCGTCGTTTCCGCAACACGCTGCGCTTCCTGCTCTCCGAGCTCGAGGGCCAGTTTGAGCCCGAGACCGACGGCGTCGCTTTTGCCGACCTGCTGCCGCTCGACAAGCTCATGGTTGCCCGTCTGACCCAGGTCCAGGCCGAGGTCGACGACGCTTACTCTTGCTACGAGTTCCCGCGCGCTTACCGTGCGCTTTACGACTTCGTGGTTACTGAGCTTTCCAACGTGTACCTCGATGCCCTGAAGGATCGCCTGTACTGCGACAAGCCCGGCTCGCTCGAGCGCCGCAGCGCCCAGACCGTGCTGGCCGAGCTCTTCTCGATGCTCATGCGCGATCTGCAGCCGATTCTGTCCTACACCGTCGACGAGGCCATGGCCTATGCGCCTGCCGGCTGCGTCGACCACCAGAAGTACGCCGCGCTGCTCGATTGGTACAAGTCGCCTATCACGGTCGACGAGGCCAATGAGTTTGAGGGCGTGCTCGAGGCTTCACTCGAGCTCCGTAGCGCCGTGACCAAGGCTCTTGAGGATGCCCGCTCCGCCGGTACCTTCACCAAGAGCCAGCAGGTCCGCGTCAAGGCGGTCGTTCCCGCCGAGATGTATGCGCTGCTGACCGGCGACAAGGCCGTCGACCTGGCCGAGTTCTACATCGTCTCCGATGTTGAGCTGACCCAGGGTGAGGAGCTCTCCGTTGCCATCGAGGCTGCCGAGGGCGAGTGCTGCGACCGTTGTTGGAACTACCGCACTACCGTCGGCGAGTACAACGGCCACGCGCATATTTGCAAGCGCTGCGCCGATGCTTTGTAGGTTACGGCGTTCGTAGAACGCCGTAACCTACCGACGCTGCAAACGCCCCTAAGCGGCAATCTGACGTTCAATCGTCGGTCGCGTACCAAAGTACGCTTCCCTCCTCTTTCACGTCACCTTGCTCGCTTAGGGACGTTTTCGCTGTTGGTGACGATAACGCGGCGTTTCCATTGCTGGAGCTAGAGGCTTTCTTTCGACTTGCGTTTTTAGTCGAAAGCTATTAAGCGACATTCCGTTATTCGGAATGTCGCTTTCGTTTTTAGCTGGTTATTTCGCTTGCGTTGGTGGATATGTCGTGCGTTCTGCGTATGGCAATATAAGATAGTTCTTTGTATTAAACGTAATTCGATGTTCTTGAGGGTAGGGGATTGATTTGGGTCGTGCTGGGGATATGACGCCGCCTTTGCGTTGGCGGTTGGGTGTTGCTGGTGGGGTAGCGCTCGTTGTGCTGCTTGTTGACCAGCTGACCAAGCTTGCGGTTCGTGCCGTGGGCGAAGCTTTGCATGTGACTGTCATCCCCGGTGTCATCGACTTTATGTTTGTCCGCAATATCGGTGCTGCCTTTAGTATGGGCGAGGGGCATGGCATCGCGTTTGCCGTGCTGGCGTTGGCGGTCATTATCGCTATTGCCTTGTACTTGCTCCGTGCGCCTCAGCTCGCTCGTCTTGAGGTTTTGGGCATGGCGATGGTTGCGGGCGGTGCTATCGGTAACGCTATCGATCGCCTGACCATGGGCTTCGTGACCGATTTTATTGCCACCACCTTCATCGACTTCCCCGTTTTTAATGTGGCCGATATCGGCATTACGGTCGGCGTCGTGCTGGCGCTCATCGGTTACATGTTCTTGAGCCCCGCCGCTCGCGAGGTCGATGCGACCGCCGAACTCAACGCTCGTGATGAGGCTCGCGCCAAACGCAAAGCCAAGCAGCGTGGGGAGCGTGCCCGCAAGATTCGCGAAAGGAATGAGCGCTAATGGCCGACATCCATATTCTTGTTGCCGACGATTCCGCTGGTCAGCGTCTCGACGCCTATCTGGGCGCCAACGATAGCTGTCCCACGCGCTCTGCCTGCGCACACTTGATCGAGGGCGGTGCCGTTGCCGTCAACTGCGAGACCTGCCTATCAAAAAAATATACTGTGCGCTCCGGCGACCGTATCTCGGTCGACTTGCCCGAGCCGCACGATCCGACCGACGTGATTCCCGAGGCCATTCCCCTCGATATCCGCTATGAGGACGACTACCTCATCGTGCTCTCCAAGCAGCGCGGCCTGGTGTGCCATCCTGCCCACGGCCACGAGAGCGGCACGCTTGCGAACGCCCTGGTCTACCACTGCGGTATCGATCATCTGGGTACCGTGCAGGGTGAGGACCGCCCCGGTATCGTGCATCGCCTGGATCGCGATACCTCGGGCCTTATGCTCGCGGCAAAAGACGACGACACACAGCGCGCACTCCAAAATCTCATCCGCACGCGCACGCTCGACCGTCGCTATATCACGCTCGTTCACGGGCACATCGCCATGGACGAGGGCACTATCAACACTGGTATTGCCCGATCGACGCGCGACCGCGTGAAGATGGCGGTTTCCGATGACCCCTTTGCGCGCCAGGCCATCACGACTTTTAAGGTGCTCGAGCGCTTTGATTCCACGCGTTTTGACGACGGCTATACGCTCGTCGAGTGCCACTTGTTTACGGGCCGCACGCATCAGATTCGCGTGCACATGCGCCATATCAACCACGCCTGCGTGGGCGATCCGCTCTACGGCAAGTGCGACGCGCGCGCCGATCAGGGTCTGACCAGGCAGTTCCTCCATTCCTGGCGTGTGGCGTTCGACCATCCCGTGACGGGAGAGCGCATTGAGTGCCGTGATGAGCTGCCGTGGGACCTTGCCGCGGTTCTGGATGACCTGGCCCCGCGTTCGCTCGGCCGCACTGCCGCCGGTGACGAAATCGTCCCGCAGCTCGGTCTGCTCGAAGCCTAGCCAGTATTAGGTGGTTTCTTGAACTCGGTAAGCCTGCGGTAAGATATACGATTGTTTACGTAACGCGTTGCTGGGAGCCTGCATGCTCGCCTTTTTACAAACCAACACACCCATCGTGATCTTCAACCAGATTGTCGTCACGCTGCTCACGGTCTGCTTTCTGTACCAGGTGGTCTTCTTTGTCATCGGCGCTCTTCGTGGCGAGGTCGCGCCTCCCAAGGCCAAAAAACTCCACCGCTATGCCTTCTTTATCGCGGCGCATAACGAGGAGGCTGTGATCGCCAACCTCGTTCGCTCCATCAAGGACCAGGATTATCCGTCCGAGCTTATCGAGGTCTTTGTGGTCGCCGACGCCTGCACCGACAACACGGCGCAGCTCGCGCGCGAGGCGGGCGCTGTCGTTTATGAGCGCAATGACCTTGCCCGCAAGGGCAAGAGCTGGGTCATGGACTTTGGCTTCGACCGCATCCTTAACGAGTATCCCGATACGTTTGAAGGCTACTTTATCTTCGATGCCGATAACGTCATCGCCCGCGATTACGTCTCCAAGATGAACGATGCCTTTGATCAGGGCTTCCATGTGGTCACGAGCTATCGCAACTCCAAGAACTTCGGCAGCTCGTGGATCTCGGCGGCTAATGCTACGTGGTATCTGCGAGAGGCGCGCTTTCTCAACAACGCGCGTAATATCTGCAAGACGTCCTGCGCTGTCTCGGGTTCGGGTTACCTTATCTCGGCGAGCGTGATCGAGGGCATGCACGGTTGGCAGTTCCATACGCTGACCGAGGATATTCAGTTCACCACGTTCTGCGCCATTCACGGCATTCGCATTGGCTATGCACCGGCGGAGTTCTTTGACGAACAGCCCGTGACGTTTAAGGCGTCCTGGAAACAGCGTATGCGTTGGACCAAGGGCTTCTACCAGGTGTTCTTTACCTACGGTAAGCATCTTGTCAAATCGACCTTCCGCTATCATCGCTTTGCCGCCTACGACATGTTTATGACGATCGCCCCGGGTATGCTGCTATCGCTGATCTCGATGCTCGCCAATGCCACGTTTCTCGTCGTGGGCGGTCTTTCGCACGGCTTCCTGGCTACCGAAGTCGAGATGCAGGCGTGCGCCGCTTCGCTCATTATGACCTTCGCTATGATGTATCAGACCTTCTTTATCCTGGCGCTGCTTACGACCATCTTTGAGTACAAGCACATTCACTGTGCGCAAAAGTGGCGTCTGGTGACCAACCTGTTTACCTTCCCGATCTTTATGTTCAGCTATATCCCCATCACGGTGGCTGCTCTGTTCCTGAAGGTCGACTGGGTGCCGACGCAGCACGCCGTAAGCGTTACCCTCGACGAGGTCATGCAAGGCGCCAAATAACTACGATCAAAACCACCACAAAGGGACAGTACCTTTGTGGTGGTTTTTGCGTTTGAGCTGCTGCCCAAGGAGGTGTTCGATAATCTATATCCCGTTTTGGATTTGCATCTTTGTTGGCGCGGCGATTGATGCCCGTGAGCGGCGGTTTCCCAATGAACTTGCCGGCGCGTGTGCCGTGGCGGCGTTTGCAGGCGTTTGGCTCGACAGGGGCATTAACACGGCGCTTGAGCACGCCGGTCTTGCGGTCATCGTCTACCTTGCCCTTGTGCTTACTGAGTCGCTCTGGCGTCGTATTCGCCACGCTCCCGGCATTGGCATGGGGGACGCCAAGGCGCTCTTTGCCCTTTGCATCCTCGACCCTCTGGGTGGCATCGTTGCGTTTGCTGTCTCGCTCCTTGCCCTTGCTGTCGCCTGCCTCATCACAAAATCGCGCTCCTTGCCATTGCTGCCGTTTTTAGTGCCGATATTTGCCATAATCGAGGTCGTGGGTAGTACGCTGTAATCGTTGCGCGCCCTTTTTAAGGAGCATGCCATGGCAATCAATCAACAGACAGCCGCCATCAAGGCGCGTATGGATCGCATTCCCTCGGCGTTGTCGCCCGAGCTGGTCGAGCGTATCGCTACCGACCGTGCCTCGGGTGTCGTTAACCCTTATCGATGCAACGATGGTCAGGTCATCCGCCGTGTTGATCGAGCCGCAGACCAAGGCACGCTCATGCGTCCGGCCTTTATGCGCGATGCCGAAAAGATTCTCCATCTGCCTGCGTACGCCCGATACGCCGGCAAAACTCAGGTTTTCAGCTTTCGCAGCAACGATGATCTGTCGCGTCGCGGCCTGCATGTGCAACTTGTTTCGCGCATCGCACGTGATATCGGTTGCGCCCTGGGGCTCAACTGCGATTTGATCGAAGCGATTGGTTTGGGCCACGACTTGGGCCATACACCCTTCGGCCACGCCGGTGAGCGATTCCTCAACGATATCTATCACGAGCGCACGGGTCGTTATTTTTTCCATAACGTGCAGTCGGTCCGCGTGCTCGACGCGCTGTACGGCCGCAACGTGTCGCTCCAGACGCTCGACGGCGTGCTGTGCCATAACGGCGAGTACGAACAGCGCGTCTTTGAGCTCTCGGACATGAGCTCCTTTGAACAGTTTGATCAGACGGTTGAGGACTGCATTGCCACGGGTTATAGCGCAATTGAGCACCTGCGTCCCATGACGCTCGAAGGCTGCGTGGTCCGCATCTCGGATATCCTTGCCTACGTTGGACGCGATCGCCAAGACGCCATTGCGGCGGGCCTGCTGTCACCCGAAGCTTTTGATGACGGTCGGGGCGGAGCATACAACAGCTGGATCCTCACGCATGCCTCCATCGATATCGTTGAACACAGCTATGGCAAGCCGCACATCGAGATGAGCGAGGACCTGTTTGAGGAAATCCGTCGGGCCAAGCGCGAGAACTACGAGAAGATCTACAGCAAGGGCGGTATCGAGGGCGACTCCGAAGCGGAGCTGCGCGAGGCTTTCGAAAAACTCTACGACCGTTGCCTGCAGGATATAAACGAAGGCGACGAGTCCTCGTATATCTTTAAGCACCACATTTCTCGCATTGTGCAGCAGCTTTCCTACTACGATCGCACCTATGCATGGCAGGACGATAAGGACCAGGCGGTCGTGGATTATATTGCTAGCATGACGGACGGTTATTTCTGCGAGCTCACGAGCAAGCTGCTCCCGGGATTGAAGTTTCCGCACCGTACCTATATTAACGAACGGTAGTTCGTATTTATTCGGTATACTGTTAGTGGAAAACGTTTTGATTGACGCACGGGATGGTTATGGACGACCTTTTTTCTGCTTCGACGCGTGAGCGTTCCTTTCAGAATGCGCCGCTTGCGGTGCGCATGCGGCCCAATTCACTCGACGAGTATGTGGGCCAGCAAAAGGCCGTCGGTAAGGGCTCATGGTTGCGTGCTGCGATTGAGCACGACGTGCTGTCGAGTGTGATTCTGTACGGGCCGGCCGGTACGGGCAAGACGACGCTGGCACATATTATCGCCAACCATACCAAGAGCGAGTTTGTCGAAGTCAGCGCCGTGACGGGCACCGTAAAGGATCTTCGCCGCGTGATTGACGAGGCCAAGACGCGTCTGAATACGTACGACCGTCGCACCATTCTTTTCATCGACGAGATTCACCGCTTTTCCAAGTCGCAGCAGGATGCCTTGCTGCATGCGGTTGAGAACCGTACCGTCATTATGATTGGCGCTACGACAGAGAACCCGTACTTCGAGGTCAACTCGGCACTGCTCTCACGTGGTCGCGTCGTGGAGCTTGAGCATCTGAAGGATGAGGATATCGCCACGCTTATTGAACGTGCGCTTGAGGCACCCCAGGGCTTGAACGGTAAGTTCTCGGCCGATGAGGATACGGTCAAGACCATTTGCACGCTGGCAGCGGGTGACGCTCGCTCGGCGCTCACGACGCTCGAGCTTGCGAGCGAGATTGCCGTCACGCGTCCCGATACCGAGGGAACGCCAGCGCCTGCGGCGGGGGAGCGCTATCCCATCACCGTGGATGACGTGAAGATCGCCAACCCGCGTCGCGGCTTTACGTATGACAAAAACGGCGACATGCACTACGACATCATCAGTGCGTTCATCAAGTCCATGCGCGGTAGCGACCCCGATGCCACGATCTATTGGCTCGCGCGCATGATCGATGCTGGGGAGGATCCTAAGTTTATCGCTCGCCGCATTATGATTCACGCTTCTGAGGATGTTGGCAACGCCGACCCGCAGGCGCTTTTGGTGGCGCATGCCGCGTTTAAGTCTGCCGAGGTCATTGGCTATCCCGAGTGCCGCATTAACCTGGCTCAGGCTGCACTCTATGTGTGCTTGGCGCCAAAATCCAACGCGTGTGAGGCTTCGATCGATGCGGCGCTGGCCGATATCCATTCTAGTGGGCTTCGCGAGGTGCCGAGTTATCTGCGCGATCGCCATCGCCCGGGCAGCGATGAATACGGTGTGTATAAGTATCCACATGATTATCCCGAAGGCTGGGTCGATCAGCGCTATTTGCCCGAGGGACTGGAGCGCGGCGCGTTCTGGCAACCTGCCGGCCGCGGTTGGGAAGAATGGCGCGTAGAGCAAAGTGAACGCGACCGCAGCGGGAATGCACCGAAGTAGCTGCTGATAATTTTGTCCCACGTTGCTGCTCATGGCATGTTCGGTCCCCTTTGGGGTACCATGGAAACCGTCTGTATATCGATTCCTTTGGGAGGCTTGTATGAGTCCCATTCAAATCGCCCTGCTGCTGCTCGCTGTTGCCGGCGTGTGGGCCATCGTTGAGCTCGCGCTTACCCTGCGCAAGACCCGCACCGTTGTCGACTCGCTCGATAAGACCGTGAACGACCTCAACAACACCATCGCCGAGGCTCAGCCTGTGGTGGCAAAGCTCGATGGCGCTGTCGATGAGCTTACGCCGGCGCTTGCCCAGATGGAGCCGCTGCTTAAGTCGAGCAAGACGGCAGTTGATGCCCTTACCTCCAATCTCGTAGAGGTCGAAGCCGTGGTTCGCGACATTTCCGAGGTTACGGGCAGCATGGCCGAGGCCAGCAATGCTGTGTCGAGCGTGACTGACTCTGCCGCTGGTGCTGTGCAGAAGCTCTTCAATAAGGTGAAGGCTCCTGCAGCCGATGCCGATGGCAAGCTCGCCGCTGCCGCTGCGGAGGCCGAGCAGCCTACCGAGCGCGTCCTAATTGGCGAGGACGAGGCCGCCGCGGGCGACGATGATGGTCAGAAGTCTGTAGCCAAGCCGGCTCAGTATTACACGTATACACCCGCCGAGACCTCTGAGGAGTCCTGCGATGAGTAGCGAAGCAACCTGCCCCATCACGCTGACCGTTGCCGGTGACCCGCGTCTCGCTCGCCTTGTGCGCATGACGGCAGCCAACGTTGGTGCCCTGTGCTCTATGTCTGTCGATCGCATCGAGGACATCCGCATGGCTGCCGAGGAGGCTTTCATCTTTGGTTGCACCGCGGTCGACTGCGACGACATCACCATCAAATTCGATGTCGATGAGACCCACGTTGGCATGACTGTTACCTTTGGTGACCAGGCTACGGTCGATGAAGACGACCAGGCTGCGGTGTATGCCGAGCTCATCCTCGCGAGCGTGTGCGATTCCTACGAAAAGACTGCGGCGCCCCTGACGCTTTCCCTCGACCTCAAGGCGGATATCTAATATGACCGAACGTTCCCGGAGCGGTAAGACCGCTTGGGACAAGGAGAAAACCCGCGAGCTGTTTCGTCGCTATAAAGAGACCGCTGACCCGGACGCACGCGAGCAGCTCGTCATGTCCCACATGAACCTGGTAAGGTTTCTTGCCAACAAATTTAAGAACCGCGGCGAGCCGCTCGATGATCTGATGCAGGTTGGCTATCTGGGCCTGCTCAAGGCGATTGATCGTTTTGACCCCGAGCGCGGCCTCGAGTTCACCACATTTGCCACGCCCACCATTCTGGGCGAGATTAAGCGCCACTTTCGCGACAAGGGCTGGAGCGTGCGCGTGCCGCGTCGTCTGCAGGAGCTCTCGGCTAAGGTCAACCAGGCCACCGACAAGCTCACCAACGAGTTGCAGCGCTCGCCCAAGGTTGAGGAAATCGCCGAGTACCTGGGTGTCACTGTCGACGAGGTGCTCGAAGCCATGGAATCGTCCTCGGCCTACACCTCGGTACCCATCGAGGCCCCCGGTGCGTCCGATTCCGACGATGCGCCTTCGATTCTCGACCGCTATGCCGATGATGACAACGAGCTCGACTTCACCGATGACCGCCTGGTGATCGAGGAGGCCATTCGCGATTTCTCGCCGCGTGAGCGCGAGGTTATCGAGCTGCGCTTTGTGAAGGGCATGACTCAGATTGAGATTGCCAAGAAGCTGGGCATCTCGCAGGTGCAGGTCTCGCGTCTGCTTCGCCGTACCCTTAAGAAGATTCAAGACAAGATTGACCCCGACGGAGTGATGGTTCGTTCATGAATGACCACCCCCAACAATCCGACCGCACGCTGCGCGATACCCGCATTCTGACGCTTCGCATTTGGTCCGTCGTCGGTTGCATCGTTATCGCCGCTGTCATCTTTAACCTTATGGGAATCCTGGCGCCGGTTATCGAGTTTCTCGCTGTCGGTTCCATCATCGCTTTTGTGATGTCGCCGATCACCAACTGTCTCGAGCATCACGGCGTCGGTCGTGGCTTCGGTTCGCTCATCGCGCTCATCGTGGTTGTGGCGGTGCTCGTCGGCGTCGTCTGCATCCTGTCGCCGATTCTGTTTGGCCAGATTATGGAAGTCCTGAGCCGTCTGCCCGCGCAGCTTCGCGTTGCGGGCGGCGACCTCAATGAGATGATCTCACACGCCAAGACGCTCAACAACACGCCGCTCAAGGAGTATCTGGACGACAATCTTTCTTCGCTGGTTACCGTGGCGTCGAAGTACGTCTCGCAAATCGCTGCCGAGCTCGGTCGCGGTGTATTCCCGCTCATTACCAACACAGCCTCGCAACTGTTCGTTATCTTCCTTGGCCTGGTACTTGCCTATTGGTTGGCCTGCGACTACCCCCGCATGCACCACGAGGTCTGTACTATTATCGGAAAGGAAAAGGAGACCTCGTACCGCTTTATGGTCGCCATTCTGTCGCGTTCGGTGGGCGGTTACATGCGTGGTATGGTCGTGACGTCGATTTGCGGCGGTTTCCTCGCATTTATCGGTTTTATGATCATCGGTCATCCGTATGCGGCGCTCATGGCCATCTTTACTGGCATCATGCATTTGGTTCCGGTCGTCGGTCCCTGGGTGAGCGCAGCAATCGCCACGGTGCTCGGCTTTATGTTCAGCCCCATGTTGGCGTTATGGACGCTCATCGTGACGATGGTCGCGCAAAACGTCACCGATAACGTTATCTCGCCTAAAGTTATGCAAAGCTCGGTGCAGGTGCATCCCATCATGAGCCTCACGGCTCTCGTTATTGGTTCGGCGCTCATGGGTCCCATTGGCATGATCATTGCCATTCCGCTGTGTGCGGCCCTCAAGGGCATCTTTGTCTATTACTTTGAGAACGAGACCGGCCGTCAGCTCGTGGCATACGACGGCGTCGTGTTTAAGGGCACGCCGTATCGCGATGCCGAAGGCAACCCGGTCGCCGCCTATGACGCGCTTGGAGACGATACATTCATCTATGAGTCCGAGCTCATCGGTAACGAGACTGCGCCCGAGGCCAAGGCCATGCCCAAGCCCGAGCTCGATAATCCCTGGATTAAGCTCTCTGGTCTGCAGCCCGATGCCACGGGCTTCTTCAAGAACCCCTTCGCCAAAGACGATGACTCCGACTCGGACGACGATACCAAAACCGGCATCGACGGCTCCATGGACGATGACGACAACTAGCGGGGTAATTCGGGTTAACATTCATACGTGCTAACATGCAATTTCGCTGGAGGGTCGCTGTTTGGCCACCCTCTTTTTTGCATAGGCGCGGTGGGATGGTAATATCGTTACGTTTGAACTGTTTCGATGTGAAACCGAGGAGATTCCCTCTATGAGTGCTGACTACCCGTCAATGACTACGGCCGAGATCCGCTCCAAGTTCCTCAACTTCTTTGAGGAGCGCGGTCTTAAGCTCTATCCTTCTTCGTCCCTCGTCCCCGATGATCCCTCGCTGCTGCTTGCCAACGCCGGCATGAACCAGTTTAAGGAGTACTACCAGGGCAAGAAGACCATGAAGGAGATCGGCGCGATCTCCTGCCAGAAGTGCGTCCGCACCAACGACATCGATTGCATCGGCGAGGACGGCCGTCACCTGTCGTTCTTCGAGATGCTCGGCGATTTCTCTTTTGGCGGCGTTTCCAAGGAGCAGGCTTGCGCCTGGGCCTTTGAGCTCATCACCAAGGAGTTCAAGCTGCCGCTCGACCGCCTGTACTTTACCGTCTTTACCGAGGACGACGAGACCCACGACGTGTGGCGTTCTCTGGGCGTTGCCGAGGACCACATCTCCCGCCTGGGCGAGGACGACAACTTCTGGGCCGCTGGCCCCACCGGCCCCTGCGGTCCGTGCTCCGAGATCTACTTTGACATGGGCGAGGAGGTCGGCTGCGGCAGCCCCGACTGCAAGCCTGGCTGCGACTGCGACCGCTTCCTTGAGTTCTGGAACCTCGTGTTTACCCAGTACGACCGTCAGGAGGACGGCTCCATGCCGGAGCTGCCGCACCGCAACCTCGATACGGGCATGGGCCTGGAGCGCATGGCTGCTATCATGCAGCACAAGACTGCTAACTACGACGGCGATCTGATGCAGCACCTCATCAAGCTGGGCGAGGAGATCAGCGGCAAGACCTATGACGCCGACGATTACTCCGGCGACAGCCGTTCTCTTCGCATCATCGCCGACCACTCCCGTGCCGTCGACTTCATGATCTCTGACGGCATCCTGCCCGGTAACGAGGGTCGCGAGTACGTCCTTCGCCGCCTGCTCCGCCGCGCCGTGTTCCACGGTCGCCTGCTGGGCATCGAGGGCGCCTTCCTGACCAAGTTTATCGACGAGGTCAACGCTCAGATGGGCGAGGCCTATCCTGAGCTGCTCAAGAACGTCGCGCTCGTCAAGGGTATCGTCGCCTCCGAGGAGGAGCGCTTCTCCACGACGCTCGACAACGGTCGCGTCTACCTGGATGAGGCCCTGGCAGCGCTTGCCGAGGGTGCTGTGCTTCCGGGCGATGTTGCCTTTAAGCTGCACGACACCTTTGGTTTCCCCATCGACCTGACCGTCGAGATCGCCGGCACCGCTGGCCACGATGTCGATATGGACGGCTTCACTGCCTGCATGGAGGACCAGAAGGCCCGCGCCCGCGCCAATGCCAAAGGCGACGCCTGGGGCAGCTTCAACGACGTGTGGGTTGAGCTTTCCGACAAGGTCGCTGCGACCGAGTTCGACGGCTATGACAACGATGTGATCGAGGGCGCCAAGGTTGTCGCCATCGTGCGCAACGGCGAGTCCGTCGAGTCCGCTGCCGCCGGCGAGGACGTCGAGGTTGTGCTCGACCGCACCCCGTTCTATGCCGAGATGGGTGGTCAGCAGGGCGATGCCGGCAAGCTTTCCGCCGAGGGCGTTGTTCTGACCGTTGCCGACACCAAGAACCACAACGGCCTGTATGCCCACGCCGCGCACGTTGCCGATGGCACGCTGACTGTCGGTGCCGCTGTTACCGCCGCGCTCGACGCCGAGCGCCGTGGCTTCCTGCGCCGCAACCACACCGCCACGCACCTGCTCGACGCCGCCCTTAAGCAGGTCCTGGGCGAGCACGTCTCCCAGGCCGGCTCGCTGGTGACGCCCGAGCACCTGCGCTTTGACTTCACGCACTTCGAGGCTCTGTCCTCCGAGCAGCTCAAGGCTGTCGAGGACCTGGTCAACCAGCAGATCTTCGCTTCCAAGCCGGTCGTGACCCGTGTCATGGGCATCGACGAGGCTAAGGCCGCCGGCGCTGTCGCTCTGTTTGGCGAGAAGTACGGCGATGTCGTCCGCGTCGTCTCCGTGGGCGCCGAGGACCAGCCGTTCTCCCGCGAGCTCTGCGGTGGCACGCACGCTGCCAACACTGCTGAGATCGGCCTGTTCAAGATCATTTCCGAGTCCTCCACGGGCTCGAATGTCCGTCGTATCGAGGCCGTGACCTCTAAGGGTGCTCTCGACTATATGGCCGACCGCCTGGCGCTCGTCGACGCCGCCGCCGCTGCGCTCAAGTGCCGCGTAGACGAGGTTCCCGCTCGCGTGGAGAACCTGCAGGCCGAGCTGCGCGAGACGTCCAATAAGCTCAAGAAGGCTCTGACCGGTGGCTCCTCCGACGCCATCTCCAGCGCCATCGAGGGCGCCGTCGAGCTCGACGGCTATAAGCTCGTTGTCGCTGAGCTCCAGGGCCTTGAGGCTGCCGACCTGCGCAACGTATGGGATACCGTGCATCAGAAGGTCGCCGGCCCTGTCGCTTGTGTCGTCGCCAGCGTGACTGAGAAGGGCACTCCGGCCCTGCTCGCTGCCGGCTCCGATGACGCCGTCAAGGCCGGTTTCCACGCCGGTAGCGTGATCAAGCAGATCGCGGGTCTGGTCGACGGTCGCGGTGGCGGTCGTCCCAACATGGCCCAGGCCGGTGGCAAGAATGCTGCCGGCATCGCCGATGCCCTCGCGGCCGCTAAGACCGCGCTCGGCGCCTAAGAATCTAAGAAGTCGCTGTGGTTGCGCTCGCGCTGGACATAGGGGAGACCAGGATCGGCATCGCCGTCTCGAGCCGTGATGGCAAGATGGCGATGCCCGTCAAGGTGCTTCCGGCTGCCGAGGTCACCGGTATGGCCAAGACGTTCCGCTACCTGGTTGAGGACTATGAGCCCGACATCCTGGTAAGCGGACGTCCCCTGACCATGGCCGGTGAGCCCGGCCCTCAGGCCGAGCGCGTTGCCGCTGTGGCGCAAAAGATTGCCGACGAGCTCGATCTTCCGTTGGAGTTTGAGGACGAGCGTCTGTCCTCGCAAGAGGCCAAGCGTATCCTGCGCGAGCAGGGACTCAACGAAAAGCAGATGAGGGGCAAGATCGACATGATTGCCGCCAGCCTGTTTTTGCAGACGTGGCTCGATCGTAAAAACGAGGAGGTTTCGCATGCCTAGTGCTTCCGATCCGCGCCAGCCAAATCGTACACAGCAGCCGGCGTCGCGCCCTGCCCAGCCTGGCCAGCGTCCGGCACAGCCGACGCAGCGCGCAGCTCAGCCTGCCGCGCGCCCGGCGCAGTCCTTCTCTCGTTCGGCCCAACCTGTTCAACCGACGGGTCAGCAGCCTTCTGCTCGTTCGGTTCAGCATTCGGCTTCTCACGCGGCTCAGCAGCCCACTGCTCGTACGGCCCAGCCTGCAGGCGGCACCCGCTTTAAGCAGCAGGCACCTACCCAGCGAACGCAGGCCCCCCAATCGCATTCGCATCACGCTCGTGGTTCGCATGGCGTTGCTCCGGCGACCCGCTCGAGCTACAACACGCATGCTCGTCGCGGTGCTCAAAAGAAAAGCTCCCCGGTGCCTATGATTATCGGTGGCGTTGTTGCCGTGCTTGCGCTTGTCGCGATCGTTTTCTTTGTCGTGCCAGCCGTCAAGGGCTTCTTTGGCGGTGAGGGTGCGAAAGTCGTTGCAGGCCAGCAGGTTACTATCACGATTCCCGATGGTGCCTCGGGTGACAGCATCGCTTCGATTCTCTCCGAGAACCATATCGTAGAAAATCCCAAGGATTACTATGCGGCGGTGAAAAAGCTCAACGCCGATATGTCGCTCAAGCCTGGTGATTATTCGTTCACCACACTCATGGATGCGACCAAGGTTGTTCAGCAGCTCATGGAAGGCCCCAACGCGGGCTCCAATACGCTGACTATCCCTGAGGGCCTGACGGTCGATCAAGTCGCCGACCGTGTGGCTCAGGCCTACGACAGCATCTCTAAGGAAGACTTCCTCAACCAGGCCAAGGCCTCCAACTACGTGGACGACTATAGCTTCCTTAAGGGCGCCGCCAACGACTCGCTCGAGGGTTTCTTGTTCCCCAAGACCTATTCGTTGGGTGATTCGCCGACGGCCGATGGCGTGATTCGCGCTATGCTCGATCAGTTTAAGACCGAGTACAAGTCGCTTGACTTTGCGAGCTGCGAAGCCAAGATCAAGGAACGCTACGGTGTGGAGATGTCCGACTACGACATCGTCAACTTGGCCTCTATCGTTGAGCGCGAGGGCCTCAACGCCGATCAACGTGCGCATGTGGCCTCGGTTTTCTACAACCGCCTTGCCGGCAAGCTCGATGGCCTGCGCTATCTCAATAGCGATGCGACTATGATGTATGTCACCGGTGGCGAGGTTACCGCCGACGACCTGCAGAGCGATAGTCCGTATAACACCTATAAGCACGAGGGCCTGCCGCCCACGCCCATCTGCTCTCCGTCGCTCGAGGCGCTCAAGGCCACCCTTGAGCCTACCGACTCTGATGACCTGTATTTCTACATTACGCAGGACGAGGAGTACTTCTCGCAAACCTACGAAGAGCATCAACAGTCTTGGAATTAGCATGAGGATTTTTAGCCCCAAACGATACGTTGCCTCGGTCGATCGCATCGACCTTAATACCCTGTGGGCCGACGGCAAACGCGCCATTCTGCTCGATCGCGATAACACCCTGGTGCCGCGCGACACCGAGCAGGTTCCCGCTGCGGTTTCCGCCTGGCTCGATGCCGCCCGCGCCAAAGGCTTTAAGCTGTGCATGGTGTCCAACAACTGGCATCGCGACCAGGTCATGAGCTCTGCGCGCGAGCTGGGACTCGAGGCCATCAGCCACGCCATGAAGCCGGCGCCGTTTGCCCTCAAGGCGGGCCTTAAGCGCCTCGGCGCCACAGCCGGCGAGGCGGTGCTGATCGGTGATCAGCTCTACACGGACGTTTGGAGCGGCAACTTCGCCGGCGTCGATACCATCCTGGTAAAGCCGCAGGCGACGCAGGACCTGTGGTATACGCAGATCTTCCGTATCTTTGAGCGCCGGGCCCTGCGCGACCTTCCCTGCGAGGAATAGGTCTCGTCATGTCCCGGCACATCAAACACGGCTGCGACCATATCTTCTTTATCGGCTTTTTGGGCGCGGGCAAGTCGACGCTTGCGCGCAACGTGGGCACCATGTTCAAGCGGCGTTTTATCGATACCGACCGTCTGGTCGTGCGCCGTTGCGGCAAGTCGGTAACCGAGATTTTTGAGACCGAGGGCGAGGATCGTTTTCGCGAGCTCGAGACCTCGGCGCTGCGTTCGCTCCAAAGCGAGCGCAGCCTGTTGGTTTCGTGCGGGGGCGGTATCGTCGAAACGCCGGTGAATATTGAACTGATGCACGAAATGGGTACGTGCGTGTACCTCGAGGGCGATTTCGAGGATTCGATTCGACAGATTCGTCGGTCCGACACGCGCCCCGATTTCCGTTCGCCCGAGCATGCTGCGCGCCTGTTTGAGCATCGCCGTCCGCTGTATCGCCAGGCCGCCGACCTTACCCTTGATATTCGCAACAAGTCCTTCGAGGACGTTTCCTACCTTTGTGCCGAGATGCTTTTGGAGCGTGGGCTGCTATGATTCGCCGTCAACTGATCAATTTCCAAAACCGCAGCGTCGATGTCCGTGTCGGATTGGGCGCGTTCGATGAGCTGTCGCGCATGTTTGCCTCGGCCGTTGGCAAGCCTAAGCGCGCGATGGTGGTTTGGAACGACGCCACATCCGAGCGTTTTGGTGAGGTCGTCGAGCATGCGCTGGTCGACGCCGGTTTTGCCGTGTCGCCGCTCGCCCTTGAGGTTTCGCCTGCTGGTGCCACGCTGGCCGATGCTGATGCTATCTTTGGCGCCCTGTCTGCCAACGGCGTTACCTGCGACGATCTGGTTGTCGCCGTTGGCGATGCCGCAACCTGCTCGGTTGTTAGCTGGTGCGCCAACCAGTGGTGCGGTCGAACCGAGTTCGCGCTGTTGCCGACGACCTTCGACGCCATGCTCACGGTCGCGACGACCATGAAGCCGCTCGTCGCCTCGTCGGCCAATGCGCTTCCCGCTATCGCGTTCCGTCCCGAACCGGGCTTGGTCGTGTGTGACCTCGACCTTGTTCGTGAGGCGGACCCCGAGGACCTCAAGCTCGGCTTTGTGGTGCTTGTTGGCACCATGCTTTCGAGCAGTAAGTCCCGCTGGAATCAGTTTACTGAGACCGTCCCCGAGATTCTCGCGGGCGAGGAGGTCGCGCTCGTCAATGCCGTTCAATGGTCTCAGACTGCCTGCAAGGACGTACTGATGGCCACGAACCCGAGCGCCCGCCATGCGCTCGATTTTGGCAAGACGGGGGAGCGTACCTTGCGCGCCTGCTTGGGCGATGCCGCTTCGCAGGTCCCTGCCTACCAGCTGTTGTCCGAGGGCATGCGCTTTGAGGCGCGCCTAGCACATGATGCCTGCGACTTCGATATCGATTACGTTTTTGAGGTCGATGACTGCCTGGAGGACTTTGGTATCGAGGAGCTTGCCTTCGATCTGGAGCCTGCCGCATATATCGAGGAGTTCCGCAGACAGCAGTTTGTCCGCTCGAACCGCAGCATGTTGCCGCTGCCCGCGGCGCTCGGCGCCATTCGCCTAACGAGCGTCGAGGACGAGGTTCTTGAGCGCCATGCTCATGCCTACTTGGCTTCTCGCAAAGAACTTCTCTAAGATTTATTGACTTCCATCGTCTTTCGTATCATGTTGAGGGGCGGGTTTTCAATCGGTTGCGGATCGCATGCGATTCCGTCGTTCGGTTGAGACCCGTTCCGTCTATATAGAGACAACAAGAAAGGAATCTGCATGTCTGAGTTTGCTGCCGGTCCTGCCGGTCGTATCGAGCGTGTCCGTGCCCTGATGGCCGAGCGTGGCTACGACGCCATCGTGGTGCGCGACGAGGCCAACCTTCGTTGGCTTACGGGCGTGAAGGGCGTCTTCGACTACACCTTTGAATTCCCGCACGCGGCGTTTATTACGGCCGACCAGTGCCTGTTCCATACCGACTCGCGCTACCTCAACAGCTTTGAGGAGAACACGCCCGCCGGCAGCCCCTGGGTTTACGACATGGACGAGGGTACCATCCCCGGCTGGGTCGCCGGCAAGATTGCGGCTAACAAGTGCCGTGTCTGTGCTGTCGAGGACGATATGCAGATTAACTTCTACCAGGGTATTCAGCGCGGCCTGGAGGACCGTTCCGTCGCCTGCATGCTGCCGCTGATGCACGACGACATCCGCAAGATGCGCGCCATCAAGGATGCCGAGGAGATCGAGCTTATGCGCCACGCACAGTCGATCACCGACGCCGCCTTCCAGCACATGCTCGGCTTTATTAAGCCTGGCATGACCGAGAAGCAGGTTCGTAACGAGCTCGAGAACTTTATGTTCGCCAACGGCGCAGACAGCCTTGCCTTCGGCTCCATCGTGGCGAGCGGTCCCAACACCGCCAACCCGCATGCCGTGCCGAGCGACCGCGTGATCGAGAAGGGCGATTTCGTTCTCATGGATTATGGCGCGGGCTATTGCGATTACCGCTCCGACATGACGCGCACTGTCGTGATGGGCGAGCCCACCCAGGAGCAGCTCGACCTGTATGCACTCGTGCGCCGCACGCACGAGGAGTGCGTCGCCGCCATCCATCCGGGCGTCGAGGGCAACGACATTTTCAAGCTTTCCAAGAAGATCATCGGCGATGCCGGCTATGGCGATTACTACAACCATGGTCTGGGCCACGGCGTCGGTATCGACATCCACGAGCTGCCCAACTTCAACCGCAGTAAGAACACCATCGAGATCGGCTCGGTTGTCACCATGGAGCCCGGCGTCTACCTGCCCGGCGTGGGCGGCGTGCGCCTGGAGGACTACGGCGTCGTCACCGAGAACGGATATGAGCCCTTCACCACGACCCCGCACGACCTGCACGTCATCGATTGCTAGCCCATTTCGATAGATTTTTGGGGCGGGGCGTCCGGAGCAATTCGGACGCCCCGCGTTCTCTTTTTATGCGCTCGCCGCAGGCGCCGCCTGCAAGTGTATAATTTCTATCGTATGTAATTTGGACGCTTGTGCGTTCTGCCCATAACAAGAAAGGTCGCTATGCCTACCATTTCTACCGCCGACTTCAAGAACGGCCTCGGTCTCCGCATCAAGGACAAGGTCTACACCATCGTCGAGTTCCAGCATGTCAAGCCGGGCAAGGGCGGCGCGTTTGTGCGCTACAAGACCCGCGACATCAAGAGCGGCCGTGTCGTCGAGAACACCTGCAACGCCGGCACCAAGTTCGAGAGCGTCATGCTCACCACCCGTGAGTTCCAGTACCTCTACAACGATGGCGCCGACTACATCTTCATGGACAACGAGACCTATGAGCAGGTTCCCGTTCCCGAGGACATGGTGGGCGAGAACTCCAAGTGGCTGCGCGAGAACGACATCTGCCAGCTGCTCTTCGCCGACGATGAGCTCATGGGCGTGACTCCGCCGATGTTCATCGAGACCACCATCGTCCAGACCGACCCGGGCTTTAAGGGCGACACCGTCCAGGGTTCCACCAAGCCGGCCACGATTGACACCGGCGCTGTCATCCAGGTCCCCATGTACCTCAACGAGGGCGAGGTCATCAAGGTTGACACCCGCGACGGCAAGTTCGTCTCCCGCGTCTAGCAACCAACTCTTCTAGGAGGACTCATGCCCCAGGAAATCAAGATTGACGGCATCGGCATTTCGCCCGATGTTCTGACCGCCATCGTCTCGCGCGCCGTGTCCGATGTCGAGGGCATCGCCTCCGTTGGCGTCAAGGACCTTGCCACTAATCTTGTCTCCATGATGCTCTCGTCCAAGGCCCCGGCTTCCGAGCCGGCGGTCGAGGCCGAGGTCGTTGGCGACAAGCTCGCACTCACCGTGCGTGTCGTGGTGTTCTTTGGCTATCCGTTCAAGAAACTCGCCGAGGCCGTTCGCGCCGCCGTGGTCGCCGCCATCGATGCTCAGGTGGGCGTCGAGGTCGAGCGCGTTGACGTTTGCATTGACGGCCTCGTTTTCCCCAAGGAGTAACCTTTGAGCCTTAAGGTTTATCGCGGGCGCACGCTTGCCCGCAGTCAGGCGCTGCAGCTGCTGTTCCAGGCCGAGGCCACGGACAGCCCGCTTGAGCGCGTCCTCGAGGGCGATTTCCTGATCTCGAAGGGCCCCCTCGACCCCTATGCGCTTGAGCTTTGCCGTGGTGCCTACGAGCATATCGATCGCATCGACTGCGCTCTGCGCTCCGTTGCCAAGAACTGGGACCTTATGCGCATGCCCGGCGCCGACCGCAATCTGCTGCGTATCGCCGTTTACGAGATGCGTTTCCTCACCGACGAGGAGGTCTCGGACGCCATCGTAATCAACGAGGCCGTCGAGCTCGCCAAGGCCTATGGCACCGACCAGTCCGCTTCGTTCGTCAACGGCGTGCTGGGCAAGATCGCTCGCAGCGAGGAGCTGCCGGGCGAGGACCTGTACCAAGAGCTGCTGGCCGAAGATCGCGCTCGCGAGGAGGCACAGGCTGCCGAGGCTGCCGCCAAGGTTGCGGTTGCCCAGGCTGAGGCTGGCATGCTGGCCGAGGATGCGGACGCCGCCGAGGCTGTTGTCGACTCCGTCGAGGAGTAGCCATGCCAGAGGGTTCCGTCCGCAACTTCGACGAGATCTCGGACCGTTTGGACCAGATCATCGCTACCGTTCGCTCCAAGGATACCTCCTTGGAGCGTTCGCTCGATTTGTTTGACGAGGCGATTGAGCTGGGCTCCCGCGCGGTCGATATGGTCGACAAGTTTGAGCTTACGCCGCGTGAGGCCGACAAGCTCGAGCAGGAATATGATGAGGATGCGGCAAACGAATCCCAGGATAGCTAGGCCGCATCTCCGGATACGAATGGTTGATGGCATTCATGAAGCGCGTGCGTCTTGATGACGAACTGATTTCACAGGGCATCTGCGCCGATCGCGCGGATGCCCTTCGCACTCTTATGGCCGGCTTGGTCTCGAGTGGCGGTGAGCGCTTGACTTCGCCGGGCCTTAAGGTGATCCCGGGGCTGCCGCTGCATGTGAAGGGGCGCATTCCCTATGTTGGCCGCGGCGGTCTTAAGCTCGAAGGCGCGCTTGATGCGTTTGGCATCAATCCGACGGGCCTTGCCTGTCTGGATGTGGGCTGCTCTACCGGCGGCTTTACCGATTGTCTGCTCAAGCGCGGAGCTGCGACCGTTGTCTCGGTGGACGTGGGTCGCGCCCAGTTCGATTGGTCGTTGCGCCAGGACGATCGCGTGACGCTGCATGAGCGCACAAACGTGACGCAGCTGCCTGAGCTTGGCTATGCCGGCACTATCGACCTGGCTGTGTGTGATGTCTCGTTTACCAGCATCGCGAACATTATCGATGCGGTACTGGCGTGCCTGGCGCCTACGGGTGCATTCTGCACGCTCGTAAAGCCGCAGTTTGAGGCTCCGGCGGCGCTGGTGGGCGAGGGCGGCATTGTGACCGATCCCGCCGTGCGCCGCGATACACTCGTGGCGGCGGTTGAACTCTTTGCTGCCAAGGGCCTGTTCCCGGTCGATGTGTGCGTGTCGCCCATTCATGGTGCCAAGGGCAACGTTGAGTTTTTCCTGTACGGCACGAGATTTGACCCCGGCGATCGCTCGCAAGACGAGCTGCAATCCCAGGTATCGGTTATGAGCGAGAAAGCTGCAACGCTATGAAGGTCTTTCTGGTTCCCAATTACTACAAGCAAGAGGCGGTCGAGAGCGGCCTGATGCTCGAGCTTTGGCTGACTCGCCAGGGCTATGAGGTCGCATGGGCTGCCGACCAGCGATCCAAGATTCAGAGCACGCCTGATATTGACGGCTCCGATCTGGTCATTACGCTCGGCGGCGACGGCACGTTGCTGCGCGCTGCCCGCATCCTCAACCATCGTGAGATTCCTATCCTCGGTCTTTCCTATGGTCACCTGGGTTTTTTAACTGCTGCGAGTCCCGAGGAGCGCGACATTCTGCAGGTCGTGAGCGACGCCCTGTCCGGCGAGCTGCATGTGAGCCGTCGCGCTACCATCGCCGCGGATATCGTGTCCGTGCGCGAAGATGGTACGAAGGATGTCGTGCGCACCTTCGCCCTCAACGACATGGCGCTTACGCGCGGCCCCCTGTCCGATATGGTCGAGTTTGACATCACGGTGTCCGGTCACCATATCGACCGCCTACGCGGTGACGGTGTCGTCGTTTCGACGGCGACTGGTTCTACGGGTTACGCGCTCAGCGCCGGTGGCCCCATCGTGAGCCCTGACTATACGGGCATGGTCTGCGTACCCATTGCGCCGCACACCATTCAAGCTCGCGCTTTCTTGACTTCGCCGAGCGATGTCGTCGAAATCTTTATGTCTGATGACCGTCCGAGCGTTCCGGCGATCGCTATCGATGGACAGTTTATTACCTGCGACGGCACGGTCGAGAGCGTGGCCGTGCGCCGAGGCCCCGGCGATGTGCTGCTGCTCGACTACGGCCCCGAGAGTTTTTACAACTCGGTGAGCCGCGTATTCTACGGAGTCCGCCATGATCGATGAGCTGCAGGTTTCTAACATTGCACTCATTCGCGAGGCGACGCTGGTGCCGAGTGCCGGCCTGACTGTCCTGACTGGCGAGACCGGCGCCGGCAAGACCGCGCTGCTCTCGGCCCTCAAGCTTATTTTGGGTGAGCGCGCGGATTCGTCGACGGTGCGCGAGGGCGAGGCGCTCGCGAGCGTCGAGGCACGACTCTTCGACGGTCCACATGACACGGAGGGTTTCACCGTGCAGCGCAGCCTTTCTGCCGAGGGCCGCAGCCGCGTCAAGATTGACGGCCGCATCGCCAGTGTGCGCGAACTTTCGGAGCGCGTTGGTGTGATGATGGATCTGTGCGGCCAACACGAGCACCAGCGCTTGCTCGATCCATCGCATCACGTTGCGATGGTTGATGCCTGGGCGGGGCGCTCTGCGCTCGAGGCGCTGGATGCGTACCGCGCCTGCTTTAAAGCATCGCGCGCTGCCGCCAAGGAGGTTCGACGTGTCGAAGAGGCCTCGCGTGCGCAGGGGAGCCGCGTCGAGGAAGCGCGTTTTGCCCTCGAGCGCATCGGCGAGGTCGACCCCAAGCCGGGTGAGTATGAGGAACTCGAGGAGCTGCTGCCGCGCTCCGAACATGCCGAGGTACTGGTTGCCACGGCTAACGATGCCCATTCATCGCTTGCCTCTGAAGGGGGAGCGCTCGATGCCGTGAACAGCGCCGTGGCAGAGCTTTCCCGAATGGCTACCGTCGATCGCAAACTCGGCGACATTGCCGATGCACTTTCGGATGCCTGTATCTCCCTTGAGGATTGCGCGAACGAGCTTCGTGCCTATCGCGATGGCATCGCCTTCGACCCGCGCGAGCTCGCTCGCATGCGTGAGCGGTATTCCGACCTCAAGGGCCTGTTGCGTCAGTGGGGCCCCACCATGGACGATGTTTTTGCCATGCGCGATCGCTCGCAAGAGCTGCTGTCCCTGGTCGATGATGGCGATGAACAGATCAAAAAGGCGCGTGAGGCACTCGGGAGCGCCGAGCGCGAGTTGTTTGCCGCTGCCAAGGCACTTAAGCGCGCCCGTAATACGGCGGCCCCTCGCTTCTGCCACGAGGTCAGCCGCCAGATGGCTCGCCTGGAGATGGGCGGCGCCGAGCTCGTCTGGGAGTCACGTGATCTTCCCCGTGCTGAATGGACGCCCGTTGGTCCTTCGAGCTACGAGCTGCTATACCGCAGCGGTGCCGGCTTGACGCCACGTCCCCTGCGCCGCATTGCCTCGGGCGGCGAGTTAAGTCGCGTCATGCTGGCAAGCAAGGTTGTCCTCGGTAACGCGGACGGTGTTGATACGCTGGTGTTTGACGAGGTCGATGCTGGTGTCGGTGGCTCCACGGCGCGTGCACTCGCGGGCGTGCTGGCAGATCTCGCCTCTACGCATCAGGTGATTGTCGTAACCCACTTGGCGCAGGTCGCCGTCATGGCCGACAAGCATTATGTTGTCAGCAAGGAACCAGGCGATGTTCCCCAGACGCATTTGGACGAGGTAACCGGCGAAGCGCGTACCGCCGAGATCGCCCGCATGTTGAGCGGCGATCAGTCCGAGGCAAGCCTGGCGCACGCCAAGCAGATGCTCGAAGAAGCTCGAGGTTAGGTCGTATCAGCGGTGTTGGTGGGACAAAATACCGGTAATTGTTGCCCCGCCGCTTGCTTGTCTGGCCCGACCGTCAGAAAACTATGCCGGTTTACTACGATGAATCGATGTAGCTCGAGCACAGCAAAAATTGCAAAAAGAAAACCGCAGGTAGAACGCCTGCGGTTTTCTTTTAAAACGCAATGTGGTCGCATATTCCTGTTTCATCGTAGTAAACCGGCATAGTTTTGTGCCAGGCAGCCAGCGAACCCTGCAAAACCTACTCAACGACCTTATCCGGCTGGATGAGCTCCTCGTAGTAGCTGATATGCTCACGCGCGTCTTCAATCTCGGGCAGCAGGAAGTTGTAGATGACTTCGATGATCATCGTGGCACTGATCTTGGAGAACGCAAAGTCGCCTGTCGTCAGCAGCGCTTCGTGGTTGACGGTATTAAAAGTGTAGTCTGCCAGGCGCGCGAGCGGGGATTTACTGTCGCTGCTGATGACGACTACGGTTGCGCCGCAGTTGCGAGCCGCTTTTGCCATGCGATTCAGTCGGCGCGATTTGCCGGAGTTTGAGATTAGCACGATGACGTCACCCGGGCGCAACGTGAGCGCAAAGCCGATTGATGTCTCGCTGATGGTGCTCGCCATGCAGCGCAGGCCCAGCTGCGAAAACTTAAACGTCGCATCGAGCGCGACCGCGTTCGTATTGCCCACAGCTGCAAACTCAATAACCCCTGCATGCTTAAGGGCATGCACAACAGCCGCCAGCGTATCGTGGTCGATGCCGTCGATGGTCGCATTAAGCTCGCTCACCTTGGCAGCCAGGATGTTCTTGAGGCTCTGCTCCATATTGTCGAGCGAGACCTCGTCGGTCAGGCCCTCGTTACGCTGGCTTTCCAAATCCCTCGCCAACGAAAACTGAAAGCTGCGGAAGCTACCAAAGCCAAGCTTGCGGCAGAAGCGCGAAACGGTCGCCTCGGACGTGGCGGCGGCGCGCGAGAGCTGAGCGGCCGTGAGGCGTGGCGCCTCGGACTGGTGCTCCAATATATAGTCGACAATGCGCTGCTCGGACTCGCTGTATCCCTGATGGGTGCTAATGAGGGAAAGTGCGCTCTTGCTACTATCGGTCATGGATGGCTCCTGGTTGGCATGAAAATCTAGCTTGATTTGCAATGCCATAGTATACGGGCATTTTCAATTACAAGATACACCTTGCCGTTTCAAGTGTTGATGGTAAACTTTCACTTACCGTTTACGGTTATGAAAGAACCTTTCACCGGAGATTTGCACCTTAGCTCTTCTCACGCGGACGGTAGGTTGGTATCTTTCAGTTGTGGAAAAACGCGCATCGAAGCGCGTGTAGGGGAGCGCCCGCGGGCGCTGTACTCAAGAAGGAGGGACACATGGCTAAGTTTGACATCATCGCCGCGACCGGTTGCCCGACCGGCATTGCGCACACCTTCATGGCGAAGGAGGCGCTGGAGAAGGCAGCTGCCGAGCGCGGTCTGACCATTAAGGTCGAGACTCATGGCCAGGTCGGTGTCGAGAACGAGCTCACCAAGAGTGAGATCGCTGGTGCCAAGGCCGTCGTCGTCGCAGCCGACAAGGATGTCCAGGCTGAGCGTTTCGCCGGCAAGCCCATGGTTTCCGTTGGTGTTTCCAAGGCCCTGTCCGTTGAGGCCGCCGGTAAGCTGATTGACCGCGCGCTCGCCGCCAAGGGCGACGACACGGTTGCGGCTGCTGCCGATGTCGAGGACGAGGTCGAGGAGAAGGAGTCCATCGGCCACATCATCTACAAGCACCTCATGAACGGCGTCAGCCACATGCTGGTCTTCGTCGTTGCTGGTGGTGTTCTGACCGCCGTTTCGTTCCTGTGGGGCATTACGTCCTTCGATTCGACGGCGTCTGACTACAACAGCTTTGCTGCGATGCTCAAGATCATCGGCGGCATCGCCATGAACCTCATGGTTCCGGTGCTTTCCGCCTACATCGCCGAGTCCATCGGCAAGCGCCCGGCGCTCGTCCCCGGCTTTGTTGCCGGTATGATCGCCATCCAGGGCCTGCCTGTTAACGCCGAGACCGGCATGATCGACGCCGGTGGCGCCGGCGTGGGCTTCGGCTTCCTGGGCGGCATCGTCGGTGGCTTCCTCGCCGGTTATGTCATCCTGCTGCTCGAGAAGGTCTTTGCCGGTCTGCCCAAGAACCTGGACGGCCTCAAGGCTATCTTCC
Organism: uncultured Collinsella sp.; assembly: GCA_958445985.1. Taxonomy (GTDB): domain Bacteria; phylum Actinomycetota; class Coriobacteriia; order Coriobacteriales; family Coriobacteriaceae; genus Collinsella. The sequence continues at coordinate 7,749 of CAUCUN010000014.1, read as the reverse complement.
TGTACCCGCTGTTCTCGACGGCTATCGTCGGCCTGGTCATGCTCGGCATTTCCGGCCCCATGGCTGCCATCAACACCGCCATGATGGACTTCCTCAAGGGCCTGTCCGCCTCTGGCGCCGTTGTACTGGGTCTTGCCATTGGCTGCATGTGCGCTTTTGACATGGGCGGCCCGGTCAACAAGGCTGCTTACGTCACCGGTACCGCTATGCTCACCGAGGCTTTGGCCGCCGGTGTTGGCACCGATACCTACAACTTCGGCACCAACTTCATGGCTGCCGTCTCCGCCGCCTGCATCGTTCCGCCGCTGATCACCACCTTTGCCGTCGTTGTCGGCAAGAAGTACTTCAGCCAGGAGGATCACGACGCCGGTGTCGTCAACCTCATCCTTGGTTGCACCCACATCACCGAGGGCGCCATTCCGTTCATGACCAAGAACATCTGGCCCGTCATGCCCATCATGATGCTCGGTTCCTCTATCGCTTCGATCCTGACCATTATGTTCAACGTTCACGATCCGGCGCCTCACGGTGGCTTCTTGGTCCTGCCCGTTGTCGAGAACGGTCCGCTTTGGGTCCTCGCGATCCTCATCGGCGCTGTGGTCGGTGGCATCCTGTTCGTGGCCTTCAAGAAGTACGACTTCGAGAAGAATCAGAAGGCCGCTCCTGCAGCCAAGCCGGTTGAGGCTCCCAAGGCCGCTGCCGTCGAGGCCCCCAAGGCCGGGGCTGCCGACTTCGTTAAGGTCGAGAATGTCTTTGTTGCCGAGGACTTCGCTTCTCGTGACGAGGCTCTGAGCTTCGTTTCCAACCAGGCCGTCAAGGCCGGTATCGCCAGCGACGCCGACGCCGTGTTGAACGCCTTCCTGGCCCGCGAGGCCGAGGGCACCACGGGCATGATGGAGGGCTTCGCCATCCCGCATGCCAAGTCCGACGCCATTACCGAGGCTGCTGTTATCGTCGTCAAGGACGAGTCCGGCGTGACCGGTTGGGACACCATGGACGGCGCTCCCGTCAACGTGGCTATCGCCCTGCTCATCCCCGGTGCCCAGGCCGGCACCACGCACCTCAAGATCCTGTCCAAGGTCGCCGAGGCGCTCATGGACGAGGACTTCCGTGCCACCGTCAAGGGTTCCACCGACGCCGCCAAGATCGCCAAGACGATCAACGCCCGCTTGGTCTAATTCCACGGTACGCGAATAACATCGCCCTCTGTATATAAGGCGGGGACTCCACCAGGAGCCCCCGCCTTTTTCTATCCCTCCCATAAGTTGCGGTGAAATAGGGACTGTTTAAACGATTCAACCCCAAATTCAGTCCCTATTTCACCGCAACTTATAAAAGGGCATAGAGGGGCTGCCTATCGAGTCTTTGTCGCGAATAGTTCATCAGCCAGAATTCCTTTCAGCCGACATTACTCTGGTCCGACTGGGTTTCCGCAGCTTGCTCGCCCACAGGGGCCCGTGCACGGCCTGTGAGATTTATCGCGAGTTCCGCACGAGCCGAAGAGCGCTTAATGTGCTCTTCGTGCGAGCAGGACTGTAGAGTAGGAAATCTCACAGGCCGCGCACGGGCCCCTGTGGGCGAGCAGACGGACGACAAACACATCTGTCCAATAATTCGTCTGAAACACAATGAAAAACCGTTTGATGTGAGTTAATATAAACAACGTCGTGAATCTGACTCCTGCCACATGCATGACAGGGGTTAAACACAAAAAAGGAGTCAACTATGGTTTCTGAGAAGGCTACCCTCGTTAATCCTCAGGGTCTGCACATGCGTCCGGCTGGTCTGTTCGCCTCCACCATGGGCAAGTACGCCTGTGACGTGACGGTCGTTACCCCCGAGAAGGAGGTCAACGGCAAGTCCCCGATGGCCCTCATGGCTGCTGGTATCCCCTGCGGTACCGAGGTCGAGGTCAAGTGCGACGGCGCTGACGAGGCCGAGGCTCTGGCTGCTGCCATCGAGCTCATCAAGAGCGGTCTTGGCGAGTAGAACTCAAACGGGTCGCATGTTGAACAACTAAGTTCATATTTGGGGGCGCAGTGACCTGTTGTAAGGTAGCTGCGCTCTTTTGTCATGGATATGGCAAAACGCTTTATCACATGACACGGAGAGAGGAATGGGAATGTATCAGGGAGTCAACGCTTCCGAGGGCATCGGTATCGGCACCGTCATGGTTGCCGTCGATCCCGACTTGACGTTTGAGCCGCACGAGGTTGCTGATTCGGCAGCAGAGAAGGAGCGCTATCAGTCCGCTCTTTCGGTCTTCTGCGAGAAGACCCAGGCTCAGGCCGACCACATGAAGGAGACGGTGGGCGAGGCCGAGGCCGAGATCATGAGCGGACACATTGTCCTGGCTCAGGATCCGGGCATGACCGACGCCATCAACGCCGCCATTGACGGCGGTACCTGCGCCGAGCAGGCGCTCATGGACACCTCGACCATGTTCGAGAACATGTTCCTGTCTATGGACGACGAGATGTTCCGTCTGCGCGCGGCCGACATCGCCGACATCCGCACCGGTATTCTGGCCGAGCTGCTGGGCAAGGAGGTCGTCGACCTCTCCGTCCTGCCCGAGAACACTGTCGTTGTCGTGCACGACCTCACGCCGTCCATGACCGCAACGATCGATAAGGCCCACGTTGCCGGTATCGTCACCGAGACCGGTGGCCGCACGTCGCACTCCGCGATCATTGCGCGCGCCCTCGAGATCCCGGCTGTCCTTTCGGTTTCCAACAGCTGCACCGCGCTGCGCAACGGTATGACCGTTGTCGTCGACGGTGGCAAGGGTATCGTCGAGGCCGATCCCGACGAGGAGACGCTCGCTGCCTACACCGCTAAGGCCGAGGCCTTCGCTGCCGAGAAGGCAGCCCTCGAGGCCTTCCGTGGCAAGCCGTCCGTGACTGCCGATGGCATCAAGAAGATCATCGCCTGCAACATCGGTAACCCCGATGACGTACCCAACGCGCTCGATCACGACGCCGAGGCCATCGGTCTGTTCCGCTCCGAGTTCCTGTTCATGGACTCTGCTGAGCTTCCTTCCGAGGAGGAGCAGTTCAACGCCTACCGTAAGGTCGCCAGCGCGCTCAAGGGTGCTCCGGTCATCATCCGCACGCTCGATGTGGGTGGCGACAAGGAGATTCCGTATCTGCACATGGTCAAGGAAGACAACCCCTTCATGGGCTTCCGCGCCGTGCGTTACTGCCTGGCCAATCCCGACCAGTACAAGGTCCAGCTCCGCGCTCTGCTGCGCGCTAGCGCCTTCGGTGACGTCAAGATCATGATCCCGCTCGTCACCTGCGTCGAGGAGGTCTTGGCTGTCAAGGAGCTCGTCGAGCAGTGCAAGGCCGAGCTGACCGAAGAGGGTCGAAAGTTCAACGAGAACATCGAGGTCGGCATTATGGTCGAGACGCCCGCCGCTTCGCTGCTCGCAGACCGTCTGGCCGAGGTCGCCGACTTCTTCTCCATCGGCACCAACGACCTGATCGGCTACACCATGTGCGCCGACCGTGGCAACGACACCATCTCCAACCTGTACCAGGTTTACTATCCCGCCGTGCTCCGCTCGCTCAAGAACATCATCGAGAGCGGTGTGAAGGCCGGCATCATGGTCGGTATGTGCGGCGAGGCCGCTGCCGATCCGCTGCTCGAGCCGCTGCTGATCAGCTGGGGCCTGGAGGAGTTCTCGATGAGCGCTCCGTCGATCCTGCGCGCCCGCAAGACCATCAGCCAGTGGACCAAGGCCGAGTGCGACGAGCTCGCCGAGAAGGCACTCGCCTGCAACACCGCCGCCGAGGTCAAGGCACTGCTCGAGTCCGCTGCTCGCTAATTTGGTATCAGAGGTAACCGCGTGGTTGGAATGGGCCGGCCACGCGGCCCTCACATATACAGGGGGTACTGTAAATGTTCTACACGCTAACCGCTAATCCGGCTGTCGACATGACGGTTTCGAGCTCTCCGCTCGAGCCCGACGAGAACGTCCGCACCGGCTCGGCCAGCTACACGGCTAACGGCAAGGGCCTCGACGTGTCCTTCGCCTTTAAGAAGATGGGCGTCGACACCGTCGCGCTCGGCTTCTTCGCTGGCTTCACGGGCAAGTTCATCGTCGAGGAGGTCATGAACCTGGGTTGCCTCTGCCGCCCGGTCTGGACCGACGGTATCACGCGCATTAACACCTACGTCAACGATGGCCAGCACGAGTACGGCATCCTGAACCCGGGTGCTCCGATCACGCCGCAGCACCAGGAGGAGCTCTACAACATCCTGGACACCGCGGGCGATCTCGAGTGCCTGATCGTCTCCGGATCCGTGCCTCCCAAAGCTACGCCCGACTTCCTGGCTAAGGTCATGGAGCACGCTCAGGCCCGTGGCGCCGACGTCGTCCTGGACCTGTCCTCCGATAAGCTCAAGGAGCTCGCTCACAAGAAGCCGCTGCTCATCAAGCCGAACCATCACGAGATGAAGGCCATCTTCGGCGTGCCGGTTGACACCGACGACGAGGTCCGCGTTGCCATGAAGATGGCTCACGACGCCGGCGTTCAGAACGTGCTGCTCACCCGTGGTAGCCGCGGCGACGCTTACTTCTCTAACGGCGAGGACATCTGGTACGCCAAGCGTGAGTTCAACATCAAGCTGGTCTCTTCCGTCTGCGCCGGCGACTGCACCCTCGCTGCGTTCCTGCACAAGTGGTACAGGGATCGCGACAACGTCGAGGAGGCCATGAAGCTCGCTATGGCCACCGGCGCCAACGTTGCCGAGTCCGTCGGCATCGGCGACTTCGGTCACGTCGACGAGTACAGCAAGCGCGTTGCTGTCCGCAAGCTCGATCGTCAGTAATCGAAACGCGACATATTCGTGCGCATGCGGCGCCCCGGTTTCGGCTGGGGCGCCTTTTTGTTCCGCCACGGGGGAGAGGTGTCCCGCCGTACTTCATCGCTTCCACACCGTTCACCGAGTTGTCCTAGCCTTTTACCGATGCGTGGAATATACTTTCATTAACACGTTACTTCGTGAAAGGAACATTCATGATTTACACGCTCACTGCAAATCCCGCCATTGACTACAACATCGCCTGCGACGGCCTTGCTGCCAACACCGTCACGCGTACTCGCAACGCCGTCTATACGCCCAACGGCAAGGGCCTCAACGTCTCGTTTACGCTTGACCACTACGGTGTCGACACCACGATCCTGGGCTTCTTCGCTGGCTTCTCGGGCGAGTTCATCGTCAAGGGCGCCGAGGCCCTGGGCGTGCCCGTCAAGCCCGTGTGGACCGACGGCATCACGCGCGTCAACGTGTTCCTCAATGCCGGCCCCGACACCGAGTACAACATGGTCAACGCCGGTGCCGCCATTAACGAGGCCAATGAGCAGGAGATGTTTGAGCTCATCGATTCGCTCGATGACATGACCTGCCTGGTAATCAGCGGCTCGCTGCCTCCCAACACTTCCGAGGGCTTCCTGGCCGAGGTTCTGCGCCGCGTCAAGGCCAAGGGTGCCGAGTTCGTTCTCGACATTTCGAGCCATCAGCTGGCAGATCTCATTGCCATGGAGCCGCTGCTGATCAAGCCCAATGACGACGAGTTGCTCGATATCTTTGGCATTAAGGTGAGCGGTGGCGACGATGAGTCCGTCAAGGGCGCTATGGCTGAGCTTCATGCCAAGGGCGCCAAGAACGTGCTGCTGACCCTCGGCGGCGCCGGTGCGTACTTCTCCAACGGCAAGCACATCTGGTTTGCTAACCGCACCTTCGACGTCAAGCTGCTGTCGACGGTGTGTGCCGGCGATTCCTCGCTCGCTGCCTTCCTGTCCGTGTGGCATGACGCCCCCGAGCGCGTCGAGGACGCCCTGCGCCTGTCGATGGCCACCGGCGCCAACGTGGTCGAGTGCCCCGGTTTGGGCGATTTTGCCAAGGTGGACGAATATAAGAAGCACATCGAGGTTCGCCAGGTCTGCTAGCCGCATCGATACATCGTTGCCGAACACCCGCTTTGGATTACCAAGGCGGGTGTTTTTTGCGCGCTGAACATATGTGGTGTCTGCTGTCTCGTTTTATCTAATCAACGACGCGATTGCGTGTGCGCGCTTTCTCGTTTCTTGTTAGACTTCTTGAGAACCATCGATTAACGCTCACAAGTGCAGGAGGCCATAGGCATGTGCAATGTTTCGCTCAACGGTACGCAACCGTCAGATGCCTCCCTGCGCGTCCTGCGCGCGCTTGAGGCGGCTGGTCTTGAGGCTTGGTACGTAGGCGGTTGGGTGCGCGACGCCCTGATGGGGCGCCCCAGCCACGATGTTGATATGTGCTGTAGCGGCCTGTGGCAGGAGTCCAAAGCGGCGCTCGAGGCCGCTGATATCGCGGTCGTGGAGTCGGGCATTAAATTTGGCGGAATCACGGCTATTTCCGATGGCGAGCGTATCGAGGTCACCACGTACCGCCTGGATGGCTTTTACACCGATGGGCGCCATCCTCAGAGCGTCGAGCGCGCCGCCTCGCTCGAGGACGATCTGGCGCGCCGCGACTTTACCGTCAACGCCATGGCCTGGCATCCCGAGCGCGGGCTTGTCGACCGCTACGACGGCCAGGGTGACTTGGAGCGCAAGCTGATTCGCGCTGTCGGTGATCCCAAGCGTCGCTTTAACGAGGACGCCCTGCGCATGCTGCGTGCGGTGCGCTTTGCCTGCCGTCTGGACTTTATGATTGAGCCCGAGACTAAGCGTGCGCTTGCCGAGTGCGCGCCGCTGCTCGATGCCGTGGCGCGCGAGCGTGTAGGCACTGAGCTTGAGGGCATCCTTTCGACCGGCCACGGGGGAGACGCCATGCTGCGCTACCCCGAGCTCATCTGCGCCGCCGTGCCCGAGTTGGCAGCGGGTCGCGGGTTTGATCAGCGCAGTGTCTATCATGCGTTTAACGTCTACGAGCATATCGCCCGCGTGCTGACGGTGGCAGGGGAGCTCGCGCTGTGTGACGGCGTCGCGCCCTCGTCGAGCCTTATGTGGGCGGCGTTTTTGCACGATGTGTCCAAGCCCGAGTGTTTCACGGTCGATCACGCCGGCAGCGGACACTTCTACGGTCATCCCGAGCTCGGCGCCAAGAAAGCGCGCGTCATTATGGATCGCCTGGCGCTCTCGCACGACCTGGTGCGCGACGTGTGCCTGCTCATCAAATATCACGACAAGCCGCTGCGCCCCGAGCGCTCCTGCCTGCTCAATATGATGCGCGCGCTTTCGGGTGAGGGCGTCGACACGGCCCGCCTGATTGACGAGCTCATGGACCTCAAGCGTGCTGACACGCTTGGCAAGGCCCCATCGTGCTTCTATTACGTTGAGACGATTGAGGAGATGCGCGCGCTGGCGCACGAGCTGCTGAAGGCAGGGGAGCCCCATACGCTCAAGATGCTCGCCATCAACGGCGGCGACCTGATCCGTGCCGGAGTCAAGCCCGGGCCGGAACTGGGTCAGCTTCTCGACTCCGCCCTCGACGCCGTGATCGAAGACAACATTCCCAACGAGCGCGAAGCTCTTTTGGTCCATCTCAACTTGAATTAGCTACCCAGTTTACCTGCGTGTTCCATAACCTGCCGACAAAATTTGGGCAATTTGGAATTTCTTCTTGCGCTGACGTTTTTTGTCCCGTAATATATTTCCTCGCAGCACGGCAGTGCAGTTGTCATGTGGCCCGTTCGTCTAGCGGTTCAGGACGCCGCCCTCTCAAGGCGGAGATCACCAGTTCGAATCTGGTACGGGCTACCAC
>CAUCUN010000013.1:0-62483 GCA_958445985.1 uncultured Collinsella sp. | reverse complement strand
AAGGGAAGAGGCGGGGTATGCCCCGCCTCTTACACCACATCTCTGCGCGCTACCAATAGCTTTCTAATTTACCCCATCTTCCAGTCCCAAAATCCCTGATTTTGCTGTTACTGAATTTGTAGCAGTACTCATATTTGCTATATTTTGGCCAGAGCATATATCCAACCCCCTGTTTCAGAGCATTGTTAGGCGGGTTTAAGCCCAAAACACGCCCGCAACGTGTTAAATAGCGCCTCTTGTTTCTTTCTGCGAGCGTCAACACGGTTGCGATATCGCTTACTCATGCGCTGGTGGATGCGCCATGCGAGCGCTTCCATCGCTTCCATGTCACAGAGCATTTCGTTGTTGACCGTCGCGATCTCGATTCCCATAGTAATCAAGCCCGTGTTGCGTTTTTCATCATGGATACGTCCCCTCCGGGAGGAATGGCCCAGCTCACCGTTGTATTCCAGGTCAAACTGGGCTGCTTCCTGATACGCATCGCAAACTGCATGCGGCATCCCCGAGATTGCCTGCGCGCGGTCATCGAACTCGATCTTGTAGTCGGTCTTAAAGGGACCGCAGGCAAATCCGCCATAGGAAAACGGAAGCGAAAACAGAGCGAGCATGATGCACTCCATGGGCGAGCGCAGATTTTCTGACAGGTAGGGACACAGGCGCAGCAGCTGTTTGGCCACATTCCCCTTGCATGCCGCGAGGTAATCTACCAGGCAATCGGGTGTCAGCACGGACTCGATCTCAAAGTAACCGACATCTGGCGGCTGGTCTTTGTCCTTTGCCAATTTGTTCACGACAGGCGAGGTGTAGGGAGGCAGATACTTCCCGCGGTCACTCAGTGAAATCTTAGAGCACAGCTCCTGGGCCAGGGCAAATGCCTGGATGCAGCCGACCTCGCGCGCGACGGCTACGCAAAGGGCCTCGGGAGATAGACTGTACACCCCCGGTTCCACCTCTAGAATCGAGCCGGCGGGCAACTCGGAGCATACGGACCAGCTCACGCCAAGAATACGGCGGCGCTGCGCTGCAGACCCTACCAGCAAGCACAAATCCTCTTGCACCTCGCCGCTTGCGGCCCCAATCCGCACCAAATCGGGAAGATAGATGTCCTCGGTCGAGGGCGACGACGTGCGCAGCACACGGCGCTCTTCATCGGGATTAAGGTCCTTCCAGCTTATGTAGCCCATCTGCCGGCGCTCGGCGCGCATCATGCGCAGCGCCGAGGCACCCGTCAGAATTACGGAAGCAGCCAGCTGCTCGCTTGCAGGCTTGCCACGCTGCCCGATCTTTATTGCCATCTGAACCACCCCTACCAAACGCGTGCGATAGCAAGGCCATCGACTGCCGCAGCGCCGGCGCGCTTGAGTTCCGCCGAAGCCGCTGCCATCGTCGCACCCGTGGTGATAACGTCGTCGATAAGCAGCAGGCGGCGGCCCCGCACGTCCTCAACGGTCTCGTACATACCTCGGGCACGCTCGCGGCGCTCCTCACGACCGAGTTCGCGCTGGTCGCCATGCCCGTACTTGACGAGAGCATCGAGCAGAGGAACACCCGACAGCTCGCAAAATGGGCGCGCAATAGCCTCCATATGATCAAAACCACGCCGCCGAAACGCTGCCGCCGTCGCAGGCACAAACACCACCGCATCCGCACCGGAAAGCACGCCTCCGTAGCGATCGGGAGCTACGACCTGGGCATGCAGGGCGGTGTCGTAGAGCAGCTCCGCCAGATACGGAGCCAGACGTCGCTCGCCCGCATCCTTGTACGCTTTAATGATGCGCGGCAGCGGATGCGCATAGACGGCGCACGCCAGGCAGCGGTCGAGCGCCTCCGCCATTGCCGAAGACGTGCCCTCGACCGAACACTCAGTGCACAGCAAATCCCCAAACGGGGCGCCACATCGGGTGCAGCTATGACGTGGGTCGATGAGCGTGAGCGCGGCCAGGCAGTCTTGGCAAATAAGCGCACCGGCGCGCTCGCAGCCGGTACATCGTGTTGGCGACAATGCCTCGAGCGCCTCGTACATCGCGCGCTCGGCAAACGGTAGAAATTCGTCCGCAAACGGTAGGGCACCGGCACTCTGCAGACGGCTCAATATGTTCAGATGGCTCTTCAAGACACAACCCTCCCTACGCTCGATCGCAGGGAGGGTTGTTGATTCGGCGCTATGATACCCCGATGCGCTCGGGGCAAGGCGGGTTAAATCCGCTCGCGGGCGTTATTCGCCGGCGGGCGGTTGTGGTGCGGACGAAGACGGGGTCGAGCCCTCGCCACCATCCTGGCGCGGCTTGCGGGAACGACGACGGCGACGGCGCTTTTGACCCTGGTCGGCCGAGCCCTCGCCACCGCGATTCTCGCGCGGCTCGCGCTCGTCGCGAGCGGCGCCACGCGAAGCCTTGGCAGCCGCTCCCCCGCCATCCCCGGGACGACGGCGCGTGACCTTGACCTCGCCATCCGAGACCTGATCGGCCACGGAGGGCACTGAGGGCTTCTGTTGCGCGCCCGAGGAATGGCGACGGCGCGGACGCGGCGCGCGCTCCTCCTCGCCACGTGACTTGCCGCTCTTGTCGACAGGCGCATCGGAGGCCGAGGCGCCCTTGGAAGCGGCACCGGCCTCGCGAGCAGCTGCGGCGCGGAAGGCGTCCTCGCGCTCCTCGCTCGACAGATGACGGCGGCGGCGACGTGTGGGGTTCATGCCGCCGCCGCGATTCTGCTGCTGGGGCTGCTGAACCTCGCGCTCGCGAGAGGCGTTCTTGCCCGCGGCTGCAACCTCGGTAGCATCGCCCGAGCCCGCGCGCTTGCGACGGCGACGGCCATCGGCCGCCCCCTCGGCCTCGGGTGTCTCGGCCTTACCGCGGCCTTTTCCGCGGCCACGGCCCTCGCCCTGACCCTGACCGGCGCGAGCATCGGATTCAGCATCGCGACGACGGCGCTTGGGCATCGACGTGCCGGCCAGACGGTCGGCACTCGACAGGCCATCGCCCACATCGACGCCGTTTTCGCGATCGAGCTCCATGAGCGCCAGGCGCATCTCGGGCGACTCGATGCGCTCGAGCACGTCGCGCGTCACGCAGTCGGGGCGGCAGTTGCAGCCCTGCTCGGCGGCCTTCTTTTTGCAGCCCTCCGAGCACGTCATATCGGCTAGGTTGACCTTAAAGACTTTGCCGTTCTCCAGGCGCAGCACCAGCTGCTCACGCGGCGTGTCATACTCCTGGATACGCGCCTTGCCAAGCGGCGTATCGATGAGCGTCTTCTTTTTGGGCGCACGGCTCTTAAAGTCCTTGTAGGCCTCGAACTCGTAGCGCAGGCAGCACATCAGACGACCGCACACGCCGCTGATCTTGGAGGAATTGAGCGGCAGGTCTTGCTCTTTTGCCATGCGAATCGAGACGGGCTCAAACTGTCCGCCAAAGCGCGTGCAGCAGAGTTCCTGTCCGCACTGGGCATAGCCGCCCACCAGGCGGGTCTCGTCGCGCACGCCGATCTGGCGCATGTCGACGCGAATGTGCAGCGTCGAGGACAGATCCTTGACGAGCTGGCGAAAATCGACGCGCTCCTCGGCCGCAAAGTAGAACACGGCCTTCTCGCCGCCAAACAGGTACTCGACGCCCACCGGTTTCATCTCGAGGTCGAGCTCCTTGACCAGGCGGCGGAAGTCGACCATGGCCTCGTCGCCCTGGATGGCCAGGTCGTCGGCAAGCTGGAGGTCGATGTCGCTCGCCACGCGCAGCACGGGCTTGAGCGGCTGACCGATCTCGTCTTGCGGCACCTCAAAGGGATCGGCCGTGACCAGGCCAATCTCGGTTCCGCGCTCGGTGGAGCAAATGGCATAATCGGCCTCGAGGATATCCAGATCCTGCGGATCGAACCACAGGTCGCGCGAGGCGTAGGTAAACTTAACGGGTACGACTAACGGCATTTCAGTGCCTTCCTGATATCGAACAGCATGACCTCGATGGCCAGCTGGGGAGTAACGTTTCTGGCGATGTTGCGCTCGGCGGTTGCGACCGCCTCGAGCGCCCGCGTGGCACCCGCAACATTCGTCGCGGCGGCAAGCCGCCCGATCGTGTCGCGCACGTCCTCGTTCACAACGTCTGCCGCCTCGTCCTGAAGCGTCAGCAGCACGTCGCGCATGAGCGTCCGCGCGCTCGCCAGCGCTTCCATAATACCCGAACGCTCGCGCGCGTTGAGTTCGCGCTTGTTGCGGTCCTCAAGCTGCTTCAATGCTCCACGCGACAGGTAGTCGGCGTTTTGCTCGAGCACCTTTTCCTGCGTGGACTTGACCTCGGCGAGCGGCGCCTTAACGGCGACGATGAGTGACTTGGCACGGCTGAGCACGTCGGCCTCGTCGGCGGCGATGAGCGAATCGATGGCGCGAACCATCTGACGGCGGGCGTCCTGGCGCTCGGCGCTCTTGAGGAACTCGATGCCACGCGTGGGGCTTCCCGCCACGGCGACGGCCATGCGGCAACGCGCGGGGTCCTGACCGGTGGCGCGGCTCACGGCCTGCGCGGCGACGGCGGGCGATACCAGCCGAAACGGCACGCACTGGCAGCGGCTCACGATGGTGGGCAACATCACGTCTGCCGAGGTGCCCAACAAGATAAACATAACGCCCTCGGGCGGCTCCTCGAGTGTCTTGAGCAGCGCGTTGGCGGTGTTGGCGCGCAGCTGCTCGGCACGGTCGATGATGTAGACCTTGGCCTTGGCGCGGATGGGTGCCAGCGGCACGTCGTCGAGCAGCTCGCGGGTCTGGGCAATGAGGTAGCCCGTGGCGCTCTCGGGCGTGTAATAGTGCACGTCGGGGTGCGTATGGCGAGCAACGCGCACACAACTGTCGCATGAGCCGCAGCCATCCTGCTCGCACAGGAAGGCTTGGGCGAGCGCCCACGCGGCGTCGAGCTTGCCCGCGCCGGGCGCGCCCAAAAACAGGTAGGCGTGCGATGCGCGACCGCTGGCGACGGCATTGGTCAAAAAGTCGCGCACGCGCTCTTGGGTGTCGAGCTTGGCCAGCAGGCTTGCCTGAGCGGGGGCCATGTTACTCGGCCTCCTGGGCAAGCGCGGCGGTGACGGCGTCCTGGGAAATGTCGAGGCCGTAGGCGCGAACCCGCTCGACCGTCTGCGCGAAGACGTCCTCGATGGACGCGGTCGCGTCGATGAGCTTTACGCGGTTTGGTTCCTCGGCGGCAATGGCGCAAAATCCCTGGTAGACGCGCTCTTGGAAGGCCATGCCCTTGGCCTCCATGCGGTCGGCCGCACCGCGGTCGGCCATGCGCAGCGCCGCCTGCTCGGGCGTGATGTGATAGACGAGCGTGAGCGCCGGGTGCGTACCCGCGACGGCCAGGTTGTTGGCGTCGCGCACCATCTGGCGATCGAGGCCATCGGCAAACGCCTGGTAGCAGGTCGTGGAATCGTAGAAGCGATCGCACAGGACCACCTTACCGACAGCAAGGGCGGGCACGATGACCTCGTGCACCAACTGAGCGCGCGCCGCCTCGTAGAGCAACAACTCGCAGGTGTCGCCCATCGCCGTGTTGGCGGGGTCGAGCAGCAGAGCACGGATCTTTTCGCTGATGGCGGTACCGCCCGGCTCGCGCAGGCTCACAACCTGGTAGCCAGCGAGTTCGAGCGCGCGGGCAAGCAGGCGCGCCTGCGTGGACTTGCCGGCGCCATCGACGCCCTCGAGCGTGATAAAGCTATGTTGAGCGGGCTCAAAAGCCATGGGCGCAGTCCCTTCCTACAAGGCGCGTAAATGCGATTTATAGCAACCAAGCCATGATACCCCAGTGCTCGGTGCGTCCCCAATGGCTAAAGGTGCCTTTCCAAAGTTGCGGTGAAATAGGGACTGATTGAAGCTCTGAGACCGCCAAACAGTCCCTATTTCACCGCAACTTATGAAGGGGAATTTGGGGTGCTGGGTATAATCGTCGTATTGCATTGAAATGTGGCGAAAGGAGTGGCAATGTCTCGGTATTGCGCCTCGTGCGGCAAGCTTCTTGCAGATAATGCCAAGTTCTGCACCTCGTGCGGTGCACCCGTTGAGCAAACAACCGCGAGCGATAGCCAGCCCGCTTTTGAGCAGACCGGCTCCCTTGATACGCCGCAAGCCAAGGCGGACGACCCCCTCGCCTATCGCCCCGACCCCGCCGCAGGCCCCGCGGCCGTCGAGACCACGCAGCGCATACCCGTCGCGAGCGGCTCGCCCCAACAGCAGCCGGCTCCCGCATACGCGCCCGCTTCGCCACAGACCCCCGCTCCCAAAAAGAGCGGCACCGGGCCGCTTATCGCCGTTATCGTTGTGCTGGTGGCGATCATCATCGCCCTGGTCGTTTTCTTTGTGATCAAGCCTTTCGACAACGCCGCCACGCAGACGACTGCCGAGGTAGCCAAGCTGCACCATGACGTCGACGACGATGACCTAAAGCCTCTCGGCGATCCCAACAGCCCGTACGACGATGATGACGATGACGACGAGGATGGCGGCGAAGCAACACTCTCCGAGCAGAACCTCTACCGCCGACTGAGCGAATACTACGACTTGCTCGAAGACCTCGACAACTACGTCCGTGGCTGCGCGCAGAACTTCAACGGCAGCTATCTGGAAGAGGATCGAACCACCCGTCAAAATCTCGCCGACGTCGCTGAGCGCACGGAGGACACCATCGAGCAGTATTACGACATCGTCGAGGACCTAGACGTCCCGACGAGCTCCAAGAACTACAGCTCCTGGAAGGACATCATCGCCCTGTACGACGACCTGGATCACCGCATTGACGCAATCTGTGATGCCTGGGAGATCAGCCTGAAATACGCCAAGCCTGAGGACCACAAGAATGAGATCGTGGCGCCGCTGTCGCGCGACAACGTGGCGGGCACCAATGACAATAAGTACCGCCTAGACTTTGAGGAGCGCTATCCCGGCGCCAAGCCTGTCGAGGTGAACTAGCGCTTTGTCGTTCCCGAGCCGGCAGTTAGGGACGTTCCTAAACTGCCGGCAGAAAAGGAACGTCCCTAACTGCCAGATAAAAAAACGAGCGAGGATTTTGAGGTCCTCGCTCGTTTTTGTTTTAGGTGATGTCTCGACCGTGCGGCTACTTGTCGGCAGCGGTCTTTTTGGTAGTCGACTTCTTGGCCGTCGTCTTCTTGGCCGCCGTCGTCTTCTTGGCCGTGCTCGCCTTGGTCGTAGTCTTGCGGCCGCGGGCCGGCTTCTTCTCCTTGGTCGGACAGTCCATGTTGACGCAGATACGCCACGGGCCGCGCGCCGTGTTGACCACCACGATGGGAGCGCCGCACTCGGGGCAGGTCTCACCCGTCGCCTCGAGCTTACCGCGCGCCGGTAGAGGATAGCTCACGCCGCAATCGTCATAGTTGGTGCAGCGGATAAAACGCTTGCCGCTCTTCTCGCTCTTGTGCGCGATCAGGTCGCCATGGCGTCCGGCCTCGGCGCACACCTTGCACTCGCCCACCTTAAGGTCGGGCTCGTAGTTAGTGGGGCACGTGGGGTTCACGCAAATCTCGAAGGCCTTCTGGCGGAACGGCTGGCACTTAATGCGCGGCGCGCCGCACTCGGGGCACACGGCCGCCTCGCCCTCGAGCGGGCTGACCTTGACGCCGCTCGGCACCGGATAGGTCACGTCGCAGTCGGGCCAGCCCATGCAGCCAATGAAGCTGCCACGGGTCTTGGCGCTCGTCTTCATAACCAGGTCCTTGCCGCACTTGGGGCAAGCGCCCACGCGCGCATCGGCCGTGACGGCGTCGCTGATGGCGTCGCCCAGCTCCTGCGTGTGCTTGAGCAGCTCGTCGAGCACGCCAGCCAGGAGCGCGCGCGAGTGCGTCACGACATGCTCTTCGGTATCCTCGCCGCGCTCCACACGGGTCATGTCGCCATCGAGCTCGCTGGTCATATCGGGGCTCGTGATGCGCGGGGCAAACTGCGTCAGCGCGTCGATGATGGCAATGCCCAGCTGGCTCGGCTCAACGGGATCGTTTTTGAGATAGCGCACGGCATACAGACGCTCGATGATGCTCGCGCGCGTGGACTTGGTGCCCAGGCCGCGCTTTTCCATCTCCTGCACGAGCTTGCCCTGGCTGTAGCGCGCGGGCGGCTCGGTCTGCTTGGCCTCGAGCTTAATGTCGAACACGTCGACCGTATCGCCCTGCTCCAGCGGCGGCATCTGCTCATCGCGCTTAAGGCCGTACGGATAGGCCTCGCGGAAGCCAGGGGTCACGAGCACGTCGCCCGAGGCCACGAACGGCTCGCCGTTCACATCGAGCTCGAGCTTGGTGTTCTCGATGGTCGCGGGCCCCATGAGCGTTGCCAGGAAGCGACGGGCAATGAGGTCGTAGAGCTTGCGCTGGCCACCGTCGAGCGTGGACGGATCGCCCTCGCCCGTGGGGTAAATAGGCGGGTGGTCGGTGGTTTCGACTTTGCCGCGCGTGGGCTTCATGGGACCGGCGAGCACCTTTTTGCACACCGGCGCCAGCGCCGGATTGATCTTTGCCAGATCGCTCACCACGGCGCCCAAATCGAGCGTCGCAGGGTACACGGTATTGTCGACACGCGGGTAACTGATGAGGCCCGCCATGTAGAGGGACTCGGCGATGCGCATGGTACGCGCAGGCGAGATGCCCTCGGCTGCGGCAGCAGCCTGCAGCGAGGTGGTCGCAAACGGCGTGGGCGGCTGCTGCCTACGCGAGCGCTTGGTCACCGCGGCAACGGTCGCCGTCGCGACACCGTCGACATGGCCGTACGCCGTCTCGGCAGCATCCTTGTCGGTAAAACGCGCCGTCTTGTGTGCAATCTTAAAGCGGTCGTCCTCGGCGGCGCCCTGCGCGGCACCCATGCCGCGAATCTGCCAATAGTCCTCGGGCACAAACGCCATGCGCTCGCGCTCGCGCTCGACCACCAGGGCAAGCGTCGGCGTCTGCACGCGGCCGGCGGAACGCACGTTGCCAAAACCGCCAAACTTGGCGAGTGTCAGGTAGCGCGTGAGCACCGCGCCCCAGATGAGGTCGATGTGCTGACGGCTCTCGCCGGCGTCGGCCAGGTTCTGGTCGAGTGAGACGAGATTATCGAAGGCGTGCGTGATCTCGGCCTTGGTAAACGAAGAGTACTGGGCGCGGGCGACCGGCAAGTCCGGCGCAACCTCGCGCACCTTGTTGAGAGCATCCGAGCCAATCAGCTCGCCCTCGCGGTCAAAGTCCGTGGCGATAATGACGCTGTCGGACTTTTTAGCGAGGTTCTTGAGCGAACGAATGAGCTCCTTCTCGGCCGGCAGCTTAATGACGGGTGCCCAGGTGAGGTAAGGCAGGCTCTCGAGCTTCCAGCCCTTGATGGAAATGCCATCGGCAAGGAACGGCTTGCGCTTGGTGTCGTACGGCGGGCGGGCCAGGCCATCGGGCATATCGGCCGGCAGCATCTCGCCGTCCTCGGTGACCGAATACCAACCCAGCTTTTTATCGAACAGCACGCTGTCGCAAAAATCGGGTGCAAGGATGTGACCGGCAAGGCCGATCGTCACGCACTCCTCGCCCTTCCACTCAAAACGGTAGATGGCGGTGTTGTACACCTTGTCCTTTTTGGGCTTGCCCGTGGACAGCCGCTCGGCGATCTGACGCGCGGCGTCATTTTTCTCGGCGATGATGAGCTTCAAAAGAGGCTCCTATCTCGTATCTCTGCGGCTACGCCCGCCCGTATGGCGGCCGACTTACGCCCTTGCTTGCTCAATCTGCCCGATGAGCCAATCGCACCAGGCATCCATGCCCTCGCCCTTGCGCGCGCTCACGGCAAACCGCGGCGCCTGCGGATTGAGGTCATCGAGTGTCTTAGTATACCTATCCATGTCAAAATCGAAAGCCGGAGCCACGTCGACCTTGTTGAGCAGCTGGGCGCCGGCGTGTTGGAAGATGCCCGGGTACTTGATGGGCTTGTCGTCGCCCTCGGGCACCGAAAGAATCATGATGGACAGGTTCTCGCCCAGGTCAAAGTCGACCGGGCAGACCAGGTTGCCCACATTTTCGATAAAGATGACGTCGATGTTTTCCAGACCCACAGCCTGGTCGAACGCGTCGACGGCCTCCATGATCATGTTGCCCTCGAGGTGGCACAGGCCGCCCGTGTTGATCTGGATGGCGGGCATGCCGGCTTCCTTCATGGTGATGGCGTCGACGTCCGAGGCGATATCGCCCTCGATGACGGCGCAACGCAGGCCCGCCTTGTCGCGCAGGCGTTCGTTGGTGCCCAGAATCGTAGTGGTCTTGCCCGAGCCAGGG
This sequence comes from uncultured Collinsella sp., assembly GCA_958445985.1. Lineage (GTDB taxonomy): Bacteria > Actinomycetota > Coriobacteriia > Coriobacteriales > Coriobacteriaceae > Collinsella. The sequence goes on along the minus strand of CAUCUN010000013.1, from coordinate 52,214 downwards.
CTCGACAGCACATTGATCACATAGGTGCCTGCCTCATTAAATCGCTGACGTAGCTGATCTGCCAGGCGCTCGTTGCGCGACAGGATCGGCGACGCGATATCAATCGTTTTCTCGGCCATACTTGGCACTCCTTACTTTGGCCCCTTTATACCCCGTCCCCAGGTGGCTGGCGGGCTAATCGTCGGGGGTTTCGATTTCGATACTGGCGATGTCGAGCTCGCGGCCGTGCAACAGGCGCACGTTGGCGCCGCCACATTGGGGGCAGCGGCAATGGAAACGGTCATGGTCGAAGACCTCACCGCAGTCCAGACACTCGCTTTGTGGATGGACTTCCTCCACGGCAAGCTCGCAGCCGCGCGTGAGCGGGTCCTCGTCGCGGAACGTCTCCCACGCAAAGTCGAGCGCCTCGCGCACCACCTCGGTCATATCCCCGATACGCAGCGTTACCAAAACGGCGCGCGAGGCCCCCGCCCCACGCGCCGCGCGAATCACTGTATCGAGTATGCCGTTGACAATGCCAACCTCGTGCATACCGATTTACTCCTCGTCATCCTCATCGTCCGAGAACAGGTCCAGACGACTCACAAACAAGCCCTCCTTGCCCTCGCGCGCGGTAATGACCACGCGGGCGATGGCGAGCGAGATCTCGTAGAGCGAGAGCAGGGCGCCGTACATAAGGCCCAGCGTAACGGGCGAGCCGTCGGGCGTAATCACAGCCGACCCCACAAGCAGGCCTACGTATACGTAACGCCAGGCACCGCGGAAGGCCGCGTAGGACACGATATGAAAGACGGACAGGTAAAAGATGATGAGCGGCAGCTCAAACGCCACACCAAAGCCGATCATAAAGAGCAGCTCCATGTTGACGTAGTTCTCCAGGTCGGGCAGCGCCGTGGCGACGGCAGAGGTCTCGCCGATGAGCCACTCAAAGCCCGCAGGGATGATGATGAAGTAGCAAAAGATTGCGCCCAGGAAGAACAGCACCGTCGAGGCGAGCACCGTGGGCACGACCCACTTGCGCTCGTTGGGGCGAAGCGCCGGCAGGAAAAACGCCAGAATCTGCCAGATGATCATGGGCGTGCACATGACCACAGCCATCTTGATGGCCAGCGAGAAGCGCAGGCCAAAGCCGCCAAGCGTGGTGGTGATGTAGAACTTACCTTCCGGCACAAAGGAGCGGATGGGGTCTTCCAGGATGTCGAGCACCACGGGCGTGGCGAAATACAGCACGATGGCGGCGGCAAACACCGATACGACCACGATGGTCAGACGGCGACGGAGCTCTCCCAGGTGATCGAAGAGCGGCATTCGCGCAGGTCCGATAGGCATTACTCATCGCCTCCCTTCGAGGCGTCGGCGGCAGCGGCGTCGTCCTCGGCCTCGAGCTCGCGAGCGAGCTGGTCGACGACGGCCTTGCGCTTGCGGGGACGACGGGCATAGAGGTCGGCCGTCGTGGGCTCTGCCGGTTCGGGCTCGGGTTCCGGCTCTGCAGCAGGCTCGGGCTCGGCAGGCTCGGCCTTGGCGGGCTCGGCGCCCTCGGCCTCATCGGCAGCACCTTCGCCCTCAGCAGCACCCTCACTCGCAGCCTTCTCGGCAGCAAGACGGGCGCGACGCTCGGCAAAGGTCTCCTTCTTGGCGGGCGCTGCCGTCTCGGCGGCATCCTCGTCCGCATCGGAATCGTCGTCGACGGCAGCCTTCTTGGGCTTGACCGGGGCCGACGCGGCCTCGCTCACCGGATCGATAATCTCGGACTGAACAACGGCCGTCATCTTTTCCTGCGTCTCGCGGAACTGACGGATGGCACGGCCGATCGTGCGGCCCATCTGCGGGAGCTTATCCGGGCCAAACAGCAAAAAGCCGAAGACCACGATGATCGCGAGCTCACCCTCTCCAATACCAAACACACATACCTCCAAGGCTCGATGTGAGTCGAGCCCGCACCGCGCCATTCGGCCGGAACTCGTCTATTCATTCGGTCAAGTATAGCGCCCGGACGCCAAAACGTCCGAGCACATCACAAACATATGCCAAACGGCATGCCCTTTTGGGGGCAAAGATTATGCAGCGGTGATCGAAATCTCCTGGTCGACACCCAACAGCTGAACCACGCGCATCACCGGGGGCTGCACATTAACGCAGCCAAAGCGCTTGTCGTGATCGGCTGCATGGTGCGCGGCGCCCACGAGCACGCCAATGCCCGTCGAATCGATGTAGCTCACCTGGGCAAAATCGAGCTCAACGGCCTCAGTGGGCTGCTCGAGCGCCAGGTCGATGGCATTGCGCAGGCTATCGGCGTTAGAGATATCAATCTCGCCGGTCACCTTAATGGTGTAGAGCTCTGGCGTGGGGTTGGTGGAAATACCCAAATCCATGTATACGCTCCTTTACGTATCGAAAGTGCGGATAGTACGGGAAGCCGCGCGTTAGGCGCGCTCGGCACGCGCAAGCTCGGCAGCGACAAGCTTAACGGCCAGCACCAGCACATCGAGCGCGGCCTCCAGGTCCTCGACCGTGGGATAGCTCGGCGCGATGCGGATGTTGGTGTCGCGCGGGTCCTTGCCATAGGGCCAGGTAGCACCGGCCGGCGTGAGCTTGACGCCCAGGTCGGCACAAAGCGCGGCGACCTTCTGGGCAGAGCCCTCGGGACCATCGAAGCTTACAAAGTAGCCGCCGCGGGGATGCGTCCAGGTGGCGCAACCCGTGTCGCCCAGGCCCTCGGTGAGCTTGCGCTCGACGGCCTCAAAGCGCGGACGCAGGAACTCAGCGTGTTTTTTCATGTGCTCCTTGACCGCCTCGATGGTGGGAAGGAAACGCACGTGACGCAGCTGGTTGAGCTTGTCGGCGCTGATGAGGCCGGCCTTCAGGCGCTTGGAGAACTCGGCGATGACCGCGGGGCTCGCACCGATAAAGCCGATGCCGGCGCCCGGGAAGGTGATCTTGGACGTCGAGGCAAAGGCCACCACGCGGTCCTCGGTGCCCGCCGTGCGAGCGAGGTCAAAGATGTTTGCGAGCTCGTCGGTCTCGTCGTACAGGTCGTGCACGCAGTAGGCGTTGTCCCAGAAGATGCGGAAATCGGGCGCGGCCGTGGGCATCTCGACCAGACGGCGCACAGTGTCCTCGCTAAAGGTGATGCCCGTAGGGTTGGAATACTTGGGCACGCACCAGATACCCTTGATGGAATCGTCGGCGGCAACGAGGCGCTCGATCTCGTCCATGTCGGGGCCGTTGTCGGTCATCGCAACGGGGATGTTCTCGATGCCCAAGTCGGCGGTGATGCCAAAGTGGCGATCGTAGCCGGGAACGGGGCACAGGAACTTGACCTTCTTGCCGTCATGCGCGGCCTCGTAAGCCTCCCAAGGTTCGCTGCCGCACGAGCCGCAGCGCCAGAACATGCCGGCGATGTCATGCTCGATCAAAAGGCTCGACGAACCCAGTACGAGCGTCTGCTCGGCGGGGCAACCCAGGAACTCCCCTGCCAACTTACGTGCCGAGGGAATGCCCTCGAAGCAGCCGTAGTTGGAGCAGTCGACGTTGCCATCGTGCAGATCGGCGTCGGCATTGAGGATATCGAGCATGGGGCGCGAGATGTCAACCTGGGCGGGCGACGGCTTGCCGCGGGCCATATCGAGCGCCAGGCCCTTGGCCTTGACCTCGGCGACCTCGGCTTTGAGCGCCTCGATGGCGGCATCGAGTTCGGTGGTTTCCATCTTCTGGTAGATCGTCTGCATGGGGTGCGACCTTTCGCGAAGCGGTACGTTGCAGTTCGTCTAAGTATAGACCGCCACCGCCGCAACGGTATGAAGCCGTGATAGATTAAGTCCATCGCAATAAATACGAATCGCCGCGCATGCCGGCGTGGGGCCCCCAAGGAGGCACTATGGAGTACGGATCGTTCCAGGCCGAGGAATTCGGCGACCTGCAGCGCCTGGTCGACGGACTGTTTTACGATCGCCACGCCATCGACCGCCTGGATCTGATCGTACAGGCAGAAATCTTGGACCTGGCGCCCGACCTCATGGAAATCGTGAACCTTTTGCCGCCCGGCTACTACGACCGCCAATCGCTTTGCGACCAGCTCAACTCCGCCTTGGCCGCCCACGGCTGGGGCGCCGTCTACGGCACCGTGGAATAAACCTAGTCATTTAAGAACGTCCCCAATGACTAAAACGCCGCTTGTGATGGTGTTCACAGGCGGCGTTTTCAAACTTGTATGTGCTTTTACTTGTCCTTGGGCGCGGGGTGCTTGCAGACCACGCTCATGTAGATCATGCCGAGCACGGCAGCGGTGACCGAACCGGCAAGGATGGCGGCCTTGGCAGCCAGAACCTCAAACTGGGCCGTCGGGAAGGCAAGGCCGCTGATGAGAATCGACATGGTAAAGCCGATACCGCCCAGAATGCCCACACCGGCAATCATGTGCCAGTTGACATTGCGCGGCAGCTCGCAGGCCTTGAGCTTGACCAAGGCGAACGTCATGCCAAAGATGCCGATCGGCTTGCCCAGCAGCATGCCAAAGTACACGCCGAGGGTCACCGGGTCGGTGAGCAGCGTGCTCATGTCAACGCCCACCAGGCGAACCTGCGCGTTGACAAACGCAAAGATCGGCAGGATCACAAAGTTGACCGGCGTGGAGATCAGACGCTCCATGCGGATGAGCGGCGGGGTCACGCGGTGCATGACGCGCTCGACCTTGGTGGTCGAGACGGTAAAGTCATGCTGGCCCAGGATGTGTGCCTCGTCGTCGTAGCGGTCGTCGAGCAGCGGCAGGCACTCGCCCAGCCAGTCGGTCAGACTATCGAGCTTGACGCCGCACTTGGCCGGGATGGTAAAGGCCAAGATGACGCCAGCAAGCGTGGCATGTACGCCGCTCTTGAACATACAGAACCACAACAGCAGACCCAGTACCGAATACGGGGCAAGGCGGTAATGCTGCGTCTTGTTGAGCCACACGAGCGCGCAGGTCACAAGCGCGGCGGCGCCCAACCAAAACGGATTGGGGCTCTGGCCGTAGAAGATGGCGATGGCGGCGATGGAGATGAGGTCGTCGGCGATGGCGAGCGTCGAGAAGAACACGCGCACGCCGTTGGGCACGCGATTGCCCAAAAGCGACAGCACGCCCAGCGCAAAGGCAATATCGGTTGCCATGGGAATGGCCCAGCCGTTGTGCGCGCCGGCATGGTTAAAGATCAGGTAGATGCAGGCGGGAACGACGACGCCGCCCACGGCCGCCAGCATGGGAAGCATGGCCTGGCGCGGGTTTTTGAGCTCGCCGACCGTCATCTCATACTTGAGCTCAATGCCCACCAGCAAAAAGAAGATCGCCATGAGAAAGTCGTTAACGAAAAGCTCAACGGTAAGACCGGCCGTCAGGTTGCCCAGACCCACATACAGCGGGGTCTCCAAAAAGTGATGGATGGCCTCGTAGGCATCGGTATTGGCGCAAACGACGGCGGCGATGGCAGCAATCACCATGACGGCGGCGGAAATCGTGCCGTTCTCGGCGATGCGCTCCCAAATGTCGTGACGCTCAAAGCGCTTGCGCTCACGAACGTTGAACAGCTGCTCAGTTGCTGCCATGGGCGGCTCCTTTCACGGGAAAGCTCCCGTCTTAAAAAAGCACGGCCCGCCTAAGTGGCGGCGCCGCGCTCTAACGTATTACGCTTGCATCTAGCCTACCCTGCACGACAAGCACGCAGGCGTGGCCGAAAAGCGGAACCACAGGTTGAACATTATTTGCTCAACGGCACGGGCACGCCTGTCCAAGAGACGACGCGGCGCCGTGCACAAAAAACGACCGGAGCGCGGGGCGTCCGCGATCCGGTCGTCGGTGTTAGGCCAAAAGAATCTAGCAGGCGGCCATGATGGGGGCAGCGACCTGCTTCTTACGGGAGAGGACGCCCGGCATCCAGACGCCGTCGTGCTCGTCGGCAATGCCCAGGCCCTTCTGAGCAGCCTCGGTCTCGCCCTCGAGCAGGACCTGCGAGCCCTCCTCCATGATGTCGGTGATGCACAGGACGATGCCGTCAGCACCCTTCTCGGCGGCGTAAGCGCGCATGGCCTCGCGAATCTCGTCGATCATGCCGAGTGCGCGGGTCTTGTCGACGGTCTCGTACTGGCCGATGAGCAGCTTCTTGCCGGCGGGCTCGAACATCTTGATGTCGTTGCCGACCATCTCGGCTGCAGTGAAGGAGCCGGACGGACGGGTGAGGAAGACCTCCATGCCAAACTTGACCGGGTCGACGCCCACCTGCTCGCCGAGCTTGGCGGCGACGACGCGGTCGACAGCGGTGGTGGTGGGGCTCTTGAGCATGAGCGTATCGGTCATCATGGCCGAGAGCAGCAGCTTGGCCTGGACGTCGGAAAGCTCAACGCCGAGCACGTCGGCGAGCTTGGTGACGATGGTGCAGCTGGAGCCCCAGGGCAGGCAGATGTAGTGCAGCGGGCCGGCGGTCTCGAAGTCGCCGATGCGGTGATGATCGACGACGCCAAAGACCGTGGCGTCCTTAAGGCCGGCGACGGACTGGGCGGACTCGTTGTGGTCGGTGAGGACGACGAGCTGACCGGCCTCGACGGACTCGATCGCGCGAGGCTCGGCGATGCCGGCGTCGGCGAGCAGCTTGGCGGACTCTGCCGGAAGCTGACCAAGGGCGCAGGCCTCGTAGGTGTTGCCGGCATACTCAACCTGGTTGAGCAGCTGGGACAGGACGACGGCGCTCATGATGGCGTCGTTATCGGGGTTCTGGTGACCAAAGACAAGAACGTTTGCCATGGATATCCTCCACTTGATATGTGTACTTGGACGTAGCTATGGTAGCACGCTGCGCCGAACCTTATGAGACGGAAGGGGCGCGGCGCAATTTGGGGTGAGCCTGGGGGGCGAAGTCTGTCCCCCTTGTACCACCCGCCCCCCTGCACCAGCTATTTGCCAGCGGCGCGCAGAGCTACGTAGGCGGCGCCGATGATACCGGCGTCGTTTCCGAGCGAAGCGACCTTAATGGGCGTCTCGCGCGAGGCAGAGAGCGCGTACTGCTTAAAGTGCTCGCGAACCTTGTCGAGGTAGACATCGGCCGAGGCGGAGGCGCCGCCGCCGATGAGGAACATCTCGGGGTCGACCACGTTGGCGATAAGTGCCAGGGCGCGACCGAGATAGTCGGCCATGGTATCGGCCGCGGCCAGCGCGAGCTTGTCGCCCTCGCGGCAGGCCTGGAACACGTCCTTGGAATCGGAGGGGCCGGTGAGCTCGATGGGCTCGACGCCAGCCTTCTTGCACTCGGCAAGGTAGTTGCTCACCACACCGGTGGCGCTGGAATACTGCTCCAGGTGGCCATGGCCGCCGCAGCCGCAGGTGCGCTCCTCAGCCGGATTCAGGCACATGTGGCCGATCTCGCCGCCGGCACCCACAACGCCCGACACCACGTCGCCGTTGACGATAACGCCGCCGCCCACGCCGGTACCGATGGTGACCATCACCACGTTCTGCACGCCCTTGGCAGAGCCGAGCCAGGCCTCGCCCATGGCGGCGGCGTTGGCATCGTTCTCGTACTTAACGACCGCGTCGGGGCAGTGCTCCTGAATGGCGACTCTCAGCTCAGGCAGGTTAATGGCAATGTTGGCCTTGACCTTGGCATCGCCCGATGCCGGGATGGGGCACGGAACGGCCAGGCCAATACCCGCCACAAAGGCGCGCGGAATCTGGGCCTTAGCGACCACCTGGTCGATAGCCTCGGTCACCGCGGCAAAGCCCGCGACGTCAACGATGGGAGGCGTGGGCACGCTGGCCTTGGCCAGCAGGTTGCCGTCCTCGTCGAACAGGCCCTCCTTAACCGAAGTGCCGCCGACGTCGATGCCGATGTAATACTGCTTAGGTTCCATGGGAGCCCGCCTTTCTAGTTTAAACATTGCCTGTATGGTACCGCTCCCAAGGCAAAAACCTACCAAAAAGGGACAGGTTTGTTTTGGCAGGTTTTATCTGGGGAAGCGCAGAGTACGAGATTCGGTTCGCTGGGTGTTATATCGGTTCGGCCCCGTCCTCGGACCGATCATTTCTCAACACGACACTACTCAGATGTTTATCATTTAAAACGCTCTAATTTTACAAGCGGGGCGACTTTTAATTTTATCTTTCTCGAACTTTTCAATAACTCAATAGAGATACTTAGGTGTTGACTATACTTTCTTTTATACTCAATCAAGTTGGAAAGGAGGTTCCTTGATTCCCAAATACGAGGCGATAGCTGCAGATATTCGTCGAAGTATTGAGGATGGCGCTCTTAAACCGGGCGACAAGCTTCCCACCGTCGTTGAGTTCTGTGAGCTCTATAGCGTTTCCAAAATCACCGTCAAACGAGCGATTGAGCAGATCACCGAGGAAGGCCTTATTACCAGCCGGCGCGGATCGGGCACCTACGTCAAGGACACGGCGGGGCTTCCCGGCCAGGTGTTTTTTCAAGGCAAGAACGACCGTGCCCAAGGCTTTTCGTACGAGCATCGCGGGGAGAAGGTGACCTCGGTGGTCTACGATTTCTCGATCGTCAATCCACCGGCAGAGGTTGCGACCCAGCTGGGAATGGCCGAGGATGACTTCGCCTATCACATCGTGCGCGTGCGCCAGGTCGACGAGAAGCCCATCGTCATCGAGTACACCTATATGCCGCTCGAACTGATCCCGGGCCTTAAAAAGAAGGACCTGTACGGATCGGTCTACGGCTTTATCCGCGAGCAATGCGGGCTGAAGATTTCGAGCTTCCATCGCACCATCCGCGCCGTGGCGGCAACCGAGGAAGAAGCCGAGCGCCTGGATACCAAACCCGGCTCTCCCCTGCTCGAACTCAACCAGATTGGCTTCTTGGATAGCGGCACCGCGTTTGAATATTCTATCTCGCACAACGTAGGCGACCGCTTTGAGCTGCACAACGTAACGCTGGCCTAGTTTTGTAATCCGGTGGGTGCTCGTTTTGAGCTGTCTTACGCGGCACCCGCACAACCTTATGGGAGTATGCACATGTCCGATTTGATTAAACTCACGCCGATCTTCCACGAGAAGATCTGGGGCGGCCGCCAGTTGGAGACCGTGTTTGGCTACGACATTCCCGAGGGTCCCATCGGTGAGTGCTGGGCCATCTCGGCCCATCCCAACGGCGACTGCCAGATTGCGGAGGGACCGTACGCCGGCCACACGCTGTCGTGGCTGTGGGCCGAGCACCGCGAGCTCTTTGGCAACTGCGAGGGCAAGGAGTTCCCGTTGCTCATCAAGATTCTGGACGCCAAGGACGACCTTTCGATCCAGATTCATCCCAACGACGAGTACGCCGCCAAGCACGAGAACGGCAGCCTGGGCAAAACCGAGTGCTGGTATGTACTGGACTGCGAGCCCGGTGCCACGATCATCGTCGGCCAGCGCGCGCACGACCGCGCCGAGGCCGCGCAGATGATCGAGGGGGGCCGTTGGGACGAGATGCTCAACGTGCTGCCGATTCACAAGGGAGACTTTTTCCAGATCGACTCCGGCACCGTTCACGCCATCAAGACCGGCACGCTGATTCTGGAGACGCAGCAGTCGAGCGACGTGACATATCGCCTGTACGACTACGACCGCCCCGGCACCGACGGAAAGCTGCGCCCGCTGCACATTGAGCAGAGCCTCGACTGCATCGACTTTGATGCTCAGGCTCCGACCGACGGCACGGTGACCGCGCCCGAGGTGGACGGCGTGACCGAGCTCGAGTCCAACCCCTGCTACACCGTCGATCGCGTGCGCGTCAACGGCAGCAAGACCCTCGACCAGCGCTGGCCCTTCATGTGCCTGTCGGTCATCGACGGCGAAGGCACCGTCTGCGGCGACCCCGTCCACAAGGGAAGCCACCTGCTGGCCCCGAGCACCGTCAGCTCCATCGACCTCGAAGGCAAGATGGAACTGATCATCAGCCACCTCTAGGTCACAACAACAACCAAAACGAAACAAGGGGCTCCCCCGTCCACCAACGGGGGAGCCCCTTGTCCATATATATCAGCCCACCCGGCTCTCCAGACCAAAAAGCGAACGAGCAAAGCAACGCTCGTCCAGCAACGTTACCCAAGGACCTGGGCGGGCGTATAGGGCAACATCGGTCGCGAGTTCCGCACGCAAAGGAGGCCACTTAATGTGGCCTCCGTCTTGCGCAGGACTGCCCGAGCAGGCGATGTTGCCCTATACGCCCGACCAGGTCCGCCGGGATTACGACAGCTTGACGATCGGTGCAAAACCTTTCATAAGCTTTTTGGTCTGGCCGGTCTTTTCGAATTGAACCTCGATCATGTCTCCGGCGACCGAGATCACGGTACCCGTGCCAAAGGTCTTGTGGCTCACGGTATCGCCCGCGGCAAAGTCCTGCGATGCGCTGGCGCGATCGACCTTGCGCTCCACCGTCGGGGACACCTTGGACGACGGCTTTTTGGCTCGCGGCGCGCCCGAGCCAAAGGTCGAGGCAACACGGCCGGCATCGGGCGAGACCCCACGATGGCGTTCGGTCCCGTAGCTGCTACCGCCAAAGAAATCGTCAAAGCTCGATCCGCCGCGCGAACCGGAACCGCCGGTCGAGCGCGTATGCGAGCCGAACACCTTGCCGCCATACATATCCGAGCCCATGCCCGAGCCAAAGGTGCCGTGACGGTCGCCGCGCTTCTCCCAGCCCGTGCCTTCAAAGCCGGCAGAACCGATACCGCTAAACTCGATATCCTCAAACGGAATCTCGTTGAGGAAGCGCGAACGCGGGTTGGCAGAGGTCGAGCCGTAGGTGCGACGCGTGGCCGCATAGGTCAAGAACAGGCGCTTACGGGCGCGCGTGATGGCGACGTAGGCCAGGCGACGCTCCTCCTCGAGCTTACCCGGGTCATCGCTGCCGCCAAAGTCGTGCACGTGCGGGAAGATACCCTCCTCCATGCCGGCCACGAACACCGCCGGGAACTCCAGGCCCTTGGCGGAGTGGATGGTCATCATGGTAATGGCATGCGTCTCGCCGGCTAGGGAATCCAAGTCGGAGCGCAGGGCCAGCCACTCCATGAGCGCCGGCAGCGCCTTACAGGTGAGCGGACCGTAGGTGCGCTCGATCTCGTCGGCATGCACGGCACCCGCCGGCATCTCCGTCGACGCGGCATATGCGTTGCCCGCGATGGCGGCGGCCAGAGCATCCTGCGGCGAGAGCGCCGGGGCGGCTAGGCTATCGAGCGGATTGGAACCTGCGGCATCGCGCGCGCCGACCAGCGCCTCAAACGAGGACGCGGGCGCGGACGGTCCCGGCTCGGGCGCAGGCGCGCTCACCACAACGGGCTCGGGCTCAGCGTCGGCAGGCACATCGGCAACGCCAGCCGCGCGCAGCTCTTCCAAGCTCTCAAGCGTACCCTCGATATCCTCGTGTGTCTCTTCAAATTCGGCCGCAACGCCCAGGAATTCCTGGATGTTCTCGGCGCGGCTCTCGGACTCCATGGTGCCCTCGGCGCGGAATGCCTGCAGCAGGCCCGTCTTGTCGACAATCATCTCGACGACGTCCTTGAGCTCGCCATCCATGCGACGGCCCTCCCGCACCAGCGACACAAAGCTCGACAGGCCATTGCGCACCTTGGCGCTAAACATGCCGGTTTCGGCGCACGCGATCTCACAAGCCTGGAAGAACGAGCAGCGGTTGTCGCGTGCCAGCTGCTCGATCTTTTGGATCGAGGTGGAGCCGATGCCACGACGCGGCGTGTTGATGACGCGCTTGACGCTCATCTCGTCTGCCGGGTTCACGATCATCTTGAGGTAGGCCATGACGTCGCGGATCTCGGCACGGTCGAAGAATCGCGTGCCGCCCACGATCTTGTAGGGCACGCCCGCGCGCAGGAACATATCTTCGAGAATGCGCGACTGGGCGTTGGTGCGGTAGAACACGGCGATGTCGTCGTAGCTCGTGCCCTTGGAATGCAGCTTTTCGATCTCGCCAGCAATCCAGCGGCCCTCGTCGCGCTCATCGCTTGCCTGGAAGGCCTGAATCTTCTCGCCGTCGCCCTCGGCCGTAAACAGGCGCTTGTCCTTGCGCTGCGAGTTATGGCGAACAACGGCATTGGCGGCGCTCAGGATGTGACCCGTGGAGCGATAGTTCTGCTCCAGCTTGACAGTCTTGCAGTTTTTAAAGTCCTTCTCAAAGTCCAGGATGTTGGTGATGTCGGCGCCGCGCCAGCTATAAATGGACTGGTCGTCGTCGCCTACGACCATGAGATTTTGGTACTTGGCGGCCAGCAGGTTGGCGATCTCGTACTGGACGTGGTTGGTGTCCTGGTACTCGTCGACGCTAATGTAGCGGAAGCGCTCCTGGTACTTGTCGAGCACCTCGGGGCGGGTGCGCAGCAGCTCGAGCGTGCGCACGAGCAGGTCGTCGAAGTCCATCGCGTTGGCGGCGCGCAGGCGGCGCTCCAGCTCCAGGTAGACCTGCGCGGCCTTTTTGTCATTAGGGCTGTCGGCGGATTTGAGCATGTCCTCGGGCCCGATCATGGCGTTTTTGGCCGAGCTGATCTTGCTGCGGATCATGTTGATGGGGAACTGCTTTTGCTCGATGCCGAGCGCCTGCATAATGTCGCGCACCATACGCTTCGAGTCGTCATCATCGTAGATGGTGAACTGACCGGTGTAGCCCAGCAGGTCGGCGTCCTCGCGCAGCATGCGCACGCACATGGCGTGGAAGGTGCACACCCACATGCCGCGGGTGCCACTGGGGATGAGCGCTGCCAGACGCTCGCGCATCTCGGCCGCGGCCTTGTTGGTAAACGTGATGGCCAGGACCTGCCAGGGCTTAACGCCCAGGTCGCCAAGCATATGCGCGATGCGGAAGGTCAGGACGCGGGTCTTGCCCGAGCCGGCGCCGGCAAGGACCAGCAGCGGGCCCTCGGTGGTCAGGACTGCCTCGCGCTGGGCGGGGTTCAGGCTATCGATATCGACGAGCGGCTTGGCGGGTTTGGGCGCCGGAGCCGGGGCGTCGTAGATGTCGAGCGGAACGAGCTCGGGTTCCGGCGCGGCGGGGGCGGTGTACGCATCGAGCGGCACGGGTTCCGGCGCGGGCGGCACGGGCGCAGCAGTGTTCTTTTCCCAGGGCAGGGGCTGGGTCATGGGCGACTCCTCATCTGACGGACGGCGCGCCTGCGGGCAGCGCCATAGTTTGAGCCGTACTAGTATACCGAGCCGTGCGGACACCGACGCAAATCACACCACGACTCCGTCCGCCACCATCGGGCCCGCCCCAGCGGATTTGGCGCAATGGGGTCAGATTTGTCTGCACCAAGCTGGTACAAAGTAACCTGACCCCATTGCGCCAATCACAGAGCCACCGATGTCACGGTAGCAGCAGCGAGCGGCGGCCAGAGCGAACAAATTGGCATGAAAAGAGGGCGGCATAGACCTTTTGGTCATGCCGCCCTCTTTGAATGACAAGTTGTCGCTCTGGCCGCCGCGCAGCGTCAACCAAGTTACAGGCCGAGCATAGGCTCCAGAACGAAGAAGTATGCGAGCACTACGACGCCCAGGATGATGCGGTAAACACCGAAGCACTTGAAGTCGTGACGGCGGACGAAGCCCATGAGCCACTTGATGGCGATGAGCGAAACCACAAAGGCCACAACGCAGCCCACGCCCAAGATAGCGACCTCGTTGGCGCCGAACGTGCCGCCCTTGATGAAGTATTTGACCAGCTTGAGTGCACTCGCGCCAAACATGACAGGGATGGCCAGGAAGAACGTAAACTTGGACGCCACCGAACGCGTACAGCCCAAAAGCAGGCCGCCGATGATGGTAGAACCGGAGCGAGACGTACCAGGCACCAGCGAAAGCACCTGGAAGCAGCCGATACCCAGCGCAGTCTTCCAGCTCAGGTCCTCGAGCGTGGCGATGGAGCCAAAGTCCAGATTCTCGTCATCGTCCTCATCCTCAGCGGTAGCCGCGGCGGGCGCCGCAAAGTGCGCACCGGCGGGACGTCCACCCGACACCACAGCACGCGAGCCAAACGAACCGGCAACGGCCATTTCCTCGCGCTTGCTCGCGCGCCAGTTCTCGATCACGATAAACAGCACGCCGTACACAATGAGCGCCAGCGCCACGACGGGAGCATTGTAGAAATGCTCCTCCATCCAGTCGTTAAGCGGCAGACCGATCGCCGCGGCGGGAATGCAGCCGAGCACAATCTTGCCCCACAGCACCCAGGTGTCGCGACGGCCCTCCTTGCCCTTGCTGGGCGAGAACGGATTGAGCTCATGGAAGAACAGCACACAGACGGCCAGAATGGCGCCGAGCTGAATCACGACCAGGAACATATTCCAGAACGTCTCGCTCACGTTCATCTTGACGAACTCGTCCACCAAGATCATGTGACCGGTCGACGAAACAGGCAGCCATTCGGTGATGCCCTCGACCAGGCCCATGAAGGCAGATTTTAGAAGCTCGATAATATCCAAAGGGACCCCCTCGTTAGACACCCGCCGATATTGTTCTGCGGACGGTGCGGGCGATGTCCCATTATCAACCGTTCGGGCGCGTCTACGCCTACCCTTACCAAAAAACTCGCCCGTTCACAGAATTGCGAGCGGTCAAACCCAAATCCTTGGGTATAACTGCAACAAGATAAAGTGTCCGGCGGCCAACGCGCCCGCGCCCGCCCGATGCACGAGCCCCGCGCCCGTGCGATAGACCAAGGAGGAAACCATGAACGAGGGCTACACCAAGGTATTTGTTTCACTCGACGGTACTGAGCAGCAGGATTTTGTGCTCGCACGCGCCATCAAGGTCGCCGCGAACAACGGCGCCAAGCTAATCATCGGCCACGTTATCGATTCCACGGCGCTCGAGAGCGCCGGTTCCTATCCGGTCGATCTGGTCAACGGCCTAGAGGAGGCATTTAAGAACTCCATCGCCAAGCAGCTCGAAGAGGCCAAGGCCAATCCCGATATTCCCGAGGTCGAGGTCATGATTCGCGCCGGCCGTATTCGCGAGACGCTCAAGGACGAGATGCTCGACGTGGTTAAGCCCGACCTGGTGCTCTGCGGCGCCCGCGGCCTGTCCTCGATCAAGTATGCGCTGCTGGGTTCGATTTCGACGTTCCTGCTGCGCAATACGGACTGCGACATCTTGGTCGTGAAGTAGCAAACGTACGCCTAACGCATCGCGGAGCGCAAGCCCACGTGCCCAAGTCTTCCAAGAGCGGGACCACCATTACGGTGGCCCCGCTTTGCTTTAGGCTGAGAATTGCTCCAGAACCCTCATTCTCTCAACGGAATCCGTCTGAATTTTCAGAGCGACCCGACCCAAATCTCCGGTTGCAGAGGCAAGTTCTGCAAGCTGGGCAGACACCTCTTCAGCCACTTCCGCCGCGATGTTCTTGATCATCTTGAGTGGCAGATGCAAATCTTGAGACATGAATTCGAAATCTTCAGGAGTCACCCCATCGATCACCCGGTGATCCCCAATATCAATCCCAAGATTATGGTCGTATCCCATTATCGTCGTGCAAACAATATCGTATGCAGGGGCCAACCTCTTTTCCCGCCAACTCGGACTATAAAGAAACGAATGGTTCTTGAGATGCGAGTCGCAATTCCCCAACGCATAATCGACCATTACCTGACGAGCGAACATTTGAGTATCAGCAATTACGTTAGACGATTGCTCTCTTATCAATCGGCCGCAAAGAGCCATATAGCAGCTATCGGGACGTGTCTCGTATTTCATATACGAAGGCCAGCCAACCGCTTGGCAAAAATCCTCCTGATGCAGCCTCAGAGGCACATCGAATCCGCTCATCGACGGCGGCTCATTGCTCCAGATTCTGTCATAACGCTCGGAAAAGAACGCACCAGGAATCGTATCCGAAGCTTCTGAACGGGCAATTTCAAGCCCAGCAGCAGACGCTGCCGTCATGCAAATTAATTCGTTGAACGGCAAATCCGGATGTTTAGTTGAAGCAATCTTGACTATGTGAGTCGAGGGGGCAGAGCCGAGCGGCAGCATCCAATCCCCCGACCCGGCCTTTTTTGCATCTTTACCGCGCGGTAAAAACCAACCGGTTTTAGACTGAGCGCCCGCCAACGACAGCCTCGAATCCTGCATATCATTTGCAATCTCAAACACTTCCGCCTTAGAAAGTGCCTCAAAATCCTCGTCTTGCAGAGGACGATAGCCCGGATCGTAGCTCGATTTCTCATCGCCGAGAAACCTCAAGGCACCAACGCACTCATCGCCCAAACGCTCGAGCATCGATAAATAGTCTGACTGGGGGATTTGAAAACGCATCGACAGCTCATGCCGAACCGGGCCCTCGGGAAGCATGCCCGAAAAGAAGGCCGAAAACTCATTGCTGGCATATGGCTCATGTCGCAAGGGAAGAGAAGCTGAGAGTGCGGCAGCATCGTCGCGTTCAAGATATCCCTCATCATATGCAAACGTCTCGTTTACGGGGTCGGCCCTCTCAAATTCTCCGACCAGCTCAAACGTTCCCCGATACTCACGATAAACCTTTAATGCCATGAGCCGTCGCCCCTCTCCCTCAGGATCAAATCGACCCCCAAGCTGTTAGCGATTTGAAGGGTTTGGCGAAGATTGGCACCCGCCTTTCCACGCTCAAGCTCGCTCACAAAGCGCAAACTGCACTGGTTGAAATCAGCCACATCGCGTTGGGTATAACCGAGCTTCTTCCGGCGCTCACGCAAATATGCACCGAGTTCAGCTGGGTCAAAAATCGTTCGCTCATTCCAGTCTTGCATGCTAATCCCCTATGATTATCCCAAACGGGATAATCATAGCACATCATGATGGAATTATCCCGTTTGGGATAATTGTCTTAACGTGAATGACGCTCCGGGACGTTACACCGCGACGACTACTCAAAGTATTGGAATTTGTTGGTCGAGAAGGCAAACGTGACGACGAAGCCTTCGCCGGGCTCGGATGCCGCGGTGACATCGATACCCATCTTGGAGCACAGACGCGCCACCAGGTAGAGGCCAATGCCCGTTGCGCGCTTGGTGGTGCGGCCGCTATCGCCGGTAAAGCCCTTCTCGAACACGCGCGGCAGGTCGGCCGCGCTCACGCCGCAGCCGTTGTCCGCGACGGTGAGCTCGATGCGTTCACTCGCCAGGCCCTCGTCCAGCAACGCGCCCGAAAACACGATCTTTGCGCCGTCCTCGCGCGCATATTTAATGCTGTTCTGAATGAGCTGGCCCAGAATAAACTCGAGCCACTTCTCGTCGGTAAAGACCTCAAAGTCGAGGTTCTCGCACACCGGGGCCACGTGCGCCGCGATGAGCTCGCGCGCGTTGGCCTTAATCGCGCCCGTCACCAAGGTCTTGAGATCCCAGCGGCGAATCAGGTAGTCCCGCTCCACGACTTCCGAGCGCGCGTAGTACAGTGCCTGGTCGATATAGCGCTCCACGCGAGCCAGCTCACGGCCCAGGTCATCCACGCGCGACAGGTCGTCTTCGCTGCCGTCCAGGTTTTCCAAAATCAGGTGGGCCGCCGCCAGGGGCAGCTTGGCCTCGTGGACCCAGCTCTCGATATAGTCGCGATAGTCATCGGTCTGACGCCGGCCTTCGGCAACCTCGTCGCAAGCAGCTTTGCCCACGCGACGCAAGACCTCGTACTCGAGCTCGCCCTCGGCATAGGTCGGGCATTGCACCATCTCCTGCACCCATGCGGGACTCTCGAGCTCCTCGGCCGCACGCTCCAGCTGACGCAGAAAACGGCGACGGCGCGCGTACTCGACCACGATGCCGAGCATACCAAAGATAAAGGACACGCCGACCGCCACGACCACAATAGATGTCGAAGCACCGGCGACCGTCAGCACAAAGCAGCTCAGCAGCACGCCGCACGTCCACACGGCGACGGGAAGCAGCGCATCTTTAAAGAACTTGCCAAACGACATAGCCGGCCCCTAGACCGAATAGCCTTGGCCGCGATGCGTCGTCAAATACCCCTTGATGCCGATTTTTTCGAGCGTGGTACGCAGGCGGTTGATGTTGACGGTGAGCGTATTGTCGTCCACGAAGGCATCGGAGTCCCACAGGTCCTGCATGATGGCCGAGCGCGAGACGATCTTGCCCGCGCGGCTCAGAAGCAACGAGAGGATACGCAGCTCGTTTTTGGTGAGCTCGGTGCTGGTGCCCGTTTGCGTGTTGGTGACCATGGAGCGTGCGAGGTCGAGCTCCAGTCCCTTGTGGACGAGCGTGCTGCGCTCGCCCGCCGCCGCGGTGCGACGCAGTAGTGCGTTGATGCGCGCCACGAGCACACGGGCGCTGTAGGGCTTGGGAACAAAGTCGTCCGCGCCGAGCGTCATGGCCATGACCTCGTCAATCTCGGTCGTGCGCGACGTGAGGACGATGATGGGAACCTCGGATTCGCGGCGAACCTCATGGCAGATGTGCTGGCCGTCTTTGACAGGGAGTGTGAGGTCGAGCAGCACCAGGTCGGGAGCGGCGGCGAGAATATCGCGCGAGACGTGCTCGAACGATCCGCAGGCCTCAACCCCAAAACCGGCACGGGCGAGGATGTCGGCGAGCTCGCGACGGATGGGCTCGTCGTCCTCAACGATATAGATCAGCGGCATGGGTTCCGCTCCCCTCTTGGTTGTCTTGCCACCATTATGGCTGCGAAACTGCAGGTGTGCACCGCGCGCGGCGCCAAGGTGACAGAACTGTTCGCGAACGAAAGCGTTTGGTTCGCCCCTCGCTCGCAACGGGAGCGAGGATCAAATGATTATTAAATCCCCGTCCCAGAAAAATCATTTAGCGGCGGGCACGAAGCTTTTCGTAGCCGTCGGCAAAGAAGGCGACCGTGGCGGCATCGGAGTCGGCAGCGTCACCGTCGGTGGCAGGAACCACGCCGTGCTCGTCGCTCACTAGGAACAGCGCGCCCTTAAGCTGCGCGGGAATGTCTACGCGCGTGACCGGGATGCCCTTGGTCTGGGCCAACTGCTCGATGAGCGTCGCCGTGCCACACAGGAACTCGTCCGCCGGCGCCACAAAGGCGAGCTCGCCGTTGTTGACGGCGGCGAGCAGCTCGGGCGCCACGCCGGTCTCGTCGGCCTCGGAGCGGGCCTCGGCGGAGCGGGCGCGCAGCGCCTTGGCCGACGTATCGGCGAGCGGCTCGTACTCCCCCACCGTCATGGCGGCGTTGCCGTTGATGTCGATCACCAGCATGAGCACGCCGTCGCGTGCGGTGTAATCACCCTCGGCAAGCGACCACTCAACGTGCTGTTTGGCCCAGCTGAGCATGTTATGGGTAAGCGGCTCGCCCTGCACCAGGCGCTCGGACAGTGCGCGAATGTGGCGGTTGAGCATGGGCACCTTTTTGTTGGACATGCGCCAACGGCAGACAAGCGCGGGCTTGTCGAGCGTGAACTTCTCGACCGCCTCCTGATTGGCGCAAAAGTCCTCGTACGCACGCTGATCCTCGGCATTGCCAAACAGCTCGGCATCATCAATCTGGGGCATGGTCATACCTTTCGTGTTAGTCATTCCGTCCTCTTATACCAAAAAGACGGCCCTCCAAACGGAGCGACCGTCTTTTGCAGAGATTATTATGTCCCGAGGCGAAACTTAGTGCCTAAAGTGGCGAGCGCCTGTAAAGACCATAGCAATATTGTGCTCGTTGCAGGCCTGGATGCTCTCGTCGTCGCGCTTGGAGCCGCCGGGCTGGATGATGCAGGTCACACCATGCTCGGCAAGCACGTCGACGTTGTCGCGGAACGGGAAGAACGCGTCGCTTGCGCAGGCAAAGCCGCCCTTCTCCACGCCCTCGCGCTCGCAGAAGTCCTCGGCGCGCTCGCAGGCAAGCAGCGCAGAGTCAACGCGGTTAGGCTGACCCGGGCCCATGCCAATGCCGGCCTTGCCCTTGGAGACCAGGATGGCGTTGGACTTGACGCCCTTGCAGACCTTCCAGGCAAACTCGAGCTCGGCCATCTCGGCGTCAGTGGGCTTGCGGTCGGTGGGAAACGTGAAGGTCGCGGGATCCTCGGTCACGTGGTCGACTTCCTGCACCAGCATGCCGCCGTCGACGGAGCGCAGCTCCACCTGGGCGCCGTGGTCCACGCCGCCGGTAGCCAGCACGCGCAGGTTGGGGCGCTTGGCCATGCGCTCGAGCGCCTCGGCAGTGTAGCTCGGGGCGATGATAACCTCGACGAACTGCTTGTTCTGATCGGCGAAGTGCTCGACCAGCTCATAGGGAACCTCGCGGTTGCAGGCGATGATGCCGCCAAAGGCGCTCTTGGGATCGCAGGCAAACGCGCGGTCGTAGGCGGCCGTGATGTCCTCGGCCGCGGCGGAGCCGCAGGGGTTCTGATGCTTGAGGATCACGCAGGCAGGCTCGTCGAACTCGCGGACCAGGTTCCAAGCGGCGTCGGCATCCAGATAGTTGTTGTAGCTGAGCGGCTTGCCCTGGATCTGCTCGGAGCCCACGAGCGGGAACTGCGAGCTCGCGGTGTTCTCGCAGCCCTCGGCAAAGCGGTAGACCGTAGCCTTCTGCTGAGGATTCTCGCCATAGCGCAGGTCGTCGACCTTCTCCAGCGAGATCTCGAGCTTGGCAGAGGAGTCCGCCACGTCGCTTGCCTGAGCGGCGAGCCAGCGGGAGATGGCCGTGTCGTAGGCAGCGGTGGTCTGGTAGACCTTCACCTGCAGGCGACGACGGGTGGAAAGCGTGGTGCAGCCACCGGTCTCGCGCATCTCGGCCAGGACGGCATCATAGTCGGCCGGGTCGGAGATGACGGTAACGCTCGCGGCGTTCTTGGCGGCAGAGCGCAGCATGGAGGGGCCACCGATGTCGATGTGCTCGATGGCATCCGCGAAGGTGACCTCGGGGTTGGCGACGGTCTTCTCGAACTCGTACAGGTTGACGACGACCAGGTCGATCAGCTTAATGCCGTGCTGAGCGGCCTCCTGCATGTGCTGCTCGGAATCGCGGCGGGCCAGCAGCGCGCCGTGAACCTTGGGGTGCAGGGTCTTAACGCGGCCGTCCATCATCTCGGGATAGCCCGTGAACTCCTCGATGGGGGTTACGGGAACGCCCGCGTCCTCAATGGCACGAGCCGTGCCGCCCGTAGAGATGATCTCGACGCCAAAGTCATCGACCAGCGTCCGTGCGAAATCGACGACGCCCGTCTTATCGGTAACCGAGATCAACGCGCGTGCGATCTTCACATCAGATCCCATGCAGTCCTCCTGTCTGGTACGCCGCCGTGCTCTGTGAGTCGGTGATACGTCGATCTGCAGCGCTCGCGCAGCGGCATTGAAAATACTGATTCAATGTAGCGCATCGAGCGCATCGATGCACCCCGCAACGGGCGCATGTGCAGAAAAAGTTTGTGAGCGGAGGGGATGGGCACGGCACTGGGCACGGTGAGTTCATGGAACACAGGGGCACCATAATTTGATGCCAATGGCGTGGTAGAACTGTGCTCGATATGCATCCGCAAAAGAAAGAGGCACCATGGTCTCGCGGGTTCTCTACCGACCGTTTGATACCGAAGACTTCGACGCCATCGCGCTGATTCTGCAACAGCTTTGGCATAACAATTCGGATAACGATGAGTACAACCGCCTTGAGGCCGCGTGCGACCTCGCCTATTGCCTTTCGTCATCGACGTTTTCGCAGGTTGCGGTGATTGACGGCGAGGCGCGCGGCATTGCACTTGCACGCGCAGGACAGAACTCCGGCGTCACTATCAACGAGCATTGGATGGATACCGAACGCGCGTTGCTGTCGCAGATGCGTGAGCTGGAGCCTGATGCCTGCGCCGAATATCTCTCGTTTGTGCGCGCAACCATCCGAACCAACAACCGCCTGCTCGAGAGCAGCCCGTTGCCGCACGACAACGAGGTCACGCTGCTTGCCGTGGATCGCGATGTCCATGGCCTGGGCGTTGGCACGGTTCTGCTCGATGCCGCGGTCTCACACCTATCCTCGCTTGGAGCGACGAGGGCGCACCTGTACACCGACTCCAACTGCTCGTGGAAGTTCTACGAGCTGCACGGCTTTAAGCGCACGGCCACGCACCGCGCCAACCGCGAAGAGCGTCGCCACGACATGCCGCGCGAAAGCTTCCTCTACGAACTCGATCTAACAGCCTAAACCCAGCAGTTAGGGACGTTCCTTTTGTGCCGGCATCCCGGGACACTCCTTGGCAGCAACCGCACCTAGTCGTTGGGGACGTTCTTAAATGATTAGTCGCTGGGGACAGTCTTCGTAGGTAGCGCGTAAAAAGGGGATGGGCTTTCCCCGACGGCTGTCGAGAAAAGCCCATCCCATAATTTACGACCGTTAGAACGTTCCGCCGCCGCCTCCGCCGACGCCGCCGCCTCCGCCGCCAGAGAAGCCGCCGCCTCCGCCGCCGCCCGAGCTGTCGGAGCTCGACGCCAGCTCACGGATGCTCTCGTGATACACGTCATCGAACGAATCGAGCGGAGACTCGTTGCCGTAATGATGGTAGTACCACCAGTAGCAGGGATAATTGTCATAGAAGCCGTCGGCCTCGCGCACCTCGGGCGGCACGGCCTCGGCAAGCTGACGCAGCACTTCCTTGGAAACACCCAGCGCCACGCCCATCACCAGCAGCTTGTTCCACAGCACCAGATCGCCGGGGACGGCTTCCTTTAGACGCGTGAAGTCCTCGAGCCAATGCTTAAGTGCCTTGCAGCGAGCCGCCACCTCGGCGCCCTCCGGCGTAAAGCGGCGGAACGTAAGGCCCACGCCGATACCCACCAGCACAATCGGCACCGAGATAACCGCGGCGGTAATGTTCGCCTGCGCGCCATCGGTAAAGAAGATGGATCCCACGGGAACAAAGGCAATCAGGATACCAAGAACCAGGCAAAACACCATTGCAACAATGCCGTCCGAGGCAACGTACTCGCTATCGGCCAGCTTGCCCTTAACGGTGTTCTGATAGTCCTCGAGCTTGTCGCCCACGGGTGTAGCGTGCTGCTTGACGTAGTGCTGCAGCTCGTCGAACGTGCGCGAGCGATCGCCGTTCTCGTCAGGCTTAGCACCGGCAAAGAAGACCTTGAGCACCATGTGGTCAATGCCCTTGGCCGACTTCCAGCCCGCATCACTCACCGTCACGCGATACGTCTGCTCTTCTTTTTCACGCCCCAACAGACCCTTCTTGGCCTTGGTCACGGTCGCCTGCTCCAGCTTGATCACACGGTCGTCAGTGAGCTTCATGAGCGTGGCGATATATGCCTGATCGGGCACCTCGTTCCAGCTCATGAGGGCCGAAAGCACGGCGGGATGGTCGGCCGAAGGCACATCGCGGAAATATTCGTCCTGGAAAAGCGGCTTGGGCTTGCGCTTGCGCAGCTTGAGCATAACGATTGTGCCGGTAAAGGCCACCGCCGCAACAACACTTAGCACGGCAAGTGCATTGGCAATCATGCGAGCGTGAGCGCGGCGGGCGTTAGCTTCGTCGGCCCATTCCTTCTCTTCGCTCAGGATCGTTGACATGCGCTCTTCGCCCGAAGCGGCAAGCTGCGGCACCCAGTCGCTAGGGAAGGCAATGCGTGCCTCGGCGAATTCGCCCTGATGCACGCAGGGAATGGTATAGGTGACCATGGGTTCGTCCGCATCGAGCGATACATCGCCCGTCAGCGGGCCGTGGCCCCATGCGCGGAAGTTATCGCCCTTGACGGCCGCCGTCCCGGCAGCGGCATTTGCGAAGTACACTTCCATCTCAACGTCATCGGAGTCCGCGGACCAGCCGTCGCCCACAAACTTCCAGTAGAGCTCGGCGGTATCGGCCCAGTTCATGACCGCACCGGTCATGGTGTAGCTCACGTAATAGATCGCGCTGTCGCCGCTCTCGTGGGGGCTGAACACCTTAATCCTTACGCCGTCACCGGTCTGCTCGACCGTGTAGACGCCAGAGTCGCCCTTGTTCGCGCTATCGACTTTGTTAAACGCGGTGTCCTCTTCCTCGACACTCAGCACGTCGACGCCCGCCGTGCCGCCCTGCTGGTTGGAGCCCGTATTGATCTCCCAAAACACGCCGTTGATGTCGTCGTCGAAATCAAACTGGCGTCCCTCGACAACGGTCAGCGATCCATCGGCCTCGACCGTGGCACTGATATAGGTCTGGGTCATGGAGTAGCCGTCGGCGTGCGCGGCGACAGGCAGCAGCAACAACGCAAGCGTGACGAGCACGCAGACGGAAGCGAATCGCGCAAACAGGTGGCGCTGCCGGCTGACTTTGGCGGCGAGGGTGTTCATAGGCACATCCTTTGTCTGTAAAACCAACAGCGCCATTGTCCCACGTTTGCGGGTACGCATGGCGAACATCTAGGCGACCGGAGCGCCAAACGGGATGAAAGTCACACCCGCACCCCGGCAGCTAGTCATTGGGGACGTTCTTAAATGACTAGTCATTAGGGACACCCTTGGCATAGCCCGCCCCGGCAATAGATACCACTTCACAGCTCCGTCACAGGTGTAGCGGCTTTGTGTGGGCGCGGCACGCGCTGATTGAGCCGCCAGCCGAGGGGCATAAAGCAGTTGAGCGAAAACGGTTTGCCCCTTTGCCGTTCGCTCGAGGATCATGTCCCCCTTTTCCGCGGAAACCCCGGCAGTTGCGAAGAGCTGCCGGGGTTTCTGTCGTTTGTGAGGCTAAGTCGGTACGCAGCGATCGAGACCTTGAGCCGCAAACCCACCGTGCGCAATGCGTACCGCCGCCAACTTGTGAGCGCAGCAACGCCTTCCCTGCCAAGCCCCGCGCTATACTCGTCCGCATGGATATCAACGCACGCAACATAGCAACACACGCCGCGGACGCACCAGCAACGGCAGCGCCCACCCCCGTCGTGGGCCGCTTTGCCCCGTCGCCCTCGGGCCGCATGCACTTGGGCAACGTGTTCAGCTGCCTGTGCTCGTGGCTTTCGGCCCGCAGCCAAGGCGGCAGCATCGTGCTGCGCATCGAGGACCTGGACGATCGCTGCAAGCGCCCGGAACTTGCCACTCAATTGATTGACGACCTGGCCTGGCTGGGACTGGAGTGGGACGAAGGCCCCTACTACCAGCACGATCGCCTGGATCTGTACGAGGACGCCCTGCGTCAGCTGCAAGACGCCGGCCTCACCTATCCCTGTTTTTGCACGCGTGCCGAACTCCACGCCGCGAGCGCGCCGCACGCGAGCGACGGCACGCCCATCTACCGCGCCGCCTGCCGAGACCTTTCTGCCGAGGAGGTTGCCCGCCGCAGCGCCCTGCGCGCTCCGGCCACGCGCCTGCGCGTACCCGCCGTCGACGACCTCGCAAACGATGTGATCGAATTCGTGGACCGCACGTATGGAGCCCAATGCGAAGCACTCGCCACCGAATGCGGCGACTTTTTGGTGCGCCGCAGCGACGGCGTTTTTGCCTACCAGCTAGCCGTGGTGGTCGACGACGCTGCCATGGGCGTCACCGAGGTCGTGCGCGGATGCGATCTGCTGGGCTCCACGCCGCGCCAAATCTACCTGCAGCATTTGCTGGAACTTCCCACGCCGCACTACGCGCACATTCCGCTGCTCATGTCGCCGGATGGCCGCCGCCTTTCCAAGCGCGACCGCGACCTGGACCTGGGCGAGCTCCGCACCCGCTTTGGCGCGCCCGAGGCACTACTGGGCTGGCTCGCCGGGCAAACAGGCATCGCGCCGGACGCCACACCGCGCTCTGCCGAGCAGCTGGTCGAGCACTTTAGCTGGGATGTTATCCGCACGCATCGGGAAAACATCACTGTAACGGTCGAGTAGCCAGCCACCCCGCCCCTACGCGACATCCCAGGGCTGGAGTTCGTCGCCCAGGCGGACAATACAGTCGTAGAGCACGGTGTGGCACTCGGCTGGGTTGGCGTCACGATGAAAATGCCCGTAGTACCAGCGCTTGTAGTCCAGGTGGTCCTCCAGCTCGTCGAAAAACGTGGTGAGTCGATCGACATCGGGATAATTCCAGCCAGGTGCCGGGTAAAGCGTGGGCGAAAGCATGCGCGTGGAGCAGGTATGGGTGATCGCATAGTCGACCTTCCAACCCACGCTGTCGAGCTTTGCCCGCGCCTCCTCAAAGTTGCGCTCGTCCGGCAGCTCCTGCGGCCACCAGCTGGAATACGGAATGCGGTATTCCTTATCCACGCTCGTGGCGCCGCCCATGGTAAAGATCGTTGAGCCGTCGAGCTCAAAAACCTCACCGCGCGTCAGGCGTCGGATGGGCGAGGTGTCCGACAGACGCTGCGTCAGGCCGCCGTGCCACAGCTCCATGGGGCGCTCCGACCAGTGATCGAAACGCTCGTGGTTGCCGTCGACAAACAGCACGGTATAGGGGCGCGACTCCAGCCAGGCGATGTCGGCACATTCCTCGGCAGAGAAATCCCACGGAAAGCCAAAGTCGCCCGCGATGATGAGATAGTCGTCACTTGTCAGACCATCCCCAAGATCCCAGTCGCGAAGCTTTTGCATGTCGACGCCGCCGTGAATATCGCCCGTCACATAGACCGTCATCGGATCACCACTTCCCTGTAAGTCGCTAGCCCACATTCTGCACGATCACTAAGTCAACCGTTCCAGCCCTTCCATCCTTTGGGACCTACCCCTCGCTCTTCCATCCAAACGGGTCAAACACCCAAAAGATCAGATCGAGCACGCCGCCGGTCATCGTGGCGCCGGCAAGAGCCATGCAAACATGCAGAAAGCTGGCACTTCGGAGCACGTCGAACGGCCCCAGAACAGCCAGCAGCGCGACCGCTGCGCCGGCTACGCACAGCGCGAGGCACGGCCCCGCGTCCTTTACGCACTTCTTTGCGAGATGCTTTGCGTTGTCACTCATCGGTATCGAACTCCTTAGAGGGTCGTTGTTCAGACGCATGCCGCCGCGGCAGAGCGGGGCGGCAGGGTAAGTGTCACATGCTGTGCGGACATCAATGGAGAAACCGCCTGCTCGACCAACCTTTGACGCCGTTTTGCACCGGCACCACATCCCCCGCTATCGAGGTCTAATACTTTTCCCACCGCTACCCAAAAACTCATCCAACGTTAATCTTGGCTCAAGAATCGCTTAATCTATAACCTGCACTATAGAGTTCGACCAAGGGCGGGGCGGCGCCGCGCAACGCAGGCCGCCGAACGCAACGCTCGCGCCCGGGCAGATCGCCCGGCGTCGCGCCCATCGAACGAAAGGACAGGTCATGGACGACCTCGAAAAAGTTGAAACCATCCGCACCAAGTGCAACGTGAGCTACACCGATGCCAAAGCCGCGCTCGACGCCGCCGACGGCAACGTTTTGGACGCCATCATTTGGCTCGAGTCGCAAGGCAAGACCCAGACCACGTCGGCGCACGCCGCCACCGAGTCCGCGCCAGTCGATGAGCCCTCAGCCGAGATGGTCGCCGCGCAGGCCGCCTACGAGAAGTCGAGCGAAAAGACCGACTTCTCCAAGAAGATGGACAGCGTATGGGAGTACCTCAAAAAGCTCTTCCGCCTGAGCCTGGACACCAAGTTTATCGCCACGCGCCGCGATGCGATCATCCTCAACATCCCCATCCTGATCCCCATCATCGCCCTGTTTGCCTGGGGCGCTACGATTTGGCTGATGCTGATTGGCCTGTTCTTTGGCATGCGCTACCGCATCGACAGCGACGGCGACGTGCCCGGCAGTATCAACAACCTTATGAATCACGCCGCCGATGCCGCGGACGACATCAAGCAAAATCTGAACGACGACAAGTAATCGCAGACGGGGGCACGCATGGCACGGATCCTGATCGTAGAGGACGAGGAGAAAATCGCCCGCTTTGTGACGCTCGAGCTGGAGCACGAGGGCTACCAGGTGGAACACGCCGCCGATGGCCGCACCGCCGTGGACCTGGCGCTGGAGCGCAACTACGATCTTATTCTGCTCGATGTGCTGTTGCCGCAGCTCAACGGCATGGAGGTCCTGCGGCGCGTCCGCAAGCACAAGGATGTGCCGGTGATAATGGTCACCGCGCGCGATGCCGTGATGGACAAGGTGGCCGGGCTCGATGCCGGCGCCGACGATTACCTGACCAAGCCGTTTGCGATTGAGGAGCTGTTCGCACGGATCCGCGTGGCGTTGAAGCGCTCGGAGGCCGTGCGGGCGGCTTCGGGCGTTGGCGGCATCGGGACGGGCGCGGCAGGCGGCACGGGTGTCGGCGCCACTGCGATGCCCCCGGTCAGTGACTCGACCCAGGTTTCCGCCTCGCTCTCCCCCGCCACGCTCGCCGCGGGTTCGGTCGTGCTCGATCCCGATCGCCGCGAAGTCACGGTCGGCGGCTCACCCATCGCGCTCACGGCCCGCGAGTTCGATGTCCTCGCCCTGCTTATGGCGCACGCCGGCAGCGTGCTCACGCGCGAGCGCATCGCGCACGAGGCGCTGGGCTACGAATACGTAGGCGACACCAACAACGTCGACGTGCACATCGCGCACCTGCGCGCCAAGATCGAAGACGCCGGCAGCGCCCGCATCATCCAGACCGTGCGCGGGGTGGGCTATGTCTGCCGTGCGTAACGCCGAGGCCAAACGCGTCACCTCCATCGCCCGTGCCATCAACTGGAGCTATATGTGGCGCCGCCTGATAAGCTACGTCTGGCTCGATCTGCTGCTGATGGTGATTGCGGCGGCGATCCTCGTCTATGGATACAACCAGACACTGCCCGACAGCGCGTTTACCGCAGGATGGATCCCCGGCGCCACCGTTCGCGGCATGTCGCTGAAGCCCGCGCGCGGCTGGGACCTGACAACGCTCACCTATACCGTCGAGCTTGCGCGTACCACCAAGACCTTCCCCCTCGCGCAGGACCTCATCGCACTTTGGCCCCTCTATATCGTTGTTGTAGGTTGGCAGGTCATCAGCATGCTCGATATGCTCGGCGGCGCCCGCCGCGTGCGCCGCACCATGGCGCCGCTCAACGATCTGGCCCTGCGCGTGGACGAACTCGGCCGCATGCAACTCGCCGGCGGCAAAATGGAAACACTGGAGCAGGCCATCGAGCGCGCAAGCGTCGACTCGCCGAGCGTCACCACCGGCGACGCCGACCTGGCAAGCATCGAGGTCGCACTCAACCGCCTGCTGCGCCAGATGCAAGAGGCCAAGCTGCAGCAGATGCGCTTTGTCAACGACGCGAGCCACGAGCTGCGCACGCCCATCGCGGTGATTCAGGGCTACGTGAACATGCTCGACCGCTGGGGTAAGGACGACCCGGACGTGCTGGCGGAGTCCATCGCGTCCCTTAAAGCCGAAAGCGAGCACATGCAAGAGCTTGTGGAGCAGCTGCTGTTTTTGGCGCGCGGCGATGCCGGGCGCACGGTCCTGCGGCGCGCGCATACCAACTTGGCTGCACTGGTCAGCGAGGTATGCGAAGAATCGCAGATGATCGATACCGAGCACACGTATCGGCTGGCTTCTGACGCTGCGCTTGCCAGCGACCCGCGCTGCGACGCGCCCGTCGACGTGGCGCTCGTGAAGCAGGCTCTGCGCGTGATCGTGCAAAACGCCGCCAAGTACTCGGATGCGGGAACGACCGTCACATTTGGCATAACGCCGGATGCGGGCGCGGGCACGATCGACATAAGTGTTGAGGACGAGGGCATCGGCATGAACCAGGAATCCGCAGCTCACGCGTTCGAGCGGTTCTACCGTGCCGACAACGCGCGCGATGCCGGCGCACAGGGTTCGGGTCTGGGGCTTGCGATCGCCAAGTGGATCGTCGACAGCCACGGCGGCGTCATCGGTGTGACCTCGGTCGAAGGGGTCGGCAGCCGCTTTACGATTCGCCTGCCGCGGCAGGAAGCCCCTCGGCATAAATAAAGGGATAGGGCCACGCGGCCCTATCCCTTTTTGCCAGCTATGGCAGCTTGTGCGCTACTCGCGGCACAGGTGCACGGCGAAACCGGCGAACTCGCGCTTAAAGTACACGAGCTTGGTACCACCGTCGGGCAGCAGCGCGCGCGACTCTTCGTTGACCTCGAGCCCGCGCTCGGCAAACCACTTCTCAGCTGCATCGATGTCGTTAACGGCAAAGCCGATGTGGCCCTTGGTGCCACGACCGTTCTGCTTCATGATCTCGACCAGCGAATCGTTGAAGTACGAAACCGGGGTCTCGATGACGGGCAGGCCCATCATCGTCGAGAACAGCTCCGCGATCTCCAGGGCGTCTGCCGGGTCGGTGGCGTTAATGCCCACATGGGCAACGCGCATACCAAAGAGCTCTACCGGGTTGGCGTTCTGCTCACTCATGCAGTCAGCGCCTACTGAGCCATGACGTCGAGAACGGCCTTCTCGGCGGCAACGCGGTTCATGCCGGTCATGAAGGGCACGCCACTCACGTACGGGCAGGTGAGGCCCTCGGGGGCAACGGTGGTGGCGATCAGCAGGTCAGCGCCCTCGTCGCAGTAATCCTTGGCCTCGGAGATGGCGCACTGCACGATCTCGTACTTGTCGGCATAACCGTTGGCGTCGAGCAGAGTAGCGACCTTCTGGGCAACGAGCGTGGAAGTAGCAGCGCCAGCACCGCAAGCCAAAACGATCTTCTTCATAGGTAATGTCTCCCTTCATGGTTTACTTTAGGTAAGTGTACCGCAGCGAGCGATGGCACTCGGCCTCGATGAGCTTTTATGCCAGTTTGCTTGCGCGCTGCGTATAATACATCTAGTACGTGTTGTCATACCGCTCGCTTTATGAGCGACTAAGGACCCTAATATGCCCGATTCCCGCACACTCTGGACCGCCGTCGTTATCATCTGCATCGCCGTGTCGGTGTTCTTTAGCGTCAAAAAACGCACCACGTTTAAACGCCTGCAGCAATTGATGGCCGCCAAGCAGTGGGACGAGTTCGATCGTTTGCTCGACGGCAAACTCACCAGCATGCTGTACCCGCGCTACAACCGCGACTACCTGCGCCTGAACTCCTATCTGCTGCGCGAGGACCATAAGCGCGCCGACGAGATGTTCGACCTGCTACTGGGACTCAACCTGCCCAAGATGCAGCGCGTCGACCTGGTAATCAAAGCTTTTAACTACTACGTTGGCCAGGAGGACCGCAAAAAGGCCAAGGAGTTGCTGCACGAGATCAAGGGCTTTGAGGGCGGTCAGGCCGAGGCAGTCGCACACGAATGCCAGCTGATGTACGACACGATGATCCTCAAGCGCCACAACGACATTCCCGAGCTGGAGCGCATGCTCGAGGATGTCGGCGACGACCCGGTCAAGCGCTGCCGACTGGAGTACCTGCTGGCCCTGCAGTATCAAAACAAGGGCGACGAGGCAAAGTTCCAAGAGTTCCTGGAGAAGTCGGGCCAACACTCGATGGCCGTCAACGCGTAACGGACGGCTTGTGCTAGACTTCTAGTCTCACGGGGGCGTGGCGGAATTGGCATACGCAGGAGACTTAAAATCTCTCGCCGCAAGGATTGTGGGTTCGAGTCCCACCGCCCCTACCATATGGAGCTTTCGAGCCCGTGTTCCTCAGGGATGCGGGCTCGCTTCTTTTAGATGCCGGTGGGACTCGAACCCGCGAGGGGGCGAGCGTTAAGCGGACGCGCAGCGTCCGAAGCGAGCCGGCGAGGGCGCCGACAGGCGGCCGAAGCCGGTGCGTATTTGCGCAGCAAATGCGCGGACGTCCCACCGCCCCTACCATATGGAGCTTTCGAGCCCGTGTCCCCAAGGGATGCGGGCTCGTTTCTTTTACACGCCGGTGGGGCTCTAAGTTGCGGTGGAATAGTTCCTGTTTTGGCAGTTTACCAGCCCATTTAGGAACTATTCCACCGCAACTTAGGTTGGTGTTCCCACATTTTCCAATGGAAAAACGTGGCTGTCTCCCACATTTTCCGATGGAAAAACGTGGTTGTCTCCCACATTTTCCGATGGAAACTCCCAAATGGCCTTATACTAGCCGAGAGGGTTGGGAGGCAATATGCAGCGACAGCTTATGAGTGAACTTATCGCTTGGAAATCAAGGGCGAATCGCAAACCTCTCTTGCTTAAGGGAGCCCGCCAGACAGGAAAGACTTGGCTTCTTAACGAATTCGCAAGCCAGCAGTATCGAAACGTCATTCGTTTTGACTTTATGCTCGAGCCGAGCACACGCTCGCTGTTCGATGGGGACCTCGACCCCAAGCGCATCATCTCCCAGATAGAACTCCTACGTGGCCAAACCGTAACGCCGGCAGACACGCTCATCATCTTCGACGAGATCCAAGAGGCGCCACGCGGGATCACCTCGCTCAAGTACTTCAACGAACTTGCACCCGAATACCACATCGTGGCAGCCGGTTCCTATATGGGCCTCGCGCTCCGACGCGAAAACGAGTCATTTCCCGTCGGTAAAATCGACCAGCTCACCATGCGTCCCATGGGGTTTGCCGAATTCGTTCGTGCCGTCGACGGCAACCCGCTCGCCGATGCCATCCTTGCCGCAGACATGAACCTTCTAGCAAACGTTACCGAAAAGCTCGAGCACTTGCTCAAGGAATACCTTGTTGTCGGCGGTATGCCCGAAGTTGTCTCCGCTTTCGCCGAGACACGCGACTTCATCGAAGCCCGAAGGCTTCAGCAGCAAATCATCGAGGCTTACGAATCCGATTTTGGCAAACATGCACCCGCCCGCATCATCGAGCGCATGAGGTTGGTTTGGAAATCCCTTCCCGGCCAGCTTACAAAGGAGAACAAGAAGTTTGTCTATGGCGCCCTTCGTCCCGGAGCGCGCGCACGCGATTTCGAGGAAAGCCTCCAGTGGCTCACGGACTACGGAATCGTTCATAAGGTGCCACGTGTTTCCGCTCTAAAGGCGCCGCTCTCGAGCTACGAAGACCTCTCGGGCTTCAAACTGTTCTGCATCGACACCGGCATCCTCGGAGCGCTCTCCGGTCTCTCTCCGGCCGTCGTTCTTAACGGATCCGCTGTTTTTACCGAGTTCAAAGGTTCGCTGACCGAACAATACGTCGCACAGGAGCTTTTGCTCCAGGACAAAACTCCCGCGTATTGGTCCTCTACCTCCGGCAATGCCGAAACCGACTTTGCCATCGACCATGCGGGAACCGTGCTTCCGCTTGAGGTCAAGGCGGCAGAGAACCTTAAAGCGAAGAGTCTGAAAGTAGCCTGCGAAAAATTCAAACTCGAGCGTTGCGTGAGGAGCTCCCTGGCGGCATATAGAGACGAGGGCATGCTCATCAATATTCCGCTTTGGGAGATTGGGCAGATCGACAAGCTGGCATAGGCGCTGTGGGGACGCCCCGCAAGGACTGTCCCCAGGTGCCGGCAGAAAAGGAACATCCCCAGGTGCCGGCTGTTGAGTTGCGGTGGAATAGGGACTGTTTGGTGCCCGAAAGGGCGATTTTAGTCCGTATTTCACCGCAACTTATTTAGAGGGCGCTGAGGCTGGGGGTCCAGCCGATGGTGGGGGTCGCGCCGTCGAGGGTCTCGTTGATGGTGGCGGCCATACCGGCGAGCAGGCTGTTCTCGCTTACGGTGAGCGTCTTGTAGCCGCCGGCACGCATGAGTTCGCGGATCACCACGGCGCCAGCCAAGATCACGCCCGCGCGTTTGGGCTGTACACCCGGTAGCGCGGCGATACCTTCCGCGTCCAACACAGACATGCGCTCGATAGCGGCCGAGACCTGCTCCAGCGACAGCTCGCGTAGGTGAACAAAGCTCGAATCGTACGGTTCCAGCTCGTGGACCAGAGCCACCAGCGTAGTCACCGTGCCACCCACCGCGACCAGACGCTCGGCGCGCTCAAAGTCGCTGGGCAGGCCTTCAAAATAGGCGGCGAACTGCTCGCCTGCCCACGCGGCAGCGGCAGCAAGCTCGCCGCGTGTGGGTGGCAGCGTCGAGAAAAACCGCTCCGTCACGCGGCGGCAGCCAATGTCCAGCGAGCGCGTCCCTTCTAGCGCAAAGATGCCACGCTCCGGCGCATAGACGCCCGTCGCGAGCTCCGTGGATCCGCCGCCCGAATCGGCAACAATGATGCGCTCGCCGGCAAAGTCGTGCGCCACGCCAAAAAACGTCAGGCGTGCCTCGACCTCGCCCGGAATCACCTGTGGCTCAAGCCCCAGATCGCGCAGGCCGTCCAGCAGCAGTGCTGCGTTGGACGCATCACGCGCGGCGCTCGTGCAGGTGGTGCAGATGCACGCGGCCCCAAAGGCACGAGCCTCGTCCACAAACATGCGGCACGCAGCGAGCACGCGCTCAACGGCCGCCTCGCAAAAGCGGCCCGTCGCGTCCACGCCCTCACCCAGATCGGTAATCTCGGTATGCTTGGACGATTCCACGATTGCCCCGCCCTCGACCTGGGCCAACACCAGTCGCGACGACACCGTTCCCAGGTCGATCGCGGCCACCTTATAGCGTTTGCAATTTGTCATTGCGAGCTCCCCTCCGGGCGCTATTTGCCGTTGGACACGACCGTCTGACCCTCGACGCCGTTAAACCCAAACAGCATGTCGAGCGCTTGGATGTACCACGGCGCATCCTTACCGACTTCTTCGATTTCCTTGGCCACTTCGCTGGCCTTCTTGGCGTTTGAGGACTTTTTGCTCGACGAGGCATCCGAATCGTCGTCCAGGCCCTGCACTTCAATCCTCTTCTCGCCGGGCATCACCAGGCCCAGGTCCTCGGATGCCGCGTCCTTGATACCCTCCTCCGAGAGCAGCTTGTCGACGCTTTTTTGCAGGTCGTCGTTATATTGCTCGCGAATCTCGACCTGCTTGGCCAAGATGTCGCTCGAGCGTTTTGCCACATACAGGTCGCGCACGGGGAAATACAGGCTCACAAGCGCCAGGGCGACGACAATGCCAACAAACAGCCCCCGCTGGGGACCGTGGGTAAAGTCGTAGATTGCCTTGACCACCGCGTTATCGTTGGCGTAATGCATGAAGTCCGAGCCCGAAAGACGGTTCGAGGGCCTACTCGGCTTTTCATGCGTTTGAGCCGAGGAACGCTGAGCATGCGACGAACGTGCCGGGCGCACTGGTCCATCTGTCGAAGTATTCACTTGAGCATTGGGGCGCGAGGTATTTGTCGGGCGCTGCATGGAGCGGTCGGCGCCGGCGTAGGCGGACCCACCGAGCTGCACCGTGCGCGCACGGCGAGGCGACGGCTCACGCGAACCGGCGGAATAGTACCTGTTGTCGTAAATCTGATCCATGTGCGCCTTGTGCGGTTGAGGTTTGTTTGCGCTAAGTCCTTTAGTTATAGCACGAGCGCGCACACCGCCTTCGACAGCCTTTGCTCGACATAAAAAAGGCGCTGAGCCATATGGCCCAGCGCCCACAGCGCTTTGCGGCGTCCAGCCAAGGCGGGGGCGGAACCGAGTCAGCCTCCCCCTCGCCAAATTCGCCTGTTTAGCGAATGTTGTAGAACGCGGCCTTGCCGGCGTAGCGTGCACTGCCCTCGAGCTCGTCCTCGATACGGATGAGCTGGTTGTACTTGGCGATACGGTCGCTGCGGCACGGGGCGCCCGACTTGATCTGGCCGGCGTTAACGCCCACGACCAGGTCGGCGATCGTGGAGTCCTCGGTCTCGCCGGAACGGTGGCTCACGATGCAAGCGTAGCCGGCCTCCTTGGCGGTTTCGATAGCCTCGAGCGACTCGGTGAGCGTGCCGATCTGGTTGACCTTGACCAGGATCGCGTTGGCGGCGCCCAGCTCGATGCCCTTCTTGAGGCGCTCGGTGTTGGTGACGAACAGGTCGTCGCCTACGAGCTGCACCTTATTGCCAATGCGGCGGGTAAGCTCGACCCAGCCGTCCCAGTCCTCCTCGGCCATGCCGTCCTCGATGGAGATGATGGGATAAGTGTCGACGAGCTTCTCCCAGTAATCGACCATCTGGGCGCTCGTGTACTCAACGCCCTCGCCCTTGAGCTCGTACATACCGGTCTCGGCGTTGTAGAACTCGGTGGACGCCGGATCCATGGCGTACATAAAGTCGACGCCGGGCTTAAAGCCAGCCTTCTCGACGGCCTTGGTGATGTACTCGAACGGCTCGGCATTGGTCTTAAGGTTGGGGGCAAAGCCGCCCTCGTCGCCCACGCCGCCGCCCAGGCCGGCCTCGTGCAGCACGCCCTTGAGGGTGTGGTAGACCTCGGCGCACCAACGCAGGCCCTCGGCAAAGCTCGGGGCGCCCACCGGCATGATCATGAACTCCTGGAAGTCGACGTTATTGTCGGCATGCACACCGCCGTTGAGGATGTTCATCATGGGCGTGGGCAGCAGGTGGGCATTGACGCCGCCCAGATACTGGTACAGCGACAGGCCCGCCGACTCGGCAGCGGCGCGGGCAACGGCCAGCGACACGCCCAGGATGGCGTTGGCACCGAGCTTGGTCTTGTTGGGGGTACCGTCCGCGGCAATCAGCGCGGCATCGACGGCGCGCTGATCGAAAGCGTCGAGGCCCATGACGGCGTTAGCGCACTCGTTGTTGACGTGCTCGACGGCCTGCGAAACGCCCTTGCCCAGGTAGCGGCCCTTGTCGCCATCGCGCAGCTCGCAGGCCTCAAAGGCGCCGGTCGAAGCACCCGAAGGCACCATCGCGCGGCCAAAGCTGCCGTCCTCGAGCACGACCTCGACCTCGACGGTGGGATTGCCGCGGCTGTCGAGCACCTCACGACCGTAGACATCCAAAATATCGCTCATTTTGTCTCCCTCTCACTTGGAAACGGGTTGAATGCAAGCGACCGGCTGACCGTGCACCGTCGGTGCGCCTCCGTAAGTTAGCCA
Source organism: uncultured Collinsella sp. (assembly GCA_958445985.1). Classification (GTDB taxonomy): domain Bacteria; phylum Actinomycetota; class Coriobacteriia; order Coriobacteriales; family Coriobacteriaceae; genus Collinsella. Next base: position 15,483 of record CAUCUN010000013.1, on the reverse strand, counting down.
TGTCGCACTTTTTGCATTATGCCCTAAGTTAGCCGAGGGATACACTTGATTTTCGAAAAATTTAGCGGGAACGATGAGGCGTGTCAGCCCGTCGTTCCCGCAGTCTTACTCCTCCGCCTTTGCGGCATCCCACAGGTCGTTGAGGCCGTGGGTCGAAAGCTCGGCAAGATCAACATGGGCATCGGCCGCCATCTGCTCCATTGCAGCCCAACGGCGACGGAACTTGGCCGTGCTGGCACGCAGGGCGCTCTCGGCGTCAATCCCCTCTTTGCGCGCAACGTTGACAAGGGCAAAGAGTAGGTCACCAAACTCCGTCTCGCGCTCGGGCGTTCCGGGAGCCTCGGCCTCAAACTCGGCACGCTCCTCGGCAACCTCGTCCCACACATCCTGGACCGTCTCCCACTCAAAGCCCACGGCCGCCGCCTTGCGCGAGACCTTTTGCGCTTGCATCAGCGCCGGCAGGTGCGTGGGCACGCCGTCGAGCAGTCCCTCGGGCGCGGCCTCGCCTGCCGCCACGGCCTTGTCCTTGGCGGCTTTCTCGGCAAGCTTGACCTCGTCCCAAATCTTGAGCACCTCGTCAGAGCTGTCGGCATCCGCATCGCCAAACACGTGCGGATGACGGCGAATGAGCTTGGCGTCGATATCGTGCGCCACGTCGGCCAGCGTAAACTCGCCGGCGTCGGCAGCAATCTGCGCATGCAGCACGACCTGCATGAGCACGTCGCCCAGCTCCTCGCGTAGGTGAACCGCGTCGTCCGCCTCGATGCAGTCGAGCGCTTCGTAGGCCTCCTCGATCATGTTCTTGCCAATGCTGCGGTGCGTCTGCTCACGGTCCCACGGGCAGCCATCGGGCTGACGCAGACGCCAGACGGTCTGCACCAGATGCTGCAGCTCGGCCGACGCGTCGACCAGCGTGGACAGATCGCGCGAGCCCTCGGCATTTTGCTGAGCCATGTGCTGCGCCATGGTTATTCCTCCTCCAGGATCACGTGACGGAACGCACCGCCCTCGTAGATGCCGTAGCTGTGCGTGCCGTCCTTGGGAATGCTCACACTGCCGGGGTTGAAGAGCCACAGGCCCGGGTGTGCGGCGCTTTCCTCGTTGACCTTGATGTGCGTATGGCCGTAGACGAGCGCGGAGCCCTCGGGCAGCGCGGGCGCGTGGTCGACGCTGTTGTGCATGCCGGCGCCAAAGACATGGCCGTGCGTCAGGAACAGCTCGCGGCCGGTCTCGTCGAACAGCGTGGCGTAGTCGGCCATGATGGGGAAGTCGAGCACCATCTGGTCGACCTCGGCATCGCAGTTGCCGCGCACCGCGATGATGCGGTCGGCTAGGGCGTTGAGCAGCGGAATCACGCGCTTGGGAGCATAGTCGCGCGGCAGGTCGTTGCGCGGACCGTGATAAAGCAGGTCGCCCAGCAGGACGATGCGGTCGGGCTGCTCGGACTCAATGGCGGCGCAGAGGCGCTCGGTCCAGTATGCCGAGCCGTGGATGTCGGAAGCGATGAGGTATTTCATGGTGGTCCTTTCGGGTGGGGTTGATGGAGCTGGGCGTGGCGTGCCGCCGGCCGCGTTACTCAAATCGCAGTGCCGCGCTCTGGGCCGCCTGCATCACGCGTTGGAGCGGCACATTGTGCTCGCGGGCAAGGCGGGCGCAGTCCTCGTACTCGGGCGCCGCGCGCTCACTGCCGTCGGGTAGGGTGGCCACCTTGACGGATACCTCGCCCCATGGCGTCGTTACGCGCTCAAAGCGGCGTGGCAGGCAAACGCGCTCCATGACCTGGCGACGAATGCCGTTGGTCGTGGTTTCCAAAAAGATAATCGTCTGCAGGCGTTCGATATCCTCGTGCGAGCAGATCACCTGCAGCTGCCAACCGGGGCGGCCTTTTTTGCAGTAGAGGGGCAGCCAGTGCACCTCGCGCGCACCCGCCTCGCGCAGGCGGTCGGCAGCGTAGGCGAGCACCTCGGGCGATGCGTCGTCGATATCGCATTCCAACTTGACGATGGTTTCGGGTGCATCGGTCTCGCGGGACAGCGGGGATGTGCTATCGCATGGCATACGGTCCGACTCCTTTCCGCACGGGCTCGTTTTGTTCACCCAAACGCTAGCACATCGCAGGCTGCGCGAGTGTGACGGCGCGTGATGAGCGCGATTTTCCTTGTCGACAAGAAACCGACACTCCACCGCCCCGGCCAAACATGTACATCAGCCTCCAAACATGTCATTATTTGCAGCTTTTGGAGGCTGATGTACATGTATTGGAGCAAGCGAGGCCGCACCGCGCAGCCTTTCCAATCGATTTCGAGCTCCGGCGCGCGCGGCGTGTTGAGAGCTGCAACATTACAATGGAGCGGATTCGCCAAATGCAAAGGAGTCGCCATGCCCGCATGCCCGCTGGTCGATTGCCACACCCACACCTCGTTTTCGGACGGACATGCCTCGTTTGAGGAAAACGTCCGCGCTGCCGCGGCCGCTGGCTGCCGGATCATGGTCTCGACCGACCACCTCACCTTACCCGCCAGCATGGATGCCAACTGCGAGGTGCAGGTTGTCGAGGGCGACCTGCCGGCACATCGTCTGGCTTTTGAGGATGCCCGCAAGCTTGCCGCGCAGATCGCGTCGGAGCTCGAGCTTATCTATGGCTTTGAATGCGATTGGTACGAGGGCTGCGAGCCTTTGGTTGAGCGCTGGTCCCGGGGCGCCGTCGTGCGCCTGGGCAGTGTGCATTGGATTGGCAACCCAGGCGATATCATGGCCGGCGCCGCGGGTACGGCGGGAACGGAAAACGTCGCTCGCCCCGATACACCCGATTCCCTTTGCGGCTGGATCGACGACGACACCGACCTGCACGTTTGGGAAAACCTGGGCGTGCACGGCGTGTGGGAGCGCTATGTCGATGACTGGTGCCGCGCCTGCGAAAGCCCGCTCAACTTTGACGTGATGGCTCATCCCGACCTGATCATGCGCTTTTCGAAGGAAGGCTTTGCGCCCGATTTTGATCCCGCGCCGTTCTGGGAGCAGATGGCCGAATGCGCCCACGATACGGGTCGCCGCGTTGAGGTCTCGACCGCCGCACCGCGCAAGGGCCTCGACGACTATTACCCCTCGACGGGGCTGTTGCGCTGCTTCGCCCACGCCGAGGTACCCATCACCTTTGGCTCGGACGCACACCGCGCCTGCGACATCTGCTGGAATATCCGCGAGGCACAAGCCCACACCTACGACTGCGGCTACCGAACCTACGATATCCCCCACCCCACCGGCGAATGGGAATCCACACCCCTCGACTAAGACTAGTCGTTGGGAACGTTCTTAAACGACTAGTGACGGCGGGCGTTGAGTTCGCCGGCTAGCTCGTCGAGGGTGATACCGTAGCGCTCGAGCGTCACGAGCAAGTGGTAGACCAGGTCGCCGGCCTCATAGCGAATGTGATCGTGGTCGTTATCCTTGCAGGCCATGATGACCTCGCTCGCCTCCTCGGCAAGCTTCTTGAGCAGCTCGTCCTCGACGTCGGTCAACAGACGAGCGGTGTAGCTCTCCTGTGGCGACGCATCGCGACGACCGTGAATCACCTCGGCGAGCCCCGTCAGCGTCTCACCGATATTTCCATCCTGAACGTTTGCGGTGCGCACACCCATGGTTCAATCCTTTCTGGTGGCCGAGCGTCTAATCGAGCGCCCGCCCTACGCGAGTTTTTTAAAGAAGCAGGTACGGTTGCCGGTATGGCAGGCCGGACCCGGCGAGTCGACCTTGACCAGCAGTGTATCGCTATCGCAGTCGGCCCAGAGCTCCTTGACCGCTTGCATATTGCCGCTCGTCGCGCCCTTGTTCCAGAGCTCCTGGCGACTGCGGCTCCAAAACCACGTGGTACCGGTCTTGAGCGTCAGCCCCACCGACTCCTCGTTCATCCAAGCAACCATAAGCACCTCGCCGGTGTCATACTGCTGAACCACACAAGGAATCAACCCCTTGGCGTCGTATGTAAGCTTTGAAGGATCGGTTATCTCTTCCATTTCTCTCCCCAAATTCAAACTTCGCAGGTCGGCGAGGGTTGTCCAGGTGCCCGAGATTCCGAGCGACAAGCCCGACGACGCGTACTTAAGTACGCGAGGAGGGTTGGAGCCAGAAGGTCGGGTGCCTGGGCAAGCCGCAGCGCTAAAAGTCCAGCCTCACAGGGATGCCCTGCGACGCCATATACTCCTTCACCTGGCGAATGCTGAACGTCCCAAAGTGAAAGACGCTGGCCGCCAGCACGGCATCGGCCTCGCCCTCAATCACACCCTCGGCAAAATGCTCGAGCGTACCCACGCCGCCGCTCGCGATGACGGGGATTGGCACCGCGCGCGCCACGGCGCGGGTGAGCGCCAAATCGAAGCCGGCCTTGGTACCGTCGCGGTCCATGCTGGTCAGCAGGATTTCGCCGGCGCCACGACGAGCCGCCTCCTCGGCCCACGCCACCGCGTCGATACCTGTAGCATTGCGGCCGCCCGCCGTAAAGACCTCCCACTTATCGGCGCCCGGCTCCCCGGGCAGCCCCACACGCTTGGCATCGATCGCCACGACCACGGCCTGGCTGCCAAACGCCGCGGCAGCCTGGCTAATCAGCGACGGGTCACGCACGGCCGCCGAGTTGAGCGACACCTTGTCGGCACCGGCGGCAACCATGGTGCGCATGCCCGCCAGATCGCGAAAGCCGCCGCCCACGGTATAGGGAATGGCGAGCTCCTCGGCCGCATGCGCCGCCATCTCGATGGTCGTCGCACGGTTGTCGCTCGTGGCGGTAATGTCCAGGAAGACGACCTCGTCCGCTCCCTCGCGGTCGTAGGCACGCGCCAGCTCCACCGGATCGCCCGCGTCGCGCAAGCTCACAAAGTTGACGCCCTTGACCACACGGCCGTCCTTGACGTCCAGGCAGGGAATCACGCGCTTGGTAAGCATGGGCTACTCCTCCCCTCGGGCGGCGGCCAGTGCCTGGGCCAGCGTAAAGTTGCCCTCATAGAGCGCGCGGCCGGTAATGGCGCCTTCAATCGCGCCCTCACCCACCGCGGCAAGCGCGCGGATATCGTCGAGCGTCGAGATGCCGCCCGAAGCCACGACGGGAAAGCCCGCGACCTCGGCCACATGGCGATACGCCGCCACATCGATGCCCGTCCGCATGCCATCGCGCGCGATGTCGGTATACACCAGATGCTTAAAGCCCAGCTCGAAAAGCTGCGCCACGGCATCGTCGAGCGCCACGCCCGCGCCGTCGCGCCAGCCGTTCACCTTAACCTGGCCGTCGCGCGCGGCAATGTCGGCGACCAGCAGCTCGCCAAAGCCGCGAGCCGCCACCTCGGCAAATCCCGGCTCGGTCACGAGCACGGTGCCCAGCGCAATGCGGCGAGCACCATAGCCTGCCAGCTCGTCGATGCGTGCGAGTGAGCGAACGCCGCCTCCCACGTCCACGGACAGACCGTCGACGCCGCAGATAGCCTTAATCGCCGCCGAGTTGGCAGCGCATGCGTCCTCGTCCTCGCCAAAGGCAGCGGATAGGTCGACGACATGCACCCAGCTTGCGCCCTGCTCGGCAAACGAGCGGGCAACGGCCACGGGGTCGTCGGAATATACCTTGCAGCGGCTGCGGTCGCCGCGCTCCAGGCGTACAACCTTGCCGCCGATCAGATCGATTGCGGGAAACAGGATCATCGGCCAACCTCCTCGACGATGTTAACGAAGTTCTTAAGGATGCGCTGACCCAGCGCGGAGGATTTCTCGGGATGGAACTGGCAGCCCCACACGTTGCCATGGCGCACGATGCACGGGAAGCTCCGCGTATAGTGCGTGCGCGCCAGCACATCGGCGGCATCGGCGTCGTCTGCCACCGCGTAGCTGTGGGTGAAGTACATGTTGGCACCCTCGGCAAAACCAGCAAGCAGCGGATCGGCCGCGCCAGCGGGCGTCATGTGCACCTGGTCCCAGCCCACGTGCGGCACCTTCAGGCGGCTCGACTCCAGGCGCGTGCACGAACCGCGCATAATACCCAGGCCATCGACCCAGAGGGCACCGGCCCGCTCGGAGGCGTTGCCGTCGGCGACCGCGCTCTCGCTCGCAGGAACGCCCTCGTTGCCGCGCTCAAAAAACAACTGAAGGCCCAGGCAGATGCCGAGCAACGGAGTTCCGGCGGCAACGGCGTCGAGCACCGCGTCCGCCTCGCCGCCCTCGCGCATAAAGGCGACCGCGTCGTAAAACGCGCCCACGCCCGGGATGACCAGGCCGTCGGCGTTGCGGATCTGCTCCGGATCGTCCGACGTGCAGGCGGCGGCACCGGCGCGCGCAAGCCCGCGCGCAACGCTCGACAAGTTGCCCTTGTGGTAGTCGACCACCACGATCTTCGGTTCGCCCACGCGACCCCTCCCTTATCTCATCGTCCAAAACCACCACAAAGGGGACAGGCACCTTCGTAGTGGTTTTTGCCTTTGTTGCGGTTACAGCGAGCCCTTGGTGCTGGGGATGCCCTGCACGCGGGGATCGAGCTCGCAGGCGTGGCGCATCGTGCGGCCCACGGCCTTAAAGGCGGCCTCGATAATGTGATGCGAGTTGCCGCCCGCCAGCTCGCGCACGTGCAGCGTGAGCTTGGCATCGCGCGCAAAGGCGTAGAAGAACTCGACGGCCAGCTCGGTATCGAAGCTGCCCACGCGCTCGGTCGGCACGGGCAGCTCGCAGTAGGCCTGCCCGCGGCCCGAAATATCAACAGCAGCCATCACAAGCGTCTCGTCCATGGCGATCGCCGCGTCGGCAAAGCGCGTAATGCCCGCCTTGTCGCCCAGCGCCTGGCAAAACGCCTCGCCCAGCACAATACCCGTGTCCTCGACGGTGTGATGTGCATCGACCTCGACGTCGCCCACCGCGTGCACCGTCAGATCGAACAGACCATGGCGGCCAAAAGCGTTGAGCATGTGGTCGAAATACGGCACGCCGGTCGAGATATCGCACACGCCAGATCCGTCCAGGTCGAGCTTTACGACAATGTCGGTCTCGCCCGTCTTGCGGGTTACCTCGGCATAGCGGTCCATCTACATCTCCTCCTTCACCAGCGCGGCAAACGCTGCCAGCACCTCGTCGTTTTCCTGCGGGGTGCCCACGGTAATGCGCAGGCAGTCCGCGAGCCCCGGCGCGTAGCTAAAGTCGCGCACCAAAATTGAATACTCGTCGCGCAGGCGCTCGCGCACGCGCGTGGCATGCGGCGTGCGCACGAGCACAAAGTTCGCCGCGCTCGGCCACGCCTCCACGGGCAAGCCCTCGGCAGCCATCACGCGCAGAGCGGCCAGCTCGCGCTCACGCTCGGATGCGACCTGCGCCACCACAGGTGCGTAGGCATCGCGGGCACGCACGCAGGCAAGTGCTGCCGCCTGGCTCAGCACGTTGACCGAATAGATCTGGCGAATCGCCGCGAACACGTCGATGACCTCGGGCGCCGCGATCACATAGCCCAGGCGCGTGCCGGCGGCGCCGAACGCCTTGGACAGTGTATGCAGAATCACCAGGTTAGGATGCTCGGCAATAAGGCCTTGCGCCGTAGTTGCCGCGCCAAACGAATCGTCGGCAAACTCCACGTAGGCCTCGTCGACCATGACCATGCCGGGGCACGCATCGCATAGCGCCGCGACAAAGTCGAGCGGCGCCACGTCGCCCGTGGGATTGTTGGGTGAGGTCACGATCGCCAGGTTGCACTCGGGTGCGGCCGCGAACACAGCCGCCTGGTCGAGCTCAAAAGTTGCCGGGTCGCGCCACACGTCGCGCACCTCGGTCTGACAGAGCGACGCAAAGAACGCGTACTCGCTAAAGCACGGCGGGCAGTTGAGCAGGGTCCGCCCCGCGCCGCCAAACGCCAGCAGGAAGTTATAGAGTAGCTCGTCGCCGCCGTTGCCCACGCAAATATTCTCACGCGTCACGCCATGCCAGGCAGCAAGCTCGTCGCGCAGGTCGTTGGACATGGGATCGGGATAGCGGTTGAGCGGTGCGGCAGCCAAGGCCGCATCAACCGCCTCGCGCACGCCGGCCGGCACGGGATAGGTGTTCTCGTTGGCCGAAAGATTGATGCGCGTAGGCGTAAAGTTGGGATCATAGGGCTCGATGCCGGCCAGGTAGGGCTGGACGAGCTCCTTCATGCGCGGCGTGAGTTCGGCCATGTTAGGCCTCCTCGCCGGTCGCGCCAGCGCCATCCGCCCCCGCAGCCGCCAGGTCCACACCCTCGGCGACCGTCGCGGTCGTATCTCCCGGCCAGGCAACCTTGGTCAGGTCGGCCGCGGCGAGCGACTCAGCACTCACGGCATCCTCGCCCTGTTCCAGCACGCGGCGACGCAGGGCGGCGGAAAGCGCGTGCGCCCACAGGCCCTCGGCCTCGGCCAGGCGCTGTGTGGCGGGAGCGTCGGAGAGCAGGCCCTCGGGCGTATAGCAAATGACGCTCGAGCGCTTAACGAACTCTTCGACCGAAAGCGGGTTGGAGAACATGGCCGTGCCGCCAGTCGGCAGCGTGTGGTTGGGACCGGCAACGTAATCGCCGAGCGGCTCGGAGCTCCAAGCGCCCACAAAGATGGCGCCGGCGTTGCGAATGCCGCCGAGCAGGCCCATCGCATCCTTGCAGTGCAGCTCAAGGTGCTCAGGCGCCACGGTGTTCACGGCCTCGACGGCGGCGGCCATGTCGGCGGCGACCACGATGGTGCCCTCGTTGTCGAGCGAAGCACGCGTGATCTCGGCGCGCGGCGACTGCGCCACTAGAATGTCGATGCCCGCCTCGACCTCGCGCGCAAACTGCCCGTCGCAGGTCACCAGATAGCAGGCTGCCAGCGGGTCGTGCTCGGCCTGAGCCATCAGGTCTGCCGCGACCACCGTGGGCTTGGCCGTAGCATCAGCCAGCACGCAGACCTCGGACGGGCCGGCGACCATGTCAATGCCCACGTCGCCCGAGACAATCTGCTTGGCAGCGGCGACAAAAGCGTTGCCCGGACCGGTAATTTTGTCGACGCGCGGAATGGTCTCGGTGCCGTACGTCAGCGCGGCCACGGCCTGAGCGCCGCCCACCATATAGATCTCGTCCACGCCGCCGAGCTTGGCAGCCGCGAGCGTATAGGGGCTGATCAGGCCGTCTTTTTGCGGCGGGGTCACCATAACCACGCGCTTGACGCCGGCAACCTTGGCGGGAATGGCATTCATGAGCACCGTGGAGGGATACTGCGCGCGACCGCCCGGCACATAGATGCCAGCCGCCGCGAGCGGGGTCACCTTAACGCCGAGTATCGTGCCGTCCGGGCGCGTGGTAAACCAGCTCTGCTCGACCTCGCGCTGGTGGAATTCGCGAATCTGACGCGCGGCCTTCTCGAGCGCAGCGACAAAAGCGGGATCGAGACCTTCGAGCGCAGCATCGATCTGCTCCTGCGGCAGACGGAAGCTCTGCAGCTCAACGCCGTCAAAACGCTGACAGTAATCGCGCACCGCGGCATCGCCGTTGGCGCGCACGTCGGCCACGATATCGCGGGCGGCGTCGACGATGTTTTGCGGCAGCACGCCCTTGCGGTTGAGCTGGTTGGTAACGAGGCGCTCGCCGGGAGCAAGCTTGATGGTCTTCATATCGGTATCCCCTATCGGTCGAGGTTGTGTTCGAAAAACGAGAGGCCGGGCGGCGGCGCCAATCGGCCCGCAGCCCAGACGTTGGGACGCCCGTGCGTGCTCGCGCTATTGTGCCGAGCCCGCAACGGGCTCAAAATGCTTGTCCTTCACGGCCGCCGCCAGGCGATCGGCCAAGTTGCGCACGCGCGGGTCCAGGCGCGCGGCACCCGGGTTGACGAAGAATCGCGCCGTGCAGTCCATAATGCGACCGGTAATAACCAGGTCGTTATCGCGCAGCGTGGCGCCCGTGGCGGTGATGTCCACGATACGGTCGGTCATACCGACAATGGGGCCCAACTCGATGTTACCGTGCAGCGAAACGATGTCGACATTCACACCGCGTTCGGCATACCAAGCGCTCGCGATGCGCGGGTACTTGGTGGCCACGCGAAGAGAACCGCGACGGGCATAGTTGCGCTCGGCCTGGCCAGCGCGCCACGCGGGCTCCGCCTCGATAAACGTGCACAGGCCGTAGCCCAGGTCGACCAGCTGCAGCAGGTTGAGGTCTGCCTCGATAAGTGAGTCCCAACCGCAGATGCCGCAGTCGGCACCGCCACAACCCACAAAAGCGGGCGCGTCGCTGGGACGCACGATAACAAACTCGATATCGCCGACCGTGCCCTCACCAGCGTGCGTGTCGCGGCCGCGCACGATGAGGTGACGACCGGGATCGCGCAGCTCCGAGACATCCAAGCCCGCGGCCTCGAGCACGTCGAGCGTGTCGGCCTTGAGCGAGCCCTTGGGCACGGCAATGCGCAGCGGACCCTCGGTGCCGCGGCCCACGGCATGGTCACCATCGGAAGCAGCGTCCTCGGCCGAGGTGCGCGCAGCCTCCAGGCGCTCAAGCGAAAAGGCGAAACCCGCCGCCGGCACCTCGATGCCGTCGCCAAATGCGCCGGTAAAGATGGAGTCGTAGCGTCCGCCCGAACCCACCGGATCGGGCAGGCCACCGGCATAGGCCTTAAAGACCAGGCCCGTGTAGTAATCAAACGAGTTCATGATGGAGAAGTCGAAGGACAGTACCTGGGCGTCCTCGGGAGCCAGGCCCTCGACCAGGGCACGCAGCTCGCGCGTGAGCGGCGCGACGATACCGGCGGCAACCAGCAACGCGTCAACGCGGTCGAGCACTTCGGGGCCACCGTGTAGACGCGGCAGCTCGCTAATGGCGGCCTTGACAGCATCGGACTCGGCGCTTGCCGCCACGCGAGAATCGAGGCCCACAAAGTCGTTGGCGTGCACGCAACGCAGGGCCTCGGCAGCCAGCTCACGATCCTCGCATGCTGCGAGCAATTCCTTAAAAGGACGCACGCTACCTGCGATAATGCGCGCATCGGGCAGCGCAAGCTTGCGCACCGCCTCGGCCACGAGCGCGACGATCTCGACATCGCCTGCGGTATCGCCCGCGCCGATGAGCTCAAAACCCAGCTGCGTAAACTGACGCGAGCCGCCGGCATTGCGCTGACACTCGCGGACCACCGGCGCCTCGTAGCGCAGGCGCAGCGGCAGATCGGCCGCGCGCATGCGAGTCGAAACCAGGCGAACGATCGGCAGTGTGTTGTCGGGACGGACCACCAGCAGGCGACCGTCGTCATCAAAGAGCTTAAACGGCGTGTCCGCAATGCGGCCGCCCTCCTCGAGCGAGCCCTTGTCCTCGAGCAGCGGCGTCTCGACCGGAAGGTAATGATGCTCCCTGAAGCAGCCCTTCACCGTACATGCAATCTCCTCGCGCGCCTGAGCCTCCTCGGGCAATATGTCCCGGAATCCCCACGGTGTGGCCGTCATCTGGTGAGCCTCCTCATGCTGTGTTTCATATAGAACAGAAGACCGGCATAGCTCCGCCGGTCTTCTGGGTACTTTAGCATACTAGAGTGTTTGCGGGGAGAATCATCCTTCACGGCTCACAGCGTATTCATTTGGAAACATAGGGGAAAGCGCGTCCCGCCCGCCAGCCAAAAACTGGGATGCGGTTTCCGGTTGAAGTCCTCAGCGGAAAGTGTGTCCCATTCTGAGCGCCTGTTCTGGGATGTGCTTTCCGCCAGAAGCCTCAAGCGGAAGGCACGTCCCGTTTCTCAAAAAGCGTCAAACGCCAACTCGGCGCCCTGTCCCACTTAGGCGCCAATTGCGCGTCGGTACTCCGCCATAACCTGAGCGTCGGCTGCCGCGGGATTGGCGAAATAGCGCCAATCATAGGTCTCGGCCGAAACAACTCCGCGATAGCCGCGCGCCACCAGCCTATCCAGGTCGGCGCGCATATCGCGGTCGCCGTCACCCCAAGCAAGATGCGTCGTGCCGTCTGCCGCAACATCGACAAAATGCACGTGGGCGACATCATCGCCAAGCAGATCGAAATAATCGTCGATGGTATCCCCTGCCACCGCCATAGCGCCCAAATCCAGACACGCCTTAAGTGCCGGATGATCAACTGCCTCGATCATGCGCTTCGTGTCGGCCGCCGAGTTCACGATCATCGACTCAACCGGCTGTAGGGCCTCGAGCACCAGTCGCACGCCGCGCTCTCCCGCATGCTCGGCAATCGCACGCAGCATCGAGGCGCTGCGACCCCACGCGTCCTCGATCGGCTCGTTCAAAAATGCCCAGCCGCTCGAGACCATGACCTGCTCGGCTCCAAGTTCCGCCGCGATATCTACAACGTTCTTAAAGTACGCGAGCGTGCGGGCACGCGCCTCATTCCCGCGCGCCGCGATATTCCACGGCTTGGGGTTGTTCTGTTCGGGACAAAGCCCCACAATCCGAACCCCATACCGCTGCGACAGCTCCCGTACCCGCTCGAGCGAATCGTATCCATGGCAATCGACATACAGATGCATCGCCCCGGTCCAAAGCTCGCAACACGTGTAGCCCGAGGCCGCTGCCGAAGAAAAGAATTCCTCAAGGTCAAAATAACGATGGCTGATATTCATGACGGCAAGCTGCGGATACTCCATCTTGTCCACCTTTCGGCAAAAGGGCGCCGCAGCACAGTGTGCGCGACGCCCCCTCTTACATTGTTCTCATTATGACGGATACTCTACTGGACACCAAGCACTCCAAAGAACGCGCCGGCGATACTCACGAGCAGGATCACGAGCATGATAAGCAGCGGATTCATCTTCTTCTTGAGCATGAGATAGACGATTCCAAACAGCCCCATCGTGACAAAGCCCGGGAAGATTCCGTTGAGCAGCTCGGCCAGCGTCTGAGCACCATCGCCCGCGCCGACCATGAGCGGAATGTCCACGGTGACCATCTCCATGGTCATAGCACCGATCACCATGGCGCCCATGATAGAGGCCATCTTGACGATCGTGTCCATAATGCCCGATTCCTGGACCTTGCTGATCATGTCCGAGCCAAAGCGATATCCCACAAACGTCAGCAGGTAACGGATGATGTAGTGAGGGACGTTGAACACGAGCAGGAACAAAATCGGGCCAAGAATAGAGCCCTGCAGCGCCAGCGACGTGCCGACACCCGTTGCCAAAATTCGCAGCGTGCCCCAGTAGAAGGCATCGCCCACGCCGGACAGCGGTCCCATCAAAGCAAGCTTGACATTAGAGATCGCGCTCGTGTCAAAGTTATCTTCGGTGGCGTTGACTTCTTCCATTGCGGCAGCAATAGACATGGGGAGCGTCGAGATGTACGGTGTGACGTTATAGAGCTCCATATGGCGCTTAAGGGCGGCCTTAAAGTCTGCATCCTGCGGATACAGCTTGCGAAGGATCGGCATAAGGGCCCACATAAAGCCGATATGGCCCATACGCTCGTAGTTCCAGGAGTGCTCATAGGGAATCGAGCGCCAGAACAGCTTCTTAAGATCTGCGCGGGAAATCAACCCGTCGTAAGAAGACTCAAACTTAAAACTCATCGAACCCACTCCCAATCGCAGGATCCTCGGTTGCCACTGCGGGCTGCTCCGCTTTTTTCTTGTCACCCAAAACCGTCATCGCGACGACGATGATCGCGGCAAAGATCGCCACGCCCGTCGTGCTAATGCCAAAGTAGGCGACGAGGAAGAAGCCAGCGAAGAAGAACGGAGCCACCGTTTTGTTCATAATCATCTGCGCCAGCATCGCAAAGCCGAGTGCGGGCAAGAAGGCGGCGGCGACATCCATGCCGGTCTGAACGAAATCGGGAATGATGTTGAGCAGGCTGGCAACAGCATCGGCGCCAAAGAAGAATGCCAGGGGAATAATCAACAGGCCGCACCAGCTCTGCGCGTAACCGGCGATGAGCATGTTGCGCGTGATGGCCTTGGTGTCCCCGTCCTCGACGTTTTTGTCGATACGGTGCACCAGCAGCAGCATCACCGGCTGGCCCAGGGCGGTATCGAGCGCCAGGACGATCGTTGCGATGGGAATACCCAGGGTCAGGGCCGCCGAAGCGTCCGCACCGGCCTGCATGGCAAGCGACACACCCAGAATGGTTCCGGAAATCGTATCGGGCGGGTTATACGCACCGACCGAGATGGCGCCGACCATGGCAAGCTCCATCGTGGCGCCCATGATCGTGCCGGTCACCATGTCGCCCATGACAAGGCCAACCAGAGGTCCGAGCACGATCGGGCGCTGGAGGTAGCTCGTGCCCGTCAGCCACTCGGAATAGCCCAAAAGGGCAATAAGGAAAATCAGGATTGTCTTGATAACCATGATGGCCCCTAACCGATGACCTTCGCGGCGTCAGTCTTCGCATCTGCCGGAATCATTTGAATGAACAGCTCGTAGCCCTCGCCGAGCAGCTCTTTGACGTATGCCTCGTTTTCGGGCGTAAGGAACACGCTCGTCGAGACCTGGCGGGCATCCTCGCTAAAGGCAACATTGCCGAGGTTGATCTTCTTGACGCCCATCGCCTTGGCGACGGCACCGGCCTGCTGAATCGTCTCGCAAACTACGAAGAGCTTGTACTTATCGGTCACACCGCTCTGGAGCGCCTTGACGGCATCCTCGGTGTTTTTGACGACAACCTTGCAGCCCTCCGGTTTTGCAAGGGACAGGGCCTGCAGACGAAGCTTGTCATTGAGGACCGTGTCGCTTACCAACAGGATGCAGTCGGCACCCAGAGCCGAAGTCCAGCTAACGGCAACCTAGCCGTGCAGCAGTCGATAGTCCACGCGAATCATCTGAATCATGATGTGCTCCCTAGCGATTAAAACTCATCGAGTTCGGCCTGCCCCAGCAGGTCGTTGACGTACTTGACCTTGGTGTCGTCCGCCTCGACGATCTGGCGAATGGCCTCATCAATTGGGGTGGAGTCGGGCACGAACAGCAGCTGAATAAGGAGCGGCAGGTTCATATTGGTCACCAGGTGCGTGTTGGGACGCGTCTGGACGATCTTGGTGAACTCGTTGTTGACGCTGCCGCCGAACAGGTCAGTGCACACGACAACCTCGTCGTCCGCAGCAAACCCATCGAGAACCGCTGCGGCCTCCTTGGTCAGGTCCTCGTTTCCGTCGACATACATAGACAGCGCATGGACGTTTTCGCGCTCACCGGAGAGCAGCCCAATGCTCTCGACGATTCCAGACGCAAAATGAGCATGGGATGCAACGATAAACTGCCTCATTCGATTCCCCTTTCTTGCGAATTTCGGCATAAAAATGCCCGGACGCATGCGCCCGGGCAGGGTGCTTCTTGATCAGTAGCTTATTTGTCACCGATTAGTAGTCGAACTGGTGATAGTAACGACGGTAGTTGAGGTTGTGCTTGGTGACCGTCTCGTAGTAAGCGGCAAGGCGATCGGTGATCAGCGAGGAGAGGATCCACGGAGACACGATGACGCGGAACTCATCGTCAAGGCCGGGGATCGCGAACTCGGCGGTGTCGATGATGTTGATGTCGGTGT
>CAUCUN010000012.1:0-62536 GCA_958445985.1 uncultured Collinsella sp. | reverse complement strand
CGTAGCGGGTGGTTTAAAGCTGGCCGCTGCGCGGCCAGCAGACTAAAGTCTTGAAATAAAACGTGGGATCCGTCGTTCGAATGAACGACGGATCCCACACTCACTTTTTATTCAGCCCTAGTCATCGCGCAAAGCCCCTTCGGCAGCACACGGTGCAGCCAAGTCACCGCAGGCCGGGGCGGGAGGCGGTCCTTTCTCTCGGAAAACTTCGCGAAGCCCAGTTTCCGAGAGAAAGTGTCCGCCTCCCGCCCCGGCCGGACAGGTCACACTACACCGTGTACTGCGGCAGATCCTGCAGGGCGATGACGTCCATGCCCATGTCGTTGGCGCTACCGTGACCCTGCTGGTCCTCGCGCACGGCCTCGATGGCACTCACGTAGGTGTTGGCGGCAGACATCGCGGTCACGCAGGTCACGCCGCGGCGCACGGCCTCGGTACGTAGCAGGTAGCCATCGCCACGCGAACCCGGGCCGTACGGTGTGTTGATGATTACCGCAATCTTGCCATCGGCGATGAGGTCGCCGATGTTGGGGCGCTCGCCGTCGTGCGGGCCGCTAATCTTCTCCACGACCTCGCAGGTCACGTTGCCGCCGCGCAGCACGCGCGCCGTACCCTCGGTGGAGCAGATGTCAAAGCCCAGGTAGCGCAGGATACGGGCGACCGAAAGGATATGACGCTTGTCGCGGTCGCACACGCTAATGAACACCTTACCGGCGCTCGGGTCGGGCAGCTTGTAGTCAATCGCCAGCTGCGTCTTGGCGTATGCCTCGGGATAGCTCTTAGCGATACCCATGACCTCGCCCGTCGACTTCATCTCGGGCCCCAGGATAACGTCAGCGCCCGGGAAACGACCCCAGGGCATAACGGCTTCCTTCATGCAGAACCAGTCCAGCTGGCGCTCGTCGCTCGGCAGGCCCAGGCTCGCGATGGAATCGCCTGCCATGATACGCGCCGCGCACTTGGCCAGCGGCACGCCGGTGGCCTTGGAGATAAACGGCACGGTGCGGCTCGCGCGCGGGTTTGCCTCGATCACGTAGACGGTCTCGCCCTTGATGGCATACTGCACATTGACCAGGCCGCGTACGCCCAGCGCCATCGCGATGCGGCGCGTGGTCTCGCGAAGCTTTGCCTGCAGGCTCTCGCTAAAGCTGAACGGCGGGATGCAGGTCGCAGAGTCGCCGGAGTGAATACCGGCCTCCTCGATATGCTCCAGAATGCCGCCGATGTAGACCTCTTCGCCATCGCACAGGGCGTCGACATCGGACTCGATCGCGCCCTCCAAGAAGCGGTCCAGATACACCGGGTAGTCGGGGCTAATGCGCGCAGCCTCGGCCATGTAATCGCGCAGATGCTCGGCATCGTAGGCGATCATCATGCCGCGGCCGCCCAGCACGTAGCTCGGACGCACCAGCAGCGGGTAGCCAATATGCGCGGCCACGGCCTCGGCCTCCTCAAACGAGGTTGCCTGGCCCGCCGGCGGATACATAATGCCCAGCTTGTCGAGCAGGGCGGCAAAGCGCTCGCGGTCCTCGGCAAAGTCGATGGCATCGGGCTTGGTGCCCATGATGTTCACGCCGCTTTCCTCGAGCATGCGCGCCAGCTTAAGCGGGGTCTGGCCGCCGAGCGTCACCACGACGCCGTCGGGTCGCTCAACATCGATGACATCCATGACGTCCTCGTAGGTGAGCGGCTCAAAGTAAAGGCGGTCGGACGTGTCGTAGTCGGTCGAGACGGTCTCGGGATTGCAGTTGACCATGATGGTCTCAAAGCCGCGGGCCGCCAGCGCATAGCTCGCATGCACACAGCAGTAATCGAACTCGATACCCTGGCCGATACGGTTGGGGCCGGCGCCCAGGATCATCGCCTTGGGCTTGTCCGCCGGCGTGGTCTCGTCGGGAGCCACGCACTTCTTGGCATCCGGGCTCGTGCGGTAGATGTTCTCGTACGTCTTGTAGTGGTACTCCGTGGCGCTCGAGAACTCCGCAGCGCAGGTATCGACCGTCTTCATGCTGGGAACCACGCCCAGGCCCTTGCGATAGGCGCGCACAAAGCGCTCGTCCGAGCTGGTCAGCGCGGCGATCTCGGCGTCGCTCGTGCCGTACTGTTTGAGCAGGCGCATCGCGTCGGCGTCGATATCCTCCACACGCAGGCCGCGGATGCTCTCCTGGACCTGCACCATGTCGTTGATACGGTTGAGGTACCACGGATCGATACCGCAGATGGCATGGATGCGAGCGATGTCCCAGCCACGGCGCAGGGCCTCGACCACAAAGAAGATGCGGTGCTCGGTCGGCGTTGCCACGGCTTGAGCGAGCTCATCGTCGCTCAGTTTGTCGGCACCTTCCTTGCCACCGGCACAAATGCCCTGATGCCCGTCCTCCAGCGAACGCATGGCCTTGCCAAAGGCCTCCTCAAAGGTGCGGCCGATCGCCATGATCTCGCCCACGGCCTTCATGCGCGTGGTGAGTGTAGGATCAGTGCCCTTGAACTTCTCGAAGGCAAAGCGCGGCACCTTGACGACGCAGTAGTCGATTGTGGGCTCAAAGCAGGCGGGCGTAGCCTTGGTGATGTCGTTGACGATCTCGTCGAGCGTGTAGCCCACGGCAAGGCGCGCGGCGGCCTTGGCGATGGGGAAACCCGTGGCCTTGGAGGCCAGGGCGGACGAGCGGCTCACGCGCGGGTTCATCTCGATGACGATCAGGCGGCCGGTGTTGGGGTTCACGGCAAACTGTACGTTGGAGCCACCGGTCTCGACGCCGATCTTCTCCAAGATGGCGAGCGAGGCCACGCGCATGCGCTGATACTCAAGGTCGGAGAGCGTCTGCGCCGGCGCCACAGTGATGGAGTCGCCGGTGTGCACGCCCATGGGGTCGAGGTTCTCGATGGAGCACACGATGATGCCGTTGCCGGCGTGGTCACGCATGACCTCCATCTCGTACTCTTTCCAACCCTCGATGGACTCCTCGACCAGCACCTCGTGGGCAGGCGAGAGCTCGAGGCCCTGGCTCACGATGGAGACGAGCTCCTCGTGGGTATGCGCGATGCCGCCGCCGGCGCCGCCGAGGGTAAAGCTCGGGCGCAGTACGCAGGGATAGCCCACGCGCTCGGCGATAGCCTCGGCGTCGGCCACGCTGTAGGCATAGCCCGAGCGCGCGACCTCCAGGCCAATCTCGGCCATGGCCTCGTTAAAGAGCTTGCGGTCCTCGCCACGCTCGATGGCGGCCAGGTCGCAGCCGATCATCTCGACGCCGTACTTGTCGAGCGTACCGTCTTTCGCCAGCTCGACGGCGGCGTTCAGACCGGTCTGGCCGCCCAGCGTGGGCAGCAGCGCGTCCGGGTGCTCTTTCTTGATTACGCGCTCGATAAACTCGGCGGTGATGGGCTCGACATAGGTGCGGTCGGCAAGACCCGGGTCGGTCATGATGGTCGCCGGGTTGGAGTTGACCAGGATGACCTCAAAGCCATCCTCCTTGAGCACCTTGCAGGCCTGGGCGCCGGAGTAGTCAAACTCACAGGCCTGGCCAATGACGATGGGGCCCGAACCAATAACGAGGATGCGCTTGATGTCAGTACGTTTCGGCATGTTAGTTCTCCTCGGTCTCGGTCGCGGCGGTCTCAGCAAAGTTCCAGCCAGCCAGGCGGTCCTTCGCGGTATCGATGTTCAGGTAGTTCTCCTCGCCGTCCATGAGTCGCGTAAAGGCGGTAAAGAGATAGTGGGCATCGGTGGGGCCAGGCGAAGCCTCGGGGTGGTACTGGACCGAGAAGCACGGGGCGTCGAGCAGCTGGATGCCCTCGGCGGTGCCGTCGTTGAGGTTCACGTGCGTCAGGCGAATGCGGCCAAAGCGCTCGTTCATCACGACCGGCGCGATTCCGCGGCGCACCCAGACGCGCAGATCTCCATCGGCCGCATGCTCGGTCTCGCCGCCGGAAAGCTCGGGGACAAGCTTGCCCAAGCTGGGGAACAGCAGACCAAAGCCATGGTTTTGCGCGGTAATCTCCACGCGACGGCTTACCAGGTTCATGACCGGCTGGTTGCCACCGCGGTGACCGAACTTAAGCTTTTCCATCTGAGCGCCGCAGGCCAGGTTGATCATCTGGTGACCAAGACAAATACCAAAGACCGGCACCTTGCCGATCAGCTGCTGCACCTGCTCGTAGGTCTCCACCACGGCGTCGGGGTCGCCGGGACCATTGGACAAAAAGACACCGTCGGGATTCATGTCGAGCACCTCACTCGCAGGCGTATCCCACGGCACGACGGTAAGGTCGCAGCCGGCGCGGACCAGACCCTCCAGAATGCCGCGCTTCACACCGCAGTCGTAGGCGACCACTTTGTGACGGGCAGGAGCGGCAGCCGTAAGCGCAAAGTCATGCGTGGCAGGCAGGTCGGCGGCCACAAACTCATGAGGCGCGGGGCAACTTACGGTCTTGACCAGGTTCTCGCCTACCAGCGTGGGCGCTGCGGCCAGACGCTCGGCAAGCTCGTCGACGTCGAAGAACTCGGTTGAGATAATGCCCATCTTGGAACCATTGTCGCGCAGATGGCGCACCAGAGCGCGGGTGTCGACACCCTCGATAGCGACGATGCCGTGAGCGCGCAGGTACTCCGGCACGCTAACGGCCGAGCGCCAGTTAGAAGGCGTGGCGCACATGTCGCGAACGATCATGCCGCGCATGGCCGGAGCGCTCGCAGGGCGCACGGCGTCGCCGGGGAAGGCCGACTGGACGTCGGTCTCGTCGATACCGTAGTTGCCGATCTGCGGATAGGTCATGGTTACGATTTGGCCGGCATAACTCGGGTCGGTCATGACCTCAAAGTAGCCCTCGAGCGAGGTGTTGAAGCAGACTTCGCCGGTCGCGGTGCCCTCGGCGCCGCATGCACGTCCATAAAAAATGGTCCCATCCTCAAGATACAGGATGCAGGGACCGCAGGTGCCCTTGCTGGTTTTGGCCAGCATACGCTGGCAAAGCTCGCTGGGCGCGAAGGTGCGGGCGGTAGCGCCCGCGGTATGGTTGTTCGCCATAATTCTCCTTCCCGGTCTCACAGGACCGGCTTAAAGGTGTGTAGTTAGGCCTCGCGGTATTGTAACCGCAAGCATGCCTCATGGCGTTAATTTCATCGAAATGTTTACGAAATGATAATTATGACTTTCTATGCATAATGATTTTTCTGGGACGGGGATTAAAAAATCATCCCGCGAGGCTTGTGGCTCACGCGGGATGATGACGTCTTATTATTTCTTGTCCTGCTCCAGCAGTTCGGACGGTGTGCGATCGGGCTTGCCGCCGCGGAAAATCTCGCGGCCATGCAGACGATGCTCCAGGTCACGTTCGGCCTTTTCCTCGTCAATCTTGGTCTGGCTCACCACCGGGTCCTCAATCAACGACGACACCGAGTTCACCTGCTTCTGGATGCGCTCGGCGATGGTGTCATCCATACTCACGATGCGCATCTTCCAGTCGATACTCGTGGCGTTGGATGAGCTCTTGGTCCACACGAACGTCAAAATGGCGCTCTGGTGGCCGCGCGCGGGGAACATGCCAAAGAAGGAATCGTGCTGAATGTTGCTATCCTCGTCGATATAGGCGTGAACGTTATACACCACGCGGTCGATCTTATCGTTGAGCAACGCGTTGGTCGCAAGCGCCGCGGCCTGAATCTGCCCGTTGGACAGCAGCTCGAGCTCGTTGGCAGACGATGTGTCCAACACCGTCACCTCGACCGTGCCCGTGCGTTCATCGGCTTCATCGACGGTGAAGTCGAGCGGGAACTGCGTAAAGCCGTTGCCCCACTCAAGGCCGCCCTTCAGCGCCGTCGAAACGGTATCGACCGAAACGCTCTCGGACAGGTTGGCGGTGTTCAGACGACGCATCACGCCGTAGCCAATCTGCATGCCCACGATCAGCACCAAAATACCGATGACCACGGCCATCGCGGTCTTCGTAATGGTATGGCTCACCTGCGAGCCCGAAGGATCGTCCTCGGACAGCGGGTCGATATGTTTTGCCTGGCTCGCGCGGTCCTCGCTGCGCAGCTGCGCTAGCGCCGCTTTGTCACCGCGCTTGGCCGCAGCCTCCTTCTCACGCATGCGCTCGGTACGCTTTTTGGCGAGCGTGGGATCCAAGACGCCGGATGCATCGATTTCGGAGAATAACTCCGTCACTTCTTCCGGAGTCAAAGGGTTCTTGTCAGCCATAAACTTCCTGTCATATCAATCAGTCGAGCTCGTGCGCACGCGCACCTTCGAACTGCATTCGATAGTAACGGGCATAGGTGCCGCCACGGGCGAGAAGCTCCTCGTGCGTGCCACGCTCCACAACGCGACCATGCTCAACGGTCGCAATCTCATCGGCATGCTTAATGGTCGAAAGACGGTGGGCGATGACAATCGTGGTGCGGCCGCGTGCCAGCTCTTCGAGTGAC
The DNA here is from genome assembly GCA_958445985.1 of uncultured Collinsella sp. GTDB lineage: Bacteria > Actinomycetota > Coriobacteriia > Coriobacteriales > Coriobacteriaceae > Collinsella. The sequence goes on along the minus strand of CAUCUN010000012.1, from coordinate 56,112 downwards.
TCCTGCACCGCCTCCTCGCTCTCGTTATCCAAAGCACTCGTCGCCTCGTCCAAAATCAGGATCTTGGGGTTCTTGAGAAACACGCGCGCGATGGCAACGCGCTGCTTCTGTCCGCCCGAAAGACGGCTGCCGCGCTCGCCCACCACGGTGTCGTAGCCCTGCGGAAGCGACTCGATAAAGGCATCGATGTTGGCGCGACGGGCGGCCTCGGCGATCTCTTCTGCCGTAGCGCCCGGCTTGCCGTAGGCGATGTTCTCGCCAATCGTGCCGTCAAACAGATAGACATCCTGCTGCACCAGGCCGATGGCGCGGCGCAGGCTCTGCTGCGTCACATCGCGCACGTCCTGACCGTCGATGCTAATGGATCCGGTAGCCACGTCATAAAAGCGCGGCAGCAGCGAACAGGTCGTGGACTTGCCGCCGCCCGAAGGGCCAACCAAAGCGATGGTCTGCCCGGGCTTGATGGACAGGTCCATATGGTCGATAACGGGACGCTCGTCGGCATAGCCCTCGCCCAGCTCGACATCCTCGTAGTTAAAGCACACGTCGTGATACTCCACGGCGCCAGCAGTCACCTGCAGATCCGTAGCGCCCGGCTTGTCCTGGATATCCGGCGCGGTCGAGAGTACCTCGTCCATACGTTTAAAGCCGGCGATAGCCTTCTGATACGTTTCGGCCGAATTGACGAGCGTCTCAAGCGGCGTGCAGAACAGCGAAATATAGAGTGCAAAGGTCGCCATATCGACCGCCTGCAGCTGTCCCTTGGCGACCAGCCAGCCGCCCAGCAGCACCACGATCACATAGAGCACACCCGAGAGCAGGCCATACGTCGCGGTATAGACGCCCATGGCGTGATACATGTTCTCCTTGGACGAAAGGTAGCGGTCGTTAGAGGCACGGAACTTGGCACGCTCGGTCTCCTCGTTGGCAAAGCTCTTGACCACGCGCATGCCCGCCAGAGAATCCTGCAGCTGTGCATTAATGCCGCTGATCTTCTTGCGGTTGTCGCTAAAGACCTCGCGCATGCGCATGTTCTGCCAAAACATGACGACCGCAAACGCCGCCGTCACCACGGCCATGGCAAGCGCCAGCACCGGAGCGATGGTAAAGAGGATCACAAACGAGCCGATAATCTCGATACCGCAGATGATGATCCACTCGGGTACGTGATGCGCCGCCTCGCAGATATCGAACAGGTCGTTGACCACGCGGCTCATCATGTCACCCGAGCTGTTGCGGTCGAAGTACGCAAAGCTAAAGCGCTCATACTGGTCGAACAGGTCCTCGCGCATTTTGGACTCCATGCGCGCGCCCATCACGTGGCCCCAATAGCTCACAAAGTAGCGGCAGGCGCAGCGGACGGCATACATCAGCACCAAGCCCACCGCGATCATGCCGAGCGCCTGCATAATGGCAGCCTGACCCTGAGTAAATAGCCCACCGGTCAAATTACGCAGAATAATAGGAAAAGCAAGGTCAATGGCGGCAAGCACCAGAGCACAAACAGTATCAGCAACAAAAAGCCCCATCTGGGGCTCGTAATACGAAAGAAACCTCTTCAGCATGTGATCCTCAAAGAAATATCAGCAACGTAAGGCCCTGGGACAAAGCAATCAGTAGTACTTGTCCCAGGGCTATCCCCACTCGTTAAAGCTCCGTGCCCCCAAGGCGGTGCGCGATGCTGTCGCAGGCCAAGGCGCCCACGACGGTCTTGGCGTCTTCGATCTTGCCGTCGAGTACGGCGTCGATCAGCTCATGCAGCGGCACCAGGTCCACGTTGACAAACTCGTCATCATCGGGGTTGGGCGCATCAAACTCGAGCTTGGTAGCCAAGTAGATGTGGATAATCTCATCGCAAAAACCACAGGACGTGACAATCGACGTCAAAAAGCGAATGCGACCAGCCCTAAAGCCCGTCTCCTCATGCAGCTCGCGCTTGGCGCAATCGAGCGGGTCCTCGCCTGGATCGAGCTTGCCGGCGGGAATCTCGACCGTCACGCGGTCGATGGCGGTGCGGTACTGACGCACCAGTACGATCTTGCCGCTCTCGGTCAGTGCCACAACAGCCGCCGCACCCGGATGGCGAACGATATCGCGGGCGCTGCGGCGACCGTTGGGCAGCTCAACCTCAAGACGGTGGACGTCGAGGATCTTGCCCTTCCAGGCGCACTCCTCCGAAAGAATCTTCTCGTGCAGCTCGGCATCGTGCGGGTCGTCATCGCCCAGCACCAGCGCCGGCTCGTCAGCGACCTCGCCACCAGGCTCGCCCTCGGCGTGCCCATACACGCGGCTGTCCTCTTCGACGATCTGCGCGTCCACGAGCTCTTCGTTCTTCTCGTCCATCCGTCTCATTCCTCTCGGATTTTAGGCATCCCAGGCGTCGCGGCCGCGCAGCGCGCGCAGGCCGATGTCGTGACGCAGGGTCTTGCCCTCAAAATCAATCTTCTCGCAGGCCTCGTAGGCAAGGTTGCGGGCGTTCTCAAACGTATCGCCCAGCGCGGTCACGGCAAGCACACGGCCGCCGTTGGTCACGAGTTGGCCGTCCACCACGGCGGTGCCGGCATGGTACACGGTCACGTTCTCCATGGCCTCGGCGTCGGCGATGCCGGTGATGACTTTGCCCTTCTCGTAGCTGCCGGGATAGCCCGCGCTCGTCAGAACAACAGCCACGGCCCACTCGTCACGCCAGTCGAGCTCAATCTGATCAAGCTCGCAGTTGGCGCAGGCGAGCATAACCTCGACCAGGTCGTTCTTGAGGCGCGGCAGCACGACCTGCGTCTCGGGGTCGCCAAAGCGGGCGTTGAACTCCAGCACCTTGGGGCCGGCGGGGGTGAGCATAAAGCCGCCATACAGGCAGCCGCGGTAGTCGATGCCCTCGGCAGCGAGCTCGGCCACGGTCTGCTCCATGACTTTCACCATGGTGGCGTGCTCCTCGTCGGTCACGATGGGTACCGGGCTGTAAACGCCCATGCCACCGGTGTTGGGACCCTTGTCGCCCTCGAGCGCACGCTTGTGGTCCTGCGAAGTGGCCATGGGGCGCACGGTCTTGCCATCGGTAAAGGCCAGCAGCGAGCACTCGGGGCCGGTCAGCATCTCCTCGATGACCACGGTATTGCCGGCATCGCCAAAGGTGCCGCCAAAACACTCGCGCACGGCCTCTTCGGCCTGCTCGAGCTCAGTCGCCACGATAACGCCCTTGCCTGCGGCCAGGCCGTCAGCCTTGACGACCAGCGGAGCGCCCTGCTCACGCACATAGGCAAGAGCCGAAGCCTCGTCGGTAAACGAGCCGTAGGCTGCCGTCGGGATACCGGCGCGCTCCATGAGCTGCTTGGAGAACAGCTTGGAGCCCTCCATCTGGGCGCCCTCGGCACCCGGGCCAAAGCAGGGAATACCCGCCGCGCGCACGGCGTCGGCCACGCCCGCCACGAGCGGAGCCTCGGGGCCAATCACCACGAGTCCGCATCCGTGGCTCTGCGCAAACGCCGCCACGGCCGCAGGATCGCAGTCGTCGAGAACAACGTTCTCGCCGCAGCTCGCAGTGCCGCCGTTACCCGGCGCGATGTAGAGCTTGCCGGCGCGCGGTGATGCTGCGAGCTTAGCTGCCAAAGCATGCTCGCGGCCGCCGCTGCCCAACAACAGGATGTCGATGGTTTGAGTGTCCGCCTTCAAGGGTGCCTCCTCTATGGATGAACGGCCCGCTCCGCGCGAGCCCTTTGCAAGCAAATATACCCCTCGGCCGCCCGTCCGGGCTGCAAAGGGGTATATCGCAATAACCAAATAGTCCCGATTACTTCCAGAATCGGTTGATGATCTGCTCGCGACCAGCGCCAACGCCAATGAACGTCACGCGGGTGTGTGCCAGATCCTCGATAAACGCCACGTAGTCCTGAGCCTCCTGCGGCAGCTCCTCAAAGCTGCGGCAGCCGGTGATATCGCACTTCCAACCAGGAAGCTCCTCGTAGATGGGCTTGGCGTGCTCAAAGCGAACCTGATGCTCGGGCACGCTGGTATAGCGCTCGCCATCGACGTCGTAGGCCACGCACACCTTGATGGTGTCGAAAGCCGAAAGCACGTCGAGCTTGGTCATGGCGATATCGGTGAGGCCGTTGACGCGCGAGGCGTAGTTGGCGATGGGGCCGTCGAACCAGCCGCAGCGACGACGACGACCGGTGGTCACGCCGTACTCGTAGCCCTCCTCGGTCAGCGTGTGACCGGCCTCGGACTCATAGGAAAGCTCGGTGGGCATGGGGCCCGAACCGACGCGGGTGATATAGGCCTTCATGACGCCCAGCACGCGGTCGACATTCTTCATACCGACGCCGGATCCGGTGATGGCACCGCCGGCGGTGCAGTTGGAGGACGTCACGTACGGATAGGTGCCGTGGTCGATGTCGAGCAGCGTCGCCTGGGCGCCCTCAAACAGCAGGTCCTTGCCCTCGTCGATCATGTTGTTGAGCAGCAGGCTCGTCTCGGTGATGTAGGGACGCAGGCGCTCGGCCATCGGCAGGTACTCGTCGCAAATCTGGTCCACGGTGTAGGTGGGCAGGTTGTAGATGAGCTCGAGCTCGGGGTTCACGCGGGCGAGAGCGGTCTCCAGCTTGTCGCGGAACAGTGCCTCGTCCAGCATGTCCTGCATGCGCAGGCCGATGCGAGCCATCTTGTCCTGATAGCACGGACCGATGCCGCGCTTGGTGGTACCGATGTTCTTCTTGCCGAGCTTCTGCTCAAAGGCGCCATCCAGATCGATGTGGTATGGCATGATGACATGCGCGTTGCCGCTAATCTTGAGGTTCTTGGTGGTGATGCCGTCGGCCTCGAACATATCGATCTCCTCAAGGACAACCTTGGGGTTGACGACGCAGCCGTTACCGATCACCGACACGTGGTCGGAATACATGATGCCGGAGGGCACCTGGTGCAGGCCGTACTTCTTGCCGTTGACGACGATGGTGTGACCGGCGTTGTTGCCGCCCGAGTAGCGCACGACGGCATCGAAGTCGCCGGCGACCAGGTCGCAAATCTTACCCTTGCCCTCATCGCCCCACTGGGCACCGACCAAAACGGTTGACGGCATGTTTACTCCTTACATTCATGGACTGTCTACGCGCCACGCCGGCACGCAGAAGCACAAAACATTCCCAGTATACCCGTGCAACGGGCGCCTGTCCTACTCCTCGGCATGTGCCCCATCAAGCTCATAGAACTTGGTGGATGCCGGCAGGAACATCAGGTCGACGTCGCCGATCGGGCCCGAACGGTTCTTGGCCACGACGATACGCGTAACGCCCTCGTCGGGTCGATCGTCGCGCGAGGCTTCGGCCTCGTCGGCGGAGCGGTCCAAGAACATAACGATATCGGCGTCCTGTTCGATGGAGCCCGATTCACGAAGGTCGGAAAGCTGTGGGCGCTTGCCGGTACGGGATTCGACCTGACGCGAGAGCTGTGACAGCGCGATGAGCGGGATCTTGAGCTCCTTGGCCATGATCTTCAAACCACGCGACATCTCCGAGACCTCGACGGTACGGCTCTCGGAGCGGCGTCCCGGCGGAGGACTCACCAGCTGCAGGTAGTCCAAGATGATGATTGCCTTCTCCTTGTTATGGAGCATACGGCGGCTCTTGGCGCGAATCTCGGTCACTGTGGTGCCGGGCGTATCGTCAATCAGAATATCGAGCTTGGACAAGGTCTGCGTGGCCTCGTTGATATTGGCCCACTGCTCGGGGCTAATGCGGCCCATGCGGAAGTCACTGATCGAGATCATGGCGTAGGCGCAAATCAGACGCTGGGCAATTTCCTTGCCCGACATCTCCAGCGAGAAGAAGCCGACGGTATAACCAGCAGCGGCAGCGTTGAGCGCCAGATTCAGGGCGAACGACGTCTTACCTACAGCAGGACGGGCGCCGATGATGATGAGCTGGCCCTCGCGGAAGCCCATGAGCATGCGGTCGAGCGACGGGAAGCCCGTGGGCACGCCCGCAGCCTGGCCACCGGCCTGGCACACTTCCTCGGCCTCGTTATAGGCCTCGACCATAAACTCGGTCAGCGTCTTGTAGCTCGACTTGACCTCGCGTGCCGTAACCTTGAGTAGCTTGCTCTCGGCCAGCTCGACAACCTCTTTGGTGTCGGTGGGGGCGTTATATGCCAGCGCGTTGATCTCGTTGGTGGCGCCGATCAGCTCACGCAGCATCGAATCGCGGCGAACGATGGCGGCATGGTGCTGCCAGTTGACGAGCGACAGGGTCTGACCCATCAACTCCAAAATATACGCTTCGCCGCCCACGGCATCGAGCTTGTTGATGCTTCGCAGATAATCGATCAACGAGATGGAGTCGATGGGAATGCGGCTGTTGTACATATCGACCATCGCGGTATAGATGGTCTTATGAATGGGCCGGTAGAAGTCATCGGGCTGCAGCTCGACCTGGGCCTCTTCGACCACCTCGGGCGATAGCAGCATAGCGGCCAGTACATTGGCCTCTGCATCTTGGTTTTGGGGAAGACCCAACTTTGAGCCGCGGTCCTCAACCGTCAGCCCGGTCTCCCTATCGTCATATGCCATGAGCATCCTCATTCATATCGCTTGCGAGCATCCATAGTATCAGCCACGGTCCCAAAACGCGCCGCGCGCCGCCAATCATCACCGAACCAAACGGATGAACGGTCCTGTATATAGGACTTCGACGCAACGTTCACCATGACACTCGCTCAGCGCAAAAAAACAAAAGGGCGCCCTGGTTTCCCAGAGCGCCCTTCTTAGAACAAGATTGTTGCGTTGCAGCAAATGCTACTCGGCAGCAGCCTCAGTCTCGACCTCGGCGGTCTCGGCCTCGGCGACCTCAGCGGCCTCCTCGACCTCAGCCTCGGCAGCGAGCTCCTCGGCGGTAACGCCGACGAGAACGACAACCTCGGCCTTGATCTCGCGGTACAGCGAGATGGCAACGGTGTGGGCACCGGCAACCTTGATGGGCTTACCGAGCTCGACGCGCTTGCGGTCGATGTCCATACCGAGCTGAGCCTTGATGGCGTCAGCGATCATAGCGGCGGTAACGGAGCCAAAGAGGATGCCCTCGTCGCCGACCTTGACGTCAACGGTGACCGTCTTGCCCTCGAAGGCAGCCTTGGTCTCGTTGGCAGTAGCCAGACGGACGGCCTCGCGCTTGGCGATGTTGTTGCGACGCTCGTCAAGCTGCTTGAGGTTGCCCTTGGTGGCGGCAACAGCGAGCTTCTTGGGGAACAGGAAGTTCTCAGCGTAACCCTGAGCGACCTCTACGACGTCACCTTCGCCGCCCTTGCCCTTGATCTCATCGAGAAGAATAACCTTCATGATGCGTCTCCCTTCTTAGCCGCGGTCGCGGTTGCCACGAGAGGAAACCACGGGGACGGTGTACGGCAGGAGAGCCATCTCGCGGGCGCGCTTGATGGCGTTGGCGATGTCATGCTGATGCTGCGTGCAAGCGCCAGTGACGCGACGGGGCTTGATCTTGCCACGGTCGGTCATGTACTTACGGAGAAGCTGAGTGTCCTTATAGTCGATGAACTCAGTGTTCTCCTTGCAGAACTGGCAGTACTTACGACGCGGCTGACGTGCAGAAAAATCATTAGCCATGTCAAAATACCTTTCATTTGGCAACTTCGGCGAACCGAAGCCGCCTCTCACTCAAAAATAGGTGAACAACCCTTAGAACGGGATGTCCTCATCGTAGACGTCGACCGCGGGCGGCGTGGCCACCGGTGCGGCAGGACGTGCTGCGGGCGCGGGAGCTGCAGGGGCGTAACCGCCCTGATCGTAGCCACCCTGGCCACCACGGGAGCTCATAAACTCGATCTCATCGACGATGACCTCAAGCTTGCTCCGGCGCTGACCGTCGCGCTCCCAAGAGCTGTAGCGCAGCTTGCCCTCGATCGCGACCTTGTTTCCCTTTGCCAGGAAACGGCTCACGGCCTCGGCGCGGGTGCCGAACATGGTGCAGTCGACAAAGTTGGGATAGTCCTCCCACTCGCCAGTCTGCGCGTTGCGGCGACGATCGTTCACGGCGACGCCAAAGGACAGAACCTGGGTTCCGCCGGCGGTGGCGCGCAGCTCGGGATCGCGGGTGAGGTTACCGGTGATGTTCACTCGATTGATGCTCATAACTCACTACTTCCTCTTGGGGCACAAGCCCAGTCCAAAACGACAGTCTTACTCCTGGTCGTCGCGACGGACGATCATGTGGCGAACCACAGCGTCGGTGATGCGCAGGACGCGATCAAGCTCGGCGATCTGGGTAGGATCTGCGTGGAAGTTGATGAGGGTGTAGTCACCATCGGTGAGATCGTTGATCTCGTAGGCGAGCTTGCGCTTGCCCCACTCGTCAACGGAGTCGACCTTGCCAGCGCCCTCAGCGATCGTGGTATCGATACGCTTCATAACAGCGAGACGAGTCTCGGGGTCGAGCGACGGGTCAACAAAGAACAGCAGTTCATAAGCCTTCATATTGTCACCTCCTCTGGGCAAATGTGGCTTCAGGTCGTGAAGGTGCGCCTGAAGCAGGAAAAGACTTGGTAATAATATCTTTCAACCTCCTAGGCTGCAAGAATATGCAGCTACAACCTCATGACCTCCACATATGCCCATACTCGCACGACGTTTCATGCGCATTCCAACCAAATGCCGACCAAAAGCTTGACGGATCTGTGGACAAGATACGGTGCCGTGGGGACAAGCTGAGCCAAGTCGCAGGTCAACGGGCGCATGGTTGTGGTCTCAAAATGCATACCAGTGGTCTAATTGATCGCCAAAAAGATTTTAAATTCGTTTGCTCGTGGTCTATAAAGTCCTTTTTTGAGCAATTCGCATAGCATGATTTTGCTGGTCAGACTGCATGTGTCGCGCGTTTTAGGCACAGCGCGAGACGCTGTGGATCAAAAAATGCCAACTTTTCTGTTTGCACTTTGCGATTCCTCGTGTATACTGACTTTCGCATTTAACGGAGAGTTGTCCGAGTGGCCGAAGGAGCACGATTGGAAATCGTGTAGGCGTCAAAAGCGTCTCCAGGGTTCAAATCCCTGACTCTCCGCCAGTTAATTCCAAAGCAGGCCTTCGAGCCTGCTTTGTTTTTACCCCACGCGGAGGGGTGGCAGAGTGGTTGAATGCGGCGGTCTCGAAAACCGTTTGGCCTGTATAAGGTCACGAGGGTTCGAATCCCTCCTCCTCCGCCATTTAGATTGAGAAAGCTCCCGAGAATGGGAGCTTTTTTGTTTTGAGTCCCTAACAAGCAAATACGGCGGAGGAGGAGGGATTCGAACCCGCCAGGGCGCGGAGCGTAAAGAAAACGCGCCCGTGGCGCGTTTTTAGCGCAGCGCGGTCGGCGTAAGCCGACCGGATAAATTTTGAGCTCCGCTCAAAATTTGGACATCCCTCCTATTCAGCCACGCCCCCATCGCGTTCAACATCAACCCAGACCCCCAAACATGTACGTCACCCTCCAAAACCGACATTTTTCGACATCTTTGGAGGCTGATGTACATGTTATGTACCTACGCCCCCACCCGGCCCCGACCGTTTACCGAGCAATAGGGTCGCCACGCCCGACAACCATGTACTATGTACGGGCATTGTCTAAACCCACGATCCAAAGGACCCCATCTTGCCCGTCGTCGCTGCCATAACCATTACCTCACATGCCTCGGATGCCATGGTTGCCATCCCGTTTTGGCTCGAGATGTTCGCCGTCGTCGCGGCATCGATCTCGGGCGTGTTGGTCGCACGCGAGCACAAACTCGACCTGGTGGGCGCCGTCGCGCTCGCCGTGGTCTGTGGACTGGGCGGCGGTCTTTTGCGCGATATGACGCTGCAGGTGGGCAACGTCTACATCCTCAACCAACCGATGGCGCTCCCGCTCTCCATCGCCACCGCGGCCATCATCTACATCTTCCCGGCAATCGTCGACAAGCCCGAAAAGCTCATTCCCCTGCTCGATATCATCTCGGTGGGTATTTATGCGGCAACCGGCGCAGACAAGGCGCTGGTCTACGGCTTTGCGCCGGCGGTGTGCATCATGATGGGCTTTTTTACCGCGGTGGGCGGCGGCATGCTGCGAGATGGTTTTATGGGTGTGGTGCCGGGTATCTTCCAGCGCACCAACTTCTATGCCATCGCGGCCATCGCCGGATCGGCAAGCTATGTTTGCCTTGTCATGAGCGGCTTGGTCAGCAATGTCGTCGCACTGGTCGTTTGCGTCGTGGTGACCATGGGACTACGCTGGCTGTCGCTGCGCTTTGATATCAAAAGCCCCACCGAGGATGACATCGCACGCTTTTTGCACCGCAAAAAGTAGGTGGCGCGGGCTCATCCTTCGAAATGCAACCGAGAGGTTCTTTTAGAGCGCCCACGCGTTGGGTACCCTGTTAGGTGCATGTCGAGCATCTGACGAAGGATTCACTATGCCCTGTAATCAATTCCCGTCGACCCAGCGCCGTAAAGCGTGGGGCCGCATCACGATCTTATTCGCGCTCATCGCTCTAGCGGTCACCGCGCTTCCCACGGCGTCGTTCGCCGGCACGGACACCGCAGGCAACGTACTTGCGACCGACAATGACGCCAATTCGTCCGGCGTCGAAGGTGACCTGTACTGGGCAGGTCAGGCCCTCAACTTGGACGATGCGTCCATCGGCCGCGACATAATTGCAGCAGGCGAGAGCCTCTCCATCCGCGACTGCACGGTGAGCGGCGCCGTCCGCTTGGCGGCACGCACTATCGATATCGCCAAGACCACGGTTGATGGCAGCGTCACGGTCGTCGGTCAGCACGTTGTGCTCAATTCCGACAGCACCGCCAACTGTTTTTACGCGATAGGCGAGACGGTTGCCCTGCGCGGCTCTACCAAGTCGGCAGCGCTTGCGGGCGACACGGTGACCATCGATGGCACCGTCGAGGGCGATGTCGAGGTTTGGGCCGACAAGCTCATCCTGGGCAAGAACGCCCACATCACCGGCACCGTGAACGCGCACGTCTCCGAGGACCCCGAGCGTGCCGCAGGAGCCGAGGTAGGCACGCTCAAGATCGACCGCACCGAGAACGAGGATACTTCCACCGTTAACGATGTCATCGGCGGTATCGTCGCCGCGGCACTCTCGACCTGCTTTGTCGCTCTGCTGCTCGAGCTCGTCTTTCCGCGCGCGACCGCCAGCGCCGCCGGCATGCTCCACCAGCGCCCCATGCCCCTGTGGGTGAGCGGTCTTCTGGGCACGATTGCTATCGTCCCCGCCGTCCTACTGCTAATTATCTCTATCGCTGGTCTGTCGCTTGCCGGAGCCCTCTTGTGCGGCGTTATCGGCATCGCGTTGGTGTCGAGTGCCTTTGCGGGGTGCGCGATCTCCCGCATGGTCGGACACAACCAAAACCGCTACGCCATGGCAGCCGTGGGCGGCGTAATCGCAGGCGCCCTCACGGGGCTTCCCCTCGTAGGTGACTTCATCAGCGGCGTAGCCTTTGTCTTTATGCTCGGCTACGTTATCCAGATCATCTGGCGCAACGCCCACCTCAAGCCGCAGCAGCCGGCTAACACGCCAGGACTCCCCGCCGCTTAGCCGCCAACCACCATAAAGGGGCCAGGCACCTTTGTGGTGGTGCAGACCAGCTCAGTCCCTGTGCACAAAAAGGGCGCCGACCATCGCGGTCGACGCCCTTTCTTGTTAGTCGCTATAAAGCCCAGCGCTTATTTGTTGACCTGACCGGCGCGGACGGCAGCCTTCTTGCGGTCGGTGGCGTTGAGCAGACGCTTGCGCAGGCGGATGTTCTTGGGAGTGATCTCGACCAGCTCGTCGTCAGCGATGTACTCCAGCGCCTCCTCCAGCGAGAAGGTGCGGGGCGGCACCAGCTGGACGGAGATATCGGAGGTCGAGGAACGCTGGTTGCCCAGGTTCTTGGTACGGGCGATGTTGACGACCATGTCGCCGGCCTTGCTGCGCTCGCCCACGATCATGCCCTCATAGCACTCGGTGCCCGGCTCAACGAACAGCTGGCCGCGCTCCTGCAACGTGCCCAGAGCGTAGGCGACGGCCTTCTCGGTGGTCATAGAAATCATGGCGCCGTTCTGACGGTTGCCGATCTCGCCGGCATAGGGACCATACTCCAGGAAGGTGTGGTAGAACACGCCCTCGCCGTGGGTGACGTTCATGATGCGGTTCTTAAGACCCATGATGCCGCGCGTCGGGATTTTGAACTCGAGGTGCGTCACGATGCCCGAGGTGTCCATGCTCGTCATGATGCCGCCGGAGGTACCGAAGACCTCAACGACCTTGCCCGAGTACTCGTCCGGGCACTCGACGACGGCCTGCTCGACAGGCTCCATCTTGTTGCCGTTCTCGTCCTTCTTAAACAGAACGCGGGGACGGCCGACCTGGAACTCAAAGCCCTCGCGGCGCATGGACTCCATCAGGACGGACAGGTGCAGGATGCCGCGGCCAGAGACCTCGACGCCGCTCTTGTCCTCGAGCTCCTCGATCTTCATGGTCACGTTGTTCTCGGCCTCGTTGAACAGGCGCTCCTTGAGCTGACGGGCGCCCACGATGTCGCCATCACGGCCGACGAGCGGGGAGGTCGAAGCCTCAAAGACGATGGACAGGGTCGGCGGGTCGATCTCGATGGGCTCGAGCTCGACAGGGTTCTCGGGGTCGGTGTAAACATCGCCGATATCGGTGCGGTCAATACCCACGACAGCGGCGATATCGCCGGCGCCGACTTCCTGGCACTCGGTGCGGCCCAGGTAGTCGAAGGTAAAGAGCTGCTTGACGGTAGCGGTGGCGCTGGAGCCGTCGTTCTTCACAACCAGAATCTGGTCGCCCTGGTGGATGGTGCCAGAGTACACGCGGCCGATACCGATGCGACCGACGAAGTTGGAGTGGTCGATGGTCACGCACTGCATGGCCAGCGGGGCGTTCTCGTCAACCTCGGGCGCGGGCATGTCGTCGATGATCATGTCGAGCAGCGGATACATGTCCATGTTGCCGTCGTTGGGGTCAAGGCGGGCAAAGCCATTCATGGCGCTGGCGTAGACGACGTGCTCCATGGCAAACTCGAGCTGGTCGTCGGTGGCGCCCAGGTCGGCCATGAGGTCCAGGCAGTCGTTGTAGGCCTTCTCGGGGTTAGCGCCCGGACGGTCGATCTTGTTGATGACGATCATAATCTTAAGGCCGGTGTCGATAGCGTGACGCAGCACGAAGCGGGTCTGGGGCATGGGGCCTTCAAAAGCGTCGACCAGCAGCAGGGCGCCGTCGGCCATACGCAGCACGCGCTCGACCTCGCCGCCGAAGTCGGCGTGGCCCGGGGTGTCGATGACGTTGATCTTGACGTCCTTGTACTCGATAGAGATGTTCTTGGCGAGAATCGTAATGCCGCGCTCGCGCTCCTGGTCGTTGGAATCCAGGACGCGGTCCTCGACCTGCTGGTTGGCACGGAAGGCGTCCGTGGCACGCAGGAGCTTGTCGACCATCGTCGTCTTGCCGTGGTCGACGTGAGCGATGATGGCGATGTTCCTCAGATTGTCTACGCGCATGTAGTTCCCCTATCTTCTATCTATATACAACCGGCACGCGTATGCGGCCCGCCCAGCGATACAACGCTCAGCGGGAATATTGAGCCTTTTACCGAAAACTCGTTTATTTTAGCGATTTTAGATGAGAGGGGTTTCCTCACCTGCAGGTTCAGGGTCGCTCCACATAAAACCATCGCCGGCGCCCATGCCCTCATACAGCACATATGCCGAAAAACCGCTCTCGAGCGTAGTCTCAAAGAAGCTCACGAGCAGAGCATCGTGATAGCCGCCGTCAATCTCGACGCAGCCGGTGTAGCCGATGGCATAGCGAGCGATACGGCCCAGGCCCTCGTCCTTAAGACCCATCTTGTGCTCAGAGATAAAGTTGGTAGCCGCCTCGAGGCACGCCTCTTCGCCGTCCTCGTCGAGCGCCGCCAGATATCGGTTGGAAGCAGCGTCCTCAATTGCCACGACCACGCCAGGGTTTTCACCGGCGGCAAGGTCGTCCAAGAACGCGCCGATCAGGTCACACACCATGGCGTCGAGCTCGGCGGAGACGTTACCGGCGTCCTGCATATCCTGTGCCATCTTTAGACCTTCCCATCGAGTCTGGCGTCGTTACAGTTCTTGTGCCTCGGCAGCGATCTTGGCGGCAGCGTCGCGGGCGCGCATCATATCCATCGCGCGCTTGTCGAGCACCTTGATCTGACTGGTCAGCATTACCGCGTCGACCACACCCCAGATCACGAGGCCCGTAGAGATCGAAAACCCAAGCGCACCAACTGTACCACGAAGGCGCGAGCAGATTGCCGCGACAAGGGCGGAGACGACAACCATCTTGATAAACGAGCCGCGGCGCTCGCGAAGCGTGCGGGCCTGCGTCACATAGGCAATGCGAGCCGCCTCAGAAGCCTCCGAGCGCATCTGGGCCTCGCGGGCGATCGCAGCCGCCTCAGCCGACATACCGCCGGCCATCAGCGAACGCTCCGCAACCTGGACGCCCCGCATTTAGAAGTCATCGGGGGAGAGCGTATGGACGAACTCGTCGAACTTCTCGAACTCTTGCTCGTCGTCGACTTCCTCGGCGTGGGTAGAAACAGTGCCCAGGCGATTCATGATGTCGTCCTCCACAAACATGGGGGCATTGCTGCGCACGGCAAGGGCAATGGCATCACTGGGGCGGGCGTCGATCTTGCGCTCGTCACCATCGGCCAGTACGACGATCGTCGCGTAGAACACCGGCGGCTCGGCGCGAACGATCTCGATGCGCTCGAGCTTGGCGCCCAGGGCGCCAACAGTATCGAGCAACAGGTCATGGGTAATCGGGCGCTCGGCGCGGCCGCTATCGATGCCGCGGCTGATGGCAGCGGCTTCAAACGAACCAGTCTGAATGGAAAGGGAACGCCGCGGCGCGGGCGAGTCCGATTTGCTGCAGCGCTCGCGAAGCACGATAAGCGATGGCACGGGACCGGCGGCCATGACGATGGTCTCTATGTCGACACGAACCATGGAACACCTCCGGTACGTAGCGGTTAACACGCGGCAGTCCGCCGCATTGAATAGCTATACTACCCAATCTTTCGCACAGCACACAAAACCAAAATGAGATTTATCGCAGACAAGAAAAAAGCCCCGAGGCAATGCCCCAGGGCTCTTCACAGTTTTGATGGTGGACCTGACAAGATTCGAACTTGTGACCTCCCGGTTATCAGCCGGACGCTCTAACCAACTGAGCTACAGGTCCATCATGGTGGAGGTTAGGGGGATCGAACCCCTGACCTCAGGCTTGCAAAGCCCGCGCTCTCCCAGCTGAGCTAAACCCCCACGGAGACAGTAATAAACACCCCAGCGGCGACTCGGCTCTCGCTGGGGTGTTTATTGCGAAAGAAAGTGGTGGACCTGACAAGATTCGAACTTGTGACCTCCCGGTTATCAGCCGGACGCTCTAACCAACTGAGCTACAGGTCCATCGCGCAAGGGATATATTAGACGAGTCGTTACGCGCGCGTCAACAACTTTTTTGAAAAACTTTGGAGGGTGTTCGCCCCGGTCGCACGGCGGCATGTGAAGTCGCCTGCTCGGACAGTCCTGACTCGCGCAGAGAGCACATTAAGTGCTCTCTGGCTCGTGCGGAACTCGCGACCGACCTCACATGCCGCCGTGCGACCGGGGCGAACGCGAGTCCCAAGGTTTTCAAAAAAAGCGGTCGGCGCGCAGTGCGCCGACCGCCGATATATGGGGTCTGATATTTCCTACCAGCTAGTTCCTCTTACTCGTCGAGGAGATCTTCTGGCATGCCGTTGCCGTCGCCAAGGTCGACTGGGGCCTCTTCGGCGTCGGCTGCGGCCTCGGCACCTTCGCCTTCGGGCTTCTCTTTGGCGGCCGTCATGCGGGCTACGGCGCAGATGCGGTCGTTGTCGTCGACGGTCATCATCTTGACGCCCTGAGTGGCGCGACCGGTTTGGCTGATCTCGTCGGTCTTGACGCGAATGACCGTCGCGCCCTCCGTCACGATGAACAGCTCATGCTGCGGGCCCACCGTCTTCATGGCTGCGAGGTTGCCCTTGCGCTCGGTCATCTGAATGGTGTAGACACCCTGACCGCCGCGGTTCTGCTCCGGGTAATCCGAGACCGGCGTGCGTTTGCCGTAGCCGCGCTCGGTAATGACGAACAGGTCGCCGTTACCGTTGGTAATCTCCATACCAAGAACGCTCACGCCATCCTTCATGCCGATACCGCGGACGCCGCTGGTATCGCGACCGGTAGCGCGCACCTGGTCCTCGGGGAACATAATCGCCTTGCCCGCGGTGGTTGCCATGATAATCTTGTCACCCTCGCGCACGCGACGTACAGCGAGCAGCGCGTCGTCGTCCCTCAGGTTGATGGCGATCAAGCCGTCGCGGCGGCTGCAGTCGTAGGCGCTCATCACGGTCTTCTTGACCATGCCGCTCTTGGTGGCAAACATCAGGTACTCGTCGGCCGGGAAATCGCGGCAGCTGATGACGCTCGCGATCTTCTCGCCCTCCTCGAAGGGCAGCAGGTTTACGATCGCGGTACCGCGCGCCTGGCGCGTACCCACCGGCAGCTCGTGCACCTTCAGGCGATAGACCTTGCCCTTGCTCGAGAAGAACAGCACGTACTCGTGCGTGGACGCGATGAACATCTCATCGATAACGTCGTCCTCTTTGAGATTGACGCCCGACACGCCCTTGCCGCCGCGCTTCTGGGCGCGGTAGGCGGCCACCGGGATACGCTTAACGTAGCCGGTGTGGGTGATGGTCACGACCATGTCCTCGTCGGCGATGAGGTCCTCGACATCCAGGTCCTTCTCAACCTGGCTGATCTCGGTGCGGCGCTTGTCGCCAAACTTCTTGGAGATCTCGCGCATCTCTTCCTTGATGACGCCCAGAATCTTCTCCTCGTGCGCCAGCAGGTCCTCGTAGTAGGCGATGGCGCGGCGCAGGCCGTCCAACTCTTCTTGGATCTTGTCGCGCTCCAGGCCGGTCAGGCGGCGCAGCTTCATCTCGAGGATGGCCGTGGTCTGCTCGGGCGTAAAGCCAAAGCGCTCAATCAGGCGGCTGCTGGCCTCGGAGTCGGTCTGCGAGGAGCGTATGATGCTAATGACCTCGTCGATATGGTCAAGGGCCATCAGGTAACCCTCGAGGATATGCGCGCGGGCCTGGGCCTTCTTAAGGTCGAAGCGGGTGCGGCGGGTAACTACGTCGACCTGGTGGTCGATGTAGTGCTGCAGCATCTCGCGCAGGCTCAGGCATTTGGGAACGCCGTTGACAAGCGCCAGGTTGTTGGCGCCAAAGGTCGTCTGCAGCGAGGTGTACTTATACAGGTTGTTGAGCACGACCTGCGGAATGACGCCCTTCTTGAGCTCGATGACCAGACGGATGCCCTTCTGGTTGGACTCATCGCGCATATCCGAGATGCCCTCGATGCGCTTGTCGTTGACGAGCTGGGCGATCTTCTCCTGCAGGGTGCCCTTGTTGACCATGTAGGGAATCTCGGTAAAGACCAGGCGGCTGCGGCCGGTCTTGGTGGACTCCACATGTGCCTTGGCACGCACGGTAATGGAGCCGCGGCCGGTCTCGTAGCTCTGCTTAATGCCGGCGCTGCCCATGATGATGGCGCCGGTGGGGAAGTCCGGACCGGGCATGATCTGCATGAGCTCGTCGACGGTGGCGTCGGGGTTGTCGATCAGGTAGCAGGTGGCCTCGATCGCCTCGGTGAGGTTATGCGGAGCGATGTTGGTGGCCATGCCGACGGCGATGCCTTGGCTGCCGTTGACCAGCAGGTTGGGGAAGCGCGCAGGCAGCGCCACGGGCTCGGCGAGCGATTCGTCGTAGTTGGGCTGCCAGTCGACGGTATCCTTCTGCAAGTCACGCAACAGTTCCATGGCGGGCTTTGCCAGGCGGCTCTCGGTGTAACGCATGGCAGCGGCGCCGTCGCCGTCGATGTTGCCGAAGTTGCCGTGACCGTCGATGAGCGGCGTGCGCATGGAGAACCACTGCGCCAGGCGGACCATGGCCTCATAGACCGCGAAGTCGCCATGCGGGTGGTACTTACCGATAACTTCGCCGACCGTCCAGGCCGACTTCTTATGTGGGCGGTTGGGGTAGATGCCGCTCTCGTTCATCGCGTACAGGATGCGGCGGTGCACCGGCTTTAAGCCGTCGCGCACGTCCGGCAGGGCACGCGCCGTGATGACCGACATCGAATACTCGATAAACGACTGCTTCATCTCGCGACCGAACTCCGAAATCTGGAGCTGGCCGCCGTTGATATCCTCGCCGGCCGAGGCGCCACGGTCGACTTCGCCAAAACTCTCCTCGAGCTCGCCGTCGTCATCCTCTTCCTCGTCATCATCGACATCGGGGTTATAGGCGTCCGGGTCGCCGTCCTCGCCCTGCTCAGCACGGGCAAGCAGGCGCTTCAGATCGTCGGGCATGCCGGCATCGCCGGCCTCGTCCATACCCCCGTTGTTGTTGATATCGTCTGCCACGTTACCTCCTCTTAAGCGTCAAGGAAACGCGCGTCATGCGCATGTTTTTCAATGTACTCGCGGCGATAGCCGACCTCGGAACCCATGAGCTCTCGCACGGCGCGGTCCGCCACCACGGCGTCCTCGATCGACACGCGCTGCAGGATGCGGGTCTTGGGGTCCATCGTCGTCGAGGCAAGCTGCTTGGGGTCCATCTCGCCCAGGCCCTTGTAGCGCTGGACGGTATAGCCCTTGCGCTTTTTGGTGATCTTGCCGTCCTTGGCCTTGCCGTCCTCGTCGTTATCGTCGGGGTTCAGGCCCAGGCTCTGGATGGTGTCGCGCAGGATCTCGTCTTCGGGCTGGCGGCCGTTGGGATACACGTAGTGGATCTTGTTGCGCACCTTAATGCCAAAGATGGGCGGGCAGGCAACATAGACGTAGCCGGCATCGATCAGCGGACGCATGTACTTGTAGAAGAACGTCAGCAGCAGGATGCGGATATGCGCACCGTCGACGTCTGCATCGGTCATGATGATGATCTTGTGGTAGCGCGCCTTGGTGATATCGAAGTCGCCGCCGTCGCCGGCACTCGTCGTGACGCCGCAGCCAATCGCGGTAATCAGCGACTGGATGGTGTCACTCGAGAACGCGCGATGGTCACCAACGCGTTCGACGTTCAAAATCTTGCCGCGCAGGGGCAGAATCGCCTGGATGTCTCGGCGACGGCCGTCCTTGGCCGAACCGCCTGCCGAGTCGCCCTCTACGATGAAGAGCTCGGTCAGCTCGGCATCGCGCACCGAGCAGTCAGCGAGCTTACCGGGCAGGGACGCCGTCTCGAGCAGGCTCTTGCGGCGGGTCGCCTCGCGCGCCTTGCGGGCGGCATTGCGCGCCTTGCAGGCCTGTTGCGCCTTCTTGACGATCTCGCGAGCGGGCTTGGGATGCTCCTCGAGGTAATCGACAAGGCCGTCGGTCACGATCTTGAGCGTCAGCGCTCGCATATAGGAGCTACCGAGCTTGGCCTTGGTCTGGCCCTCAAACTGCGGATCGGGCAGCTTGACCGAGATAACGGCCGAAAGGCCCTCGCGCACATCGTCGCCGGTCAGGTTGGCGTCTTTTTCCTTGAGCAGGTTCTGCTTGCGCGCGTAATCGTTGATAACGCGGGTGAGCGCGGTACGGAAGCCCTCAAGGTGCATGCCGCCTTCGGGGGTGTAGATGTCGTTAGCAAACGACATGACGTTCTCGCCGTAACCGCTATTCCACTGCAGGGAAACCTCGACCTCGCCCATCTTGGTCACAGGCGCGTCCGGGTCCGATTTGCCCTCGATGTAGATGGGCTCCTTAAAGGCCTCGGGGACGTCCTTGCCCTCGTTGAGGAACTTGACGAAGTCGATGATGCCGCCCTCGTAGCAAAACTCCTCCACATGGGGAGTCGTCTCGCGCTCGTCGGTCAGCACGATCTTGAGGTTCTTATTGAGGAACGCCGTCTCCTGCAGACGGTTGTGCAGCGTATCGAAATCGTAGATGCAGGTCTCGAAGATCTCGTCGTCGGGCCAGAAGGTGACGGTGGTGCCCGTCGAATCCGAGGTGCCCACCACCTCCATCTTCTTGACGGTCTTGCCGCGCGAGAACTCCATCTCGTAGGTGTTGCCATCGCGACGAACCTGAACGACCACGCGCTTGGACAGTGCGTTGACGACGGAGATGCCCACGCCGTGCAGGCCGCCCGAGACCTTATAGGCCGAGTTATCGAACTTACCGCCGGCGTGCAAGATCGTCATGACGACCTCGAGCGTCGGGATCTTTTTAACAGGGTGCTCGTCGACGGGGATGCCGCGCCCGTTGTCGACGACCGTGATGGAGTTGTCGGCGTGGACCGTCACCTGGATCTCGGTGCAGAAACCGGCCATGGCCTCGTCGACGGAGTTGTCAACGATCTCCCACACCAGGTGATGCAGACCGCTGGCGCTCGTCGAGCCGATATACATGCCCGGGCGCTTACGAACGGCCTCGAGACCTTCGAGAATCTTAATCTCGCCGCCATCGTAATCGTTTTCGTTTGCCACACGTCCTCCTTCAGTCAAGAAAATGTGTACAGCCTTACTAGTTTATCGTAAAAAAATACCCTCGGGAACGAGGGTATTTGGCTCTACAAGGCCACCAGATGCGATTTAAGGCTCTTTTTTGCTTTGCACGCCCTTGGCCCACTCGGCACTGGCTCTCATGGCATTCTCGAGGGCCTCGCGCAGTTTTTGGTCTTCGATGGGCGCCACTTGGCGCTCAATCTCGGTGCGCTCGGCCTCACTTAGGTCGGCGTGCGGGGCCGGCGGGCGCTCGGTCGTCGCCGGGCGCAGGCGCTCCTTGGCGGCGGGCGGCGTGTGACCGGGTGCGGTGGTTTTGAACACCAGGCCGTCCACATGCGCACTGGCGCGCTCCATGCGCGCGCGGATGATCTCGCGCAACAGCGTCATTTCCTGCGTCCACGAGGGCGAATCGAGATATACCAGCAGCTCATTGGACTCGGGCAGGTAGCGCAGACCCGTCACATGCCGCCCCTCGCGCGTGCCCGAGCACACCGCGTTCCACGCGCGATAGACCGCGCGCGACTCCTCGGCAGCCTCCATCTGCGCACGGCGCTCAGGCGTCGCCGACGCCAGGATGCGCTGGCGCTCTGCGTTCAAAAACCCACTGAAGGCGACCGTCTCGCTCTCGCGCTCGTAATTAGCACGTCTCACCCATGCTCACCACCTTGGCTCGATCAAGCAGGTCATCGGTAAAGTATCCCAGGTTGGTCGTGGTTATGACCGTTTGGATATCATCGCCGATCAGCCGCAGAAAAGCACCGCGGCGCTCGCCGTCGAGCTCGCTCATCACGTCGTCCAGAAGCAACAGCGGAGCAGTACCCAGAACATCGCGAGCCACGGCCACCTCGGCCACCTTCCAGGACAGTACCAACGTTCGCTGCTGTCCTTGGCTGGCAAATGAACGAGCGGAGCGACCCGCCACGGTAAATTCAATCTCGTCGCGATGCGGTCCCACCAACGTCACGCCGCGGCGAATTTCCTCGTCGGCGTGCTCATCAAGGGCGGCCAGCATGCGCTCGTACGCCCAGCCCTTCAGCTCTTCGCGATCCTCGACCTGGGGCAAATCCCCCAGCGTGGACGTATAGGTCACGTTGGCAGCCTCACCGGACGCCACTTGCCCGTAGGCAGTGTGCACATGGCCCGCCAGCCGGTCGAGCAGGGCCAACCGGTGCACGAGCAGGGCCGAGCCCGCGCGGGCAATCGAATCGTTCCACGCGCCGAGCATCTCGCGGCAGCACCAGGCCTCCTTGAGCAAGGCGTTACGCTGGGCCACGCAGCGACCATAGGTGCTCGCAAGATCGGCATAGCGTGCGCTCAGTTGCATGCCAAAGTCATCGAGGGCGGCGCGGCGCACGCTGGCGCCTCGCTTAACCATGTCCAGATGGTCGGGGCAAAACAGCACGCTCGGCAGGACCCCGCGCACGCCGGCGGCAGAGCATCTCTTGCCGTTGCGGCTAAACGAGCGTTTACCGTCCTCCGCGCTCAATCCCATATCAAGCACGCGACCGTCGCCCTCGAGCCTCAGCTCGACCTTGCACGAGCCCACGCCATCATGGACGAGCTCGACTGCGGTCGGATGCCTAAACGAGGCGCCGCTCGTCAGCAGCTGCAGCGCCTCTATGAGATTGGTCTTTCCCGCCGCGTTGGGTCCCGCAAGTATCGTCACGCCCTCGTCCAGGGCAAGACGATAGTTATCGAAGCTGCGGTAGTGCGCGACGGAAAGATCGCGGGCGAACATGGTCATGGCGAAGCGCTAGATGCGGACCGGCATGACCAGGTACAGGTAGTTGATCTTGTCGTAGGACTTGAAGATGCCCGCCTGCGAGTAGCTCTTGAGCTCCAGCGTGATCTCCTTCTCCTTGGACAGGGCATTGAGGCAGCCGAAGATGTAGTGGTAGTTGAAGGCGATGGTACCCGACTCGCCCTCGGCCTCGACATCGATCGTCTCCTGTGCAAGGTCCTGGTCATTGGAAATGGAGGACAGGCCCATCTGCCCGTTCTCGACATCGATCTCGAACTTGACGGCGGGGTTGGCGCTCGCGATAACGGCCACGCGCTTGAGGGCGGCGTTAAAGGCGGCGACGTCGATCTTGACGCTCGTCACGCACGAATCGGGGATGAGCTGCTTGTAGTTGGGGTACACGCCCTCGATGCGGCGCGACACGTAGGTGGTATTGCCGGCCTCGAAGACGACCTGGGTGTCGGTAGCCCCGATCATGATGGTCGCCTGGCTGGCCATGATGTTCAGCGCGTCGTTAAAGGCGTCGGCCGGAACGTTGAGCTCAAAGGAACCCTCGAGGGTCGAGGTCTCAACCTGCGTATCGCACACGGCCAAGCGGAAGGAATCGGTCGCCACCAGGCGCACGGTGTTGTTCTCGACCTTCATGTGCACGCCGCCCAGGATGGGGCGGGCCTTGTCGGTCGAGGTGACGCGCCATACGCGCCCGACCATCTCGGACAAGATATCGGTCGGCAGCTCCACGGCACTCTCGATGGCATAGGCCGGAAACTCGGGGAAGTCATTGGCATCGAGCGTGTTCAGGCGGAACGAGCTCTTCTCGCAACCAATCAGCACCTGGCGCTCGGATAGCTCAAAGGTGACCGGGGCATCGGGGAGGGTCTTGGTGATATTGGAGAGCATCTTACAGGGGATAACCATCTCGCCCTCTTCTTCGACATGCGCCGCGATGCGATGACGGATCGAGATGGTGTAGTTAGAGGTCTGGAATTCCAAGATGCCGTCTTGCGCCTTAACGAGCACGCCCGACAGGATGGGGAGGGTGGATGCCGAAGCGACACCCTTCATAACGACGCCGATGGCTTGTGTAAGCGAGCTCTGGCTGACGGTGAACTTCATCTTTTAATACCTTTCTATAGATATAAATATCTTAATAATAGTAATAGCACTGACGAAACTGTTGATTACTCCCAAAGACGCAGGTCAGACCCAGAAAGAGAATCGACAGCAACCTGTGTGCAACAGGGGTGGTTTTCCACGTTCAAAACCTGCGCAAAACTTTTCATCACCGCGGGTTGGGTTTTAGACACCTTATGCCCGTGGTTTCGACAAGTTTTCAACAGGTGTCTCTATTTCCCTACGAGCGCAGTGTAATTTTATCGCGCAGTGACTTGAGGTCTTCGGTGACGGTGCGGTCTTCCTGGATCATCTTCTGGACCTTTTTGTAGCTCGTGCTGACGGTTGAGTGGTTGCGGTTGCCAAATTCGGCGCCCACCGCCGTGGTCGTCATCTCGCACATCTCGATGGCCAGGTAGATAGCGATATGGCGCGCTTTGGCGATATTGGCGTTGCGACGCGGGCCGATGAGCTCCTCGTGCGTCACGCCGTACTGCTCTTCGATGACGGACTGAACCGTTTGCACGTTGATCTTTTTGGCCGATGTGTCGAAGTACTGGCTGGCGATGGCGTCGATATCGTCAAAGGTGAGCTCCCCGCCCTCGCGTTCGCGGTCGCCCGCCTCGCCGGCGCAGCGCTCGCAGAAGCTCTCGAGTTCGCGGATGTTGGTGCCCGACACCTCTGCCATGTGCTTAAAGTGCTCATCGGTCAGGTGCCCGCCGTCGCCCCCGTAGGCCGCCAGCAGTGAGTCGTCGCCTGCCTCGGGAGCGGCGACGATGGTGTTCTCGTAATAGCGCTGCAAGATCTTGTATTTCATCTCGTAGCTGGGCTCTGCGACCAGGCAGAGCATGCCGGCGTTGAAACGGCTGGTCAGACGCTCGTCCATGCTCAGGTCCTTGGGAGCGCGGTCTGCCGCGATGACGACCTTCTTGTTGTTGCGGATGAACTCGTCCATGAGCTGGAAAAAGTAGTCCACGCTCGCGCGCTTGCCGATGATGTTTTGGATGTCATCGATGATGAGCACGTCCACGCCGTGGTACGCCTGCATGATGGGGGCGTTGCTCTTCTTTTGACGGTCGAACTCGGTCATCAGGTCGTCCAGATATGCCTGGGAGTTGGCATACTTGACCTTGATCTCGGGCGACTTCTCGGCGAGCTCGTTTTTGATGGCAAGCAGCAGGTGCGTCTTGCCCAGGCCCGATTTGCCGTAGATGAACAGTGATGTGCATGTGCCGCGCTCGTCCGCGAGGGCGGCAAACTTGAGTGCCGAGCGATAGGCATGGCTGTTCTCGGGGCCGTAGACAAAGTTCTCAAAGGTAAATTTTGAGTTCGCGGCGAGTGGGGCTCCATCCGTATTCTGCTCGGCCGGCACGGTCGGTGCTGGCATGGGCGAGGTGGGGGTCGCGGCTTGCGTGGATTTAGTCGGCGCCCCGCCCTTCATCTGGTTCATCATGCGACGAAAATCGTCGGCCGAGAGCGTGTTTTTGATTGCAATGCCCGAATCCGCGCCCGCCGCTGCGTCGTGAGCGATGGGCATGTGCGTGACGGGCGCGTTCGTTGGCGTCGCCGCCGCGGTCGGCAACGGTGCCATGGTTTCACGGGAAACATCGCTGTGCTGGTGCTCGATTGTCGGCACGTTACCTGCGGAGGCCGGCACCGCCGGGGAAGCAGCGGGAGCCGTGGCGGGCACCGTGGCGGCAGTGGATTCCGTCGCGGCGCCTTGCGGTGCCACGATGTCGAGAGCAATCGGTGCAAAGGCGATTTCTTCCAGATAGGCCTCAATGGTTGGCTGATGCTTTTTGAGCTGCGCGATGGCAAAGCGCGAGGGGGCCTCGATCGTGAGCGTATCTTCGGTCAGGCTTATGGCGCGCGATTGCCCCAGCATGTTGATGAGGCGTGCATCTTGGCCGTCGCGCTGGCAAAAGGCGATGGCATCCCCCAGGATGATGCTTGCTTCCTCGTCCACTGTCTCTCCCGTTCTTTAGCTCTGAGCTCGCACGCGAGCGGCGCCGAGTTCGGTCAGATGGTATTTTTGGCCATGCTTGATGACCAAGCCGGCCTGCGCCAAGTCATTGAGCGTGCGTGACCAAGTGGGGGCCGAGTTTCCAAACGCCCTCGCCAGATCGGTTGCACCGCACGCTTGATTTTGCGCCAGATAGCCCAGCGCGGCGTTGCCGCGATCGCTTACGAACACGTCCGGTTGTGGCTGCGCATACTGATTTGCTGCATTAGGATACATCATTTGAGCTGCTGGTTGTTGAGAACTCTGCATCGGCGGCATTTGCTGTTGAAAACTTTGAGGCCACTGTTGGTAAGGCTGCAGAGGCATCTGTTGGGCCCAGGGGTTGTACTGCTGCTGCGGCATCTGCTGGTACGGCTGCTGATATCCCTGCTGGTACTGCTGCGGGAACTGCTGGCCATACCCCAGTGGCGGCATCTGCTGATATGGATATCCCCGTTGGTACGGCTGATAGCCCATTTGCTGGCCACCCGGTGCCCCCGTCGCCTGCTGCATTGCTGCTGCATCCTGATCTGCCAGCGGCATGGCCTCTGGCATGTTTGGCGTCATCGACATAGATGCCGCCTGGGGCTCTTGTGTGGGAAGCATTCCGGGCTGCTGCATCTGCCCCACGGGGGGCTGCATCTGCTGCGTTGCCATGGGCTGCTGCGCAAAAGCTCCCGGCAGGGGATGTGTGGGCTGCTCCGTCTCGGGCCGCACGGCAGCACCGCGTCCGCCGGCACGCTCGATTTCCTGCACGCGTTTAGGGTTCAGGCTTACCGTAACCACGGTGCCGTTGCCCATGTTGTCCTCGATGGATACGGCACCGCCGGCGTTTTTCAAATACTCCTGCACCATGGGAAACCCTGCTCCGGTTCCACGGATATAGCGCTTCATCTTGCTGTTTGCGCTGGTAACGCCAAAGTCGAAAGCGCGTTCCTTGTCGTCGATGCCGGGTCCTTGGTCAGCAAAGCGGATGGTGTCTCCGCCGTCCAGAATCGAGATGATGGGCTCTGCAAAGTGTGCGTGGATAAAGTTTTCGACAATCTCGCGGATGACCATGAGCGAGATATGGCCACCTTGTTCTTTCATGCACTGGTAGACGGTGTTGGTCGTCTCTTCCAAATACGTGCGGACATCTTGCGGATCAATGACGATCACACGCGGTGTCGACAGCATGTCGTCATAGACGGCGATGCGCGCGGCGTACATGGCTTTTGGCGCCTGCGTTGTCGTCTGTTCACCTTCGTCACGCTCTTCGCGCACGCCGGTGATGTGCTCGTTGTCGGGTGCCGGGTCTCCGGAATCGACCATGGTGTAAAAGTCGTCAGACATGCCGCTCGCAATCTTCCAAAAGGTTTCGAACAAATAGTAGCTCACCGTGCAATGTTTCTCATCTTTCGACAAACTTTCAAAACCTGTTGAAAACTTTGGAAAACGGACGAAAAGTTCTCAACATTGCCAACATGACCTGTTGAAAACTCGATGAAATATCGTGAAAAGTTGCCATGCACCGCTAAATCGAGCTTGGCTTATGGGGGAACCGTGTGAACTGCGCAACCTTTTACCTTTGATTTCTTGACATTTGAACATTGATTTCCCTACAATCTTCAAGCTCACGTGTCTATATCTGCGTCCGCGTCCCCGCGGACACTCGAAATGCAGCAGGAGGAACTTAAGATGAAGCGTACGTATCAGCCTAATAAGCGTAAGCGTGCCAAGACCCATGGCTTCCGTGCCCGTATGGCCACTAAGGGTGGTCGTGCCGTGCTCGCCCGTCGTCGTGCCAAGGGCCGCAAGCGTCTCACTGTCTAGCAGCGATACACGCATCTCGCATGAAGACTATTAAGTCTCGGCAAGATTTCGAGCATGTGTTCAGTCAGGGGCGTCGTTTCAATCACCCTCTGATTCGAATGACCATATGTGAATCGGTTGGCGAAGGCGACTCCGGAAGGGTCGCCTTCGTTGGTGCTAAGCGACTCGGTTGTGCCGTCGTGCGCAACCGATCTAAGCGTGTGATGCGCGAGGCCGCCCGCAGCTGCGGATTTCCCGTTGCGGGTTATGACATCATCTTGTTTGCAACTCCCAAGACGAGGGTTTCCTCGCCGCAGGAGATGGACAAGGCGTTGCGTTCGCTTATGAAGCGCGCCGGCGTTGCCGGGGAGGAGCGATGAGCAATCACGTTTTGCGACGTGTTGCCATCGCTCCTATTCGCATATATCAACAGGTTATTTCGCCCTTATTGCCTGACGCCTGCATTTATTACCCAACGTGCTCGCAATACGCCGTCCAGGCGATTGAGAAGCACGGTGTTTTGAGAGGCTGCTGGCTTGCCGTGAGGCGCATCGCTCGCTGCAATCCCCTGCACGTCGGCGGTTATGACCCTGTGCCCTAGCGGGCACTCGCTATCGGAGGAAAACTTACATGTGGGATTGGATCGTTAACATCCTTTTCGAGCTGCTCAAGCTCATCCAGACCTTTGCGGTCGACTGGGGCCTGTCCATCATCATCCTGGTGGTCATCATCCGTCTGCTGCTGACGCCGCTCATGCTCAAGTCGACCAAGTCGACGGCTCGCATGCAGGTGCTGCAGCCCAAGATGCTCGAGATCCAGGAGCGCTATGCCGACGATCCCCAGCGTCAGGCCGAGGAGATGCAGAAGTTCTACAGCGAGAACAAGTTCAACCCCATGGCTGGCTGTCTGCCGCTGCTGATTCAGATGCCTATCCTGTTCGCCCTGTTTACATTGCTGCGCAACCTGCCGCAGTACTTTAACGACGGCACGTTCTCGTTCTTCAACATCCTGCCCGACCTGACCACCACGCCGAGCGCTTCCTTTGCCGATGGCTTTATGGTTGCACTGCCTGCGCTGGTTTGCCTGATCCTGTTCGCCGTCCTGACCCTGATTCCGCAGCTCTATATGTCGCGCAACCAGACCGGCCAGCAGGCTCAGAGCATGCGTATGATGGCCGTTGTCATGACGGTCATGATGCTTTGGATGGGCTGGAGCCTTCCCGTTGGTGTTCTGCTGTACTACGACGTCTCGTCTGCTTGGCAGGTTATCCAGCAGATTTTTGTGACGCAGAAGGTCATCGACAAGGCGAAGGCCGATGAGGAGGAGCGTCTTAAGAACGCTCCGCTGCAGGTTGAGGTCACTCGTCGAGAGAAGAAGCCGCGCCCGCACAAGAAGAAGTAACGGGATATCAATCTTATTTAGGTACCTAACTTTTGGAGTACGTTATGTCTGAAGAGATCATCGAGGATATGCTTGAGGAGGTTGCCCCGCAGGTCGCGGGCGATTATCCCGAGATTGCACAGCGCTACAAGGCTGGTGAAGAGCTGACCGATGAGGAGCTCGACACCATTGCCGATGTTGCGATTTCCATCCTGCGTTCCATCCTTTCGCACTTCGATGCCGCCAACTCTCCTATCGATGAGTATGAGGGCGACGAGGGTGAGCTGATTTTGGATGTAACGGCTCC
The DNA here is from genome assembly GCA_958445985.1 of uncultured Collinsella sp. GTDB lineage: Bacteria > Actinomycetota > Coriobacteriia > Coriobacteriales > Coriobacteriaceae > Collinsella. The sequence goes on along the minus strand of CAUCUN010000012.1, from coordinate 27,193 downwards.
CGACCTTGCTGTTCTCATTGGCCGTCATGGTCGCACCCTTGATGCCCTTCAGGTTATGTTCTCTTTGCTGGTGAGCCGCAAACTTGGCTTTAGGTATCCGGTTGTAGTGGACGTAGAGGGATACAAGAGTCGCCGTCAGGACAAGGTTGCTTCCATGGCTGAGTCTGCTGCCGAGCGTGCCATCCGCACTCATAAGAGTGTTTCGCTTCCGCCCATGAATGCCTACGAGCGTCGACTGGTTCACATTGCACTTCGTGGCAATGATGCCGTCGATACTCATTCTGAGGGTTCTGACCCTGATCGCCATGTGGTGATTGTTGCTCGATAATCTTCTCGAGCTTATGCTAAGGGGACGTGGTTTCCACGTCCCCTTTTTTTTGTCAAAAGTTCTCGATACACTGATTTTTGTCAGAAAGGAGCTTTCGTTGTTAGTACTTACTGATCAGCAGGCTGACGAGATGTTGAGTCGTCTAACTTCCTATTGCAAAGAGTATTCCTTGAGCGTAACTGATGTTGAGCTGAGGAAATGTATTCAGCATTTGGATTTGGTTCTAGAAACAAATAAGACAACCAATCTCACCCGTATTCTTAACGTAGAAGCTGCTGCAGTACTTCATATCCTCGACTCACTTGTTTTGCTCCCCTATATCAACAAGGCTCCTGAGGGAGCTTTGCTCGATATGGGAACAGGTGCGGGCTTCCCTGGTATTCCATTAACCATAACCACGCATCGTAAAGCTAATTATATTGACTCTGTTGGCAAGAAGGTTGATGCGGTTAATTCCTTTGTCCATGCTCTTGGATTGAAACATGCTCATGCGGTTCATGATCGTCTTGAAGAATATGCTCGAAGCCATAAGAAGCAGTTCTCTGTTGTAACCGCCCGCGCACTGGCCCCTCTACCGATTCTTGTTGAGTATGCGGCTCCGTATCTGAAGGATGGAGGGCTATTTGTTATAACCAAGGGCAATCCTTCGGATGAGGAGCTTGCTTCCGGCATGTCAGCAGCTAAGATTTGCGGCTTCACTTTGCTTCTGAATGACGCAATTGATTTGCCTGAAGGCTTGGGTCACAGGGAGTTCATTGTTCTTAAGAAGAGTCATCCAGCATCCGTCTCATTGCCTCGTGCAAATGGCGTGGCAAAGAAGAATCCGCTTGCCTAGATGTTTCACGTGAAACATAATGGATACTAACAACTTGCAGTGTTTCACGTGAAACATGGCGGTTGATATCGATTCGGAATGTTTCACGTGAAACATCCTCCGTTTGACAGCTTTAATACACACCAGGAGGGACCGTGGGATTTCGCGACGTTAAGCGTTCTAAGAGCGCAAAAGACACGCGTATCATTGCAATCATCAATCAAAAAGGCGGCGTCGGTAAGTCAACGACGGCTGTAAACCTTGCAGCAGCACTGGGTGAGCAGGGTCGTAAGACATTGATTGTCGATTTTGATCCGCAGGGAAACAGCACCAGTGGATTCGGAATTGAAAAAGAAGACCTTGATCAATGCATCTATGATGCATTGTTGAATGATGTGCCGGCAGAATCGCTTGTTCTTGATACAAATTGTAAAAAGGTATTCGTTATTCCGGCTACAATTCAACTTGCAGGCGCGGAAATTGAGCTCGTAAGCGCAATTGCTCGTGAAACCCGCCTCAAAGATTTGCTTGAGCCGATTCAGGACGAGTTTGACTTTATTTTCATTGACTGTCCTCCTTCGCTCGGCCTGCTTACTATCAACGCTTTGACTGCAGCAGACAGCGTTTTGATTCCGATCCAGTGCGAATATTACGCACTCGAGGGCGTTACGAAGCTGCTTGAGTCAATGAAGATGGTCAAATCACGGCTGAACAAGGGCTTAGACACCTATGGTGTGCTTATGACCATGTATGACTCGCGTACTTCACTATCGAATCAGGTTGTTGAGGAGGTTCAATCGTACTTTGGTGATAAGGCGTTTAAGACGCTAATCCCCCGTACGGTTAAAATCTCCGAAGCTCCGTCTTTTGGAGAACCGGTAATTACCTATGCACCTCAAAATAAGGGTGCAAAAGCATATATGAACCTTGCAAAAGAGGTGATCAAGCGTGCCTAGTGTAAAGAAACGTGGCGGATTGGGACGTGGGCTCAATGCTTTGGTCTCAGAGGCCGAGTATGAGACCGGCGGTTCGGCTGCATCGGCTTCAAATGCCGCATCTGAAACAAAACTACCTATTGAGGATATCGTTCCCAACCCTAATCAGCCGCGAATTCACTTTAACGAAACTGAACTTCGCGAGTTGAGCGAGTCAATCCAAGAACATGGCGTTTTGCAGCCGCTTTTGGTTCGCAAGCATGGAAACGGCTATGAGATCATCGCTGGTGAGCGTCGTTACCAGGCGTCAAAGCTTGCTGGCCTTGAAGAATTGCCAGTCATCATTAAAGAGGTAAATGATGAAGAGATGCTGGCTCTTGCTCTTATCGAAAATCTTCAGCGTTCTGATCTGAATCCCGTCGAAGAGGCTAAGGGCTATCGCCAACTCATTGATGCCAGCGGGATGACCCAGGAGGCATTGTCGAAGGCAGTAAGCAAGTCACGCTCTGCAATTACAAACTCGCTGCGTCTTCTCGATCTCCCCGAAGTAGTTCAGCAGATGATTTTTGAGGGCAAACTTACTGCTGGTCATGCACGTGCGATTCTTGCAGTTCCCTATGAGGACGCGCGTATTCGACTTGCAGAGAAAGTTGTTACAGATGGCCTTTCCGTAAGAGCGACAGAAAATCTTGCTCCGTTGTTTTCTGCCGGAGAGACACCTAAAACGCCTAGACCTGCAACGCCTCAGTCTTTTAAAAAGGCTGCCCGTGTGCTTCGTCAGGTATTTAATACCAACGTGCGTGTGAAGAGCTCGCGTGGAAAGAATAAGATTGAGATTGAGTTTAAAGACGAGGAAGAGCTCTCTCGTATTCTTGGTGAAATGATTCAGTTTGATCAAGGAGGCCAGGATGAGGAATAAGATTTTAACAGCGATTGCATTGGCGACGACTGTTGCAGCTGGTGCCTTTGCCGGCTATAAGATCGCGACAGACGATGAACTTCGAGGTCGTTTGCTTCGTGGTGCGCAAGATATCGTCGATACTTCCAAAAAGAAAATGGATGTCATGACCGAAGATGTTGCCATACGTACTGCTCAGGTAACGAAGAATCCCAAGATTAATCAAGGTTGGGTTAGTAACCAATGGGAAAATTTAGGCTATTAGGTACCTAACAATTACTCAGCATATTTTGAGAGGCCCTTGTCTAATTCATGAGACAAGGGCCCCTTATTTTGGCCGTAAAACATGGGACAGGTAGCAGCATATTCAAAATTAAGGACAATAAATGAAACGACCCCGGTTGCATATTCTGCAACCGGGGTCGTTCGATGTTTCACATGAAACGTTTTGGGGTGCGACTCCCCTATGCGTTCTTCTGAACTTTGAAGCGCTGCTTCAGCTGTCCGCAAGCGGCGTCAATATCGTTACCACGGGAGTTACGAATCGTGGTCTCGATGCCACGGGACTCTAGACGACGCTGAAGATCCTCAACCTTATGAATCGGCGACGGCTTGAGCGGGCTACCCTCGATGTCGTTAAGCAGAATGAGGTTAACGTGGCACAGCGTTCCCTCGCAGAAGTCGCAGAGCGCCTGCATCTCGGGATTCGTATCGTTGACGCCTTCGATCATGGCATACTCATAGGTTGGGCGGCGGCCGGTCTTCTCGGTGTAGAGCTGAAGTGCCTCGTGAAGGCGAAGCAGCGTGTACTTCTTAACACCGGGCATGAGCTTATTGCGCGTCGACTGGATGGCGGAATGCAGTGAAACAGCAAGCGTGAACTGCTCGGGGATGTCGGCAAATTTGCGAATACCGGGAATGACGCCACTGGTAGAGACAGTGAGGTGACGAGCACCGATACCGATGCCATCGGGGTCGTTGAGGATTCGCAGAGCCTTGAGAACCTCGTCGTAGTTGGCAAATGGCTCGCCCTGGCCCATGAAGACGACGCTCGTGGCGCGCTCGCCAAAGTCGTTGGATACATGAAGTACCTGGTCGACGATCTCTTGAGCGGTCAGAGAGCGCTTGAGGCCGTTGAGACCAGTAGCGCAAAAGGCGCAGCCCATGCCACAGCCTGCCTGGGTGGAAACGCAGACGGAAAGCTTGTTGCGACGGGGCATGCCGACGGTCTCGACGGAAACGCCGTCGTGGTACTCGAGCAGATACTTGCGAGAGCCATCTTTGGAAACCTGCTTGGTGAGTTCAGTCGGCGTGTCAAAGGCAAAAGCCTCTTTAAGCTGCTCGCGGAAAGCCTTGGGAAGGTTGGTCATATCGTCAAACGAACAAACGTTCTTCTCAAAGACCCATTCGATGAGCTGCTTCGCGCGGAAGGCGGGCTGGCCAAGCTCGGCCACGAGCTCGCGAATATCGTTTTGGCTCAAGTCGCGAATGTCCTGAGATTTAGTCCTGGGATTCATGGAAGCCTTTCGATTTTGGGGAAACGTAGAGGGTATCGCTACAATATGGTATCAGCTGCAGAAATTATAGAGGAGGAGTCTGCCCATGCCGGGTAAAAGCCTAGAGAACATGCACGTAGCGGTCTTGGCGGGCGGTCATTCCGCTGAGCGCGAGATCTCGCTCAATTCGGGAAAGAACGTCGTGGTTGCCTTGAAGGAGGCCGGCTACACTTCGGTGGAGCTGCTCGACACGGCTGCCGATGATTTTATGGTAACCATGGCGACCGGCGGCTTTGACGTGGCGTTTATCGCCATGCACGGTGCCGGCGGCGAGGATGGCGCCATGCAAGGCGCCATGGAGACCCTGGGTATCCCCTACACGGCTTCGGGCGTGCTTGCCAGCGCCTGCGGTGCCGACAAGGAGGTCTCTAAGCTCCTGTACGCCAAGGCGGGCATTCCCATTGCCCCCGGCCTTGCGCTCGAGGTGGGCGATGAAGTCGATATCGATCATATCGTCGAGGTTTGTGGCGAGCGCTGCTTTGTGAAGCCGGCCGTCAACGGTTCCAGCTATGGCATTTCCCTGGTCCATGAGCCCTCCGAGCTGCCCGCGGCAATCGCCAAGGCGTTTGAGTACGGCGACAAAGTGCTGGTCGAGAAGTGCATCGAGGGTACCGAGATCACCGTCGGCGTATACGGCGAAGATGACGTGCGCGCTCTGCCGATTGTCGAGATTCGTAAGCCCGAGGACTGCGAGTTCTACGATCTGGACGTGAAGTATGTCGACCCTACGGACATCCATCGCATTCCGGCGCAGATTTCACCCGAGAATTACGCTCGCGCTCAGGAGCTTGCCTGTGCTGCTCACAAGGCCCTCGGTTGCCTGGGTATCTCGCGCAGCGATTTTATCGTGAGCGAGGACGGCCCCGTCATCCTCGAGACCAATACCATTCCCGGCATGACCGATACATCGCTGTATCCGGATGAGATTCGCCACACCGACGACATGACGTTCCCGCAGGTCTGTGACAGCCTGATCCGTATGGGCCTTCGTCGAGCGGGCATTGCATGCTAATCGAGGACGCGGTTTCGTCAGGAACGCCGCAGTTTGTCATCGACTCCTATGCCACGCTTGCCGAGCGCGCCAAAACACAGTCCTTCGGCCTTATTGAGGAAGATGTGATCGTCCTCGATACCGAGACCACGGGTCTTTCGGTGCAGGACAATGAGCTGATCGAGATCTCGGCGGCCCGGCTTTCGGGCCGCGAGGTCGTCGACCGCTTCGATACCTTCGTGCATCCCAAGCAGCTGATTCCCGCCGAGATTACCGAGCTCACGAGCATTACAAATGCCGATGTGGCAGATGCCCCGTCGGCCGTTGAGGCCGTCGCCGCTCTCGCCGATTTTGTCGGTGGTTGCCCGGTAATCGCACATAACGCCACGTTCGACCGCTCGTTTATCGAGTCGGTCAAAGGCGGCGTCAACGTGAGCGATATTTGGATCGATTCGCTGGCGCTGTCGCGCATCGCGCTTCCGCGCCTGGCCTCGCACAAACTGTCTTTTATGGCCGATCTGTTTGGCTGTGACTCGGTATCACACCGTGCCAATGCCGACGTCGACGCCCTGTGTGGCGTATGGCGCGTGTTGCTCGTGGCGCTCACCGACTTGCCCCAGGGCCTCATGGCGCGCCTAGCCGACATGCATCCGGACGTGCCTTGGTCCTATCGTCCAATCTTCTCATTCTTGGCAGGGCAGAACCCTGGTTCTATCTTCTCTCTCAGCGCCGCTCGTGCTGACGTCCTCAAGGCCGATCGCGCCGACGATCGGGTGGACGCCGACGAACTGCCGGTCCTCAAGATGCCGAGTCGTGAGGAGATTGAGGCAGACTATGCGCCAGGTGGCCTGGTCAATCGCATGTATCCCACCTACGAGCCGCGTGATGAGCAGATCGCGATGGCGCTCGAGGTCCGCGATGCGCTGGTCACGGGCACTCATCGTGTAATCGAGGCGGGCACAGGCGTCGGCAAATCGATGGCCTATCTGGTGCCTTTTGCCGAGGCGGCACGCCGTAACAACATCACGGTTGGTATTGCGACCAAATCGAACAATCTTGCAGACCAGCTCATGTACCATGAGCTGCCAAAACTTGCCGAGCAACTAGACGGTGGTCTGTCATTTTGCGCTCTCAAGGGGTATGACCACTATCCGTGCCTGCGCAAGCTTGAGCGCATGACCCGCGGCCAGGTCGAGATTACCACCAAGCGCGATCCGGCGGACACGCTCACGGCGGTCGCGGTCATTATGGCGTACGTCTGCCAATCAGCCGATGGCGACCTCGACTCGCTCGGCATTCGGTGGCGCAGCGTCAACCGCCCCGACTTTACGACGGCCTCGCGCGAGTGTGCTCGTCGCCTCTGCCCGTTTTTCCCTGATAAATGTTTGGTCCACGGCGCTCGTCGTCGTGCGGCGCATGCCGATGTGGTGGTCACCAACCATTCCCTGCTGTTCCGCAATGTCGCGGCCGAGGGCAGGATTTTGCCTCCGATTCGTCATTGGGTAATCGACGAGGCCCATTCCATCGAGCGCGAGGCGCGCCGTCAGTGGGCGCGCGTGGTGTCGGCGGACGAATCACGCGTTCTGTTTGAGCGCCTGGGTGGCTCGAGCACCGGCGCGCTAAGCCAGGTTTCCCGTGATTTGGCAACCTCCGAGGGCTCTACGCTCTATCTGGGCCTTACTGCCAAGGCGACGTCGACGGTTGCGCGCGCGAGCATGGCAATCGCCGACGTGTTCGATGGCGTTCGCGAGCTCGGCCGCCGTGCCCGTGGGGGTTATGACAATGCCAATCTATGGATTGGCCCCGAGTTGCGCGAATCTGACGACTGGAATGATTTCTTACAGTCGGCCTACGCTGCCATCGACGCATTGGAACAAGCTGACAAGAGCGTCGACGCGCTGGTGCAAGCCGTCGCCGCCGACAAGCCCGAGGTTGTTGTCGACCTGGGTGATATCTCGCGCCGCCTGCACGAGCTGGCCGAGAACCTCAAACTCATCATTGATGGCACCGATGAACACTACGTGTATTCGCTGCAGGTCAATCGCAGGTTGCGTGCCGGCGGAGAGTCAATGACCGCAGAGCGCATCGACATTGGCGAGGCCTTGGCAACCGAGTGGCTGCCCGAGGTTCACACGGCTATCTTTGCCTCGGCGACCATGACGGTGTCCAAAAGCTTTGAACACTTTAACCACGCGGTCGGCCTCGATCGCATCGGTGCTTCAACATCCTCATCGTTGCACTTGGACTCGAGCTACGACTTCGATTCGAACATGGCTGTAGTCGTTGCGGGCGATATCCCCGATCCGCGCGATCGTGAGAGCTATCTTACGGCGCTCGAGCGCGTGCTGGTCGACGCCCATCTTGCCATGGGCGGATCGGTGCTCACACTGTTCACCAATCGGCGCGACATGGAAGACCTGTACGCCCGCGTTGAGCCCAAGATGGCCCGTGCGGGTCTGGAGCTCAACTGCCAGCAGCGCAACTCATCTCCTCGTCGCCTGCGCGACCGGTTTATCAACGAGCCGACCTCGTCGCTTTTTGCGCTTAAGGCCTTCTGGGAGGGATTCGACGCCAGCGGCGAGACGCTGCGCTGCGTCATCATTCCCAAGCTGCCGTTCTCGAGTCCCACGGACCCGCTCTCGTGCGAGCGCAACCTGCGCGAAGACCGCGCTTGGGCGCGCTATTCGCTGCCCGAGGCGGTGCTCGAGGTCAAGCAGGCGGCCGGCCGCCTTATCCGCTCGTCGACCGATTGCGGCGTGCTGATTCTGGCCGACCCGCGCCTGGTGACGAAGGGCTACGGAAAGAAGTTCTTAACGTCGCTGCCCACGAGCTCCTACCAGCGCATCGAATCGGCGCAGATCGGGCACTATCTGCAACTGTGGCGCGCACGCCACGAGCGGCGGCGCTAAAGCGGACAGACGAGGGTTTTTGCCATATCGCACAGACGCTTTGACAGGGCGGGGTCATCCAAGATGCGGATGGCTCCGCCCGCTGCGATTACCTGGCTCAGTAGCCAACGCTCGGAGCCGTAATGCACGGTTACCGTTGCCATGTCTGCCCCGCTGTGCTCGATTAGGGTGATGCCGGCCCAGTCCAGATGCTCCGCCATATCGAATGGCATCAAGAGCTTTGCGCTACGCTGCGTCCGGGCAAGGGAATCGTGGAGGGATGCGACGCCCGGTGTGTGAGGCACGACGGAGTCTTCCGTCAAGGTGAGTCCCTCGATTTTATCCATGCGATAGGTGCGCTGCTCATCGACCGCGATGTCCCAGGCAATCAGGTATGTTTGGTCGCCGTTTGCCGTAATGCGCAAGGGGTCGACCAGACGCTCGCGTGGCCGCGCATCGTCCATCGAGCGATACGAGATGCGGCAACGAACACCGTCCTGAATGGCGCAGCTCAGCTGCTGCCAGTGCGACCCGTGGTTGACGGTGTCAAAGACGCGCTGGTTATAGCCGAGCTCTTCGGGCAGAAGGGCATGTCGAATCCGAGCTGCCGTCTGCGGCTCGATCCCCAACGATTCAAGTTCATGGTTGAGCACGGCGCCCTCGGCGGCACTCAGGCGCAACGGTAGAACACGCCCGGCGTCGCCGGTGAGGACCACACGCTCGCCGCGGCATTCGCAGATGATGCGCGCGCCCGATTCTCGGTCCGCGAGCGTCGAGACGATCTCGAGAATCTCGTCGAGCGACACCCCTGTGATGTCAAAGCGGCTGCAAATCTCGGCTCGTGTCATGCCGCTCTCGCCGGCGGCGTAGAGGGCTTCCATGATGTCGATGGCGCGCGAGAGTCTCTGCTCGCTGGTGAGTTTACGCACGGGCATGCTCGTGCACCGTCCTTTCAATGAGGCGGTTCCACGCCTGCTTGAGCGATTTGGGGGCTACGGGCCTCATGCCGTCCACGGCGTGGGCCATGCAAAATGAGGCGGCGGCTTCAAGGTCACGCACGTCAACGGTCCAGGTCCATCCCGCATCGGTGTGTGCGAGCTCACCTCGCCCGCGCGTGAGGCCGTTGATCATATCGATCTGCGTCTGAGGGGCGAACGAGAACGTGGCTGCAACGGGCGGTCGGTCGGCAAAATCGAATTCAAAGAACAGATAGTCGTTGAGATTGAAGTCCGCAGGGATGGCGTAGGCCTTCGAAGGACGCCAAGCGCGAACGATACGGTCGCAGCGGAATGTCCTGATGCCGCCGGTGACATTGTCGAGGCCGCAGAAGTACGCCACGCCCTCGCGTTCGAACATGCCGTAGACGCAGACGGTACGTTCTTTCTGCTCGCCGCGTCCGTTCTGATATAAAAATCGCAGCGCGCATCGCTCGGCAAAGGCGCTCCATACCGCATCGACGGTGGGAGAGCGGCGGATTGGTGCTTCGTCCACCGTCGTCCTACCGGTGAGATAGGCAATCTTGGAGCGAATATCGGCAAGCGGTGCGGCAAAAGTGGACGAGCCGGCCGCTAGTGTCTGGTCGATGGCGTTGAGCAGGATATCGGCGTCGTCTGCGGTGATGAGGCCGCCTGCTGCAAAGGTGTGCTCGCGGTCGATTGTCCACGAGCTTTCCTCGGTCTCCTGCGCACCGGCGGGGCGAACCTCCTTGATTAAGATGCCACGCTCGAGCAGTTTGTCACGATCGCGCCGAAACTTGCGCTTATCCGAGTCGATGTTGCCGGAGCCATATCCCAGGTCGGAATCCAAGACGATCTGCTCGGTCGTCAGCGGTTCGGGGGAGCTGTTGAGCACAAAGAAAAGATTGAGGATGCGCTGAGCCGTTTTATCGAAACTGGGCTCCGAATTCCCCTTTTTAATTGTCGCGGTCGTGTCGCTTGCCGTCATAGAGTCCTCGCATGAGAAGGTGGTTTGCTGCCATGATTTTAGTCCGATATGGAGATTAGGCCATATCCTTGTCCGCTCGGGGCGTTAAGATGGCCCGAATTCGGTCGTTTGCGCTCGCTCGGGGTATACTTTCGACTATATACGGTTCTAATGTGCATGCATTGGGCCTATTTGTCGGATTATGGATGTGGAGCGCACATGGCGAACACCCAGAACTATATTAACCACCTGCTGCAGAACACCGGCATTACGCCGGCATGCAGCGAAGAAGAGCGCTTGGCGGCCGAGGATATCGCTCAGATCTTCCGCAACCACGGCTTTGATCCCGAGGTTCAGGAGTTCAATGCCCCGGCGCCCAGTAGGTTGGCATTTGCCGTTACCGGTATTCTTGCGTTTGCTGGTGCCCTGCTGATGGGCATCGGTGGCGGTATCGGCTTGGTCGGCACCTTGCTGGCCATTGTCGGCGCCGTTCTTTACGTGCTCGAACGCACAGGGCACCCCGTGGTTTCGCGCCTGGGCAAGACGGGCGTGAGCCAAAATGTCATCGCCTACCACAAGGCCTCGGGCCCGCTCGCGTCTCCGCGCAACCGCCCGGTGGTCGTTGTCGCACACTACGACTCTCCCCGTGCTGAGCTGCTCGCCCGCGAGCCCTATGCTTCGTATCGTGCGCTCATCGCCAAGCTGTTGCCCGTTGCCACGGTTGCCCCCGCTGCCGTTGCCATCCTGCGTATCCTGCCGCTCCCCGGCGCGCTCAAGGTTCTGCTGTGGATTGTCGCGATCCTCGCTTCCCTCGTTGCACTTGCCAACGCGGCAAACATCATCTCTAACCGCCATATTCTTCCCTATACGTCCGGCGCGGTGTGCAACAAGTCCTCTGTCGCCGCTATGCTCGGCGTTATGGACAACGTTGCTCCCTTCCAGGGCGAAAACGAGTTTCCCGACGATGTTCCGTTCGATACCTATTTCGGGGAGCAGAAGCGTCGTGCCGAGGAAATGGCGCGCGCAGCGGCGGAGTATGCCGCGGCCCAGCAGCAAAACGACTACGGCAACACCATCGAGTATGAAGAGCCTACCTACGCCGAGGACGAGTTCGGTCAGCCGATTGCTCCCGACGCTCAGGCCGAGCCCGAACAGGATGAGGCTTTCGACGAGCAGATCGAGGGCTTTGAGGGTGCGTCTGCCGACGAGACGCTGATTGGCGCCATCGTGCCCGAGGATCAGAATCAGGCTGTCCAGGCCGAAGAGTTCAATGACGAGGTTCCCGCTGCTGAGCCGGCGGAGGAGCCTGCCGCGGCTGAGCCCGAGCCCAAGCTCTATCGCAATGCCGCCGGCAACATCCGCTTTGGTTCGGATGCCATCCGTGCGCTCGGAATGCTTCCCGAGTCCTGCACGCTCGATTACGAGGAGGGCGAGGAGCCGACGTTTGAGCCCGAGCCTGCCCCCGTCGTGGCTGCGCCTGCGCCCGTTGTCGCTGCGGATGATGAGTCTGCCGCGGTTACCGCTGCCGTTGCCGAGCCCGAGGCGGTGTCCGCGATCGATCCCGCGGCAGGACTGGACATTTTGGCTCCCGCCGCGCCGGCGCAAGACGTTGCGGACGAGTCTGACGACGATTACGTTGAACAGCCGAGGCGCGTGTCTTACGAGAGCGATACTGATTTCTCGGCCGAGATTCCCGCGGCAACGCCCCATGCCGATATTGCATCCGCGTTCTCTTCGATTGGCGCCAGCGCTTCCAACTTCTTTAAGGGCGCGCTTGCAAAGGGCAAGAAATTTGTCGACGATTTCGAGGAGAAGCGCGCTGCCGCACGCGAGGCTGCCGAGCAGGAGGCTATCGCTCAGCAGCAGGCAGCCGAGGCGGCACGTGAGCTCGCGGCGCAAGAGTTCGAGCAGAACGAGGCTGTGCAGTCCGTGCCCGTCGACGCCGCCGAAGCTACAACGTCTTTCGAGGCCCAGCAGCACGTCGATAGCACCATGTCGTTTGATGCCGCGCAGTTCGATTCCACGATAACGTTTGAAAAGCAAGGCACCGCAATTGCCGAGCCCCTTCCTGTTTCCGATGAGCAGGGCGACGCGGCAGACGATGACGAGCCCATTGATGCTGCCGAGGACGAGTCCGTCGAGGCCAACTCTGACGAAGAGCAATACGCGGCAGCCGATCAAGGTGATTCGACCGAGGTCGAGCAGGAGGAAGTGCCTGCGGTTTCCGAGACTCCCGAGACGGATGAGTCGAGGCCTTACTCCACGCAGATTTTCACCATGCCGACCCCGAGTGGTTCCGGTGCCACGGTTGCCAATGTCGCTCCCACCCAGGACGAAACGGTCGATTCCCTTATGGCCCAGATTTCCTCCCAGGCATCGCCGCGTCCGCAGATGAATGTTCCCGATCCGGCGTCGGCACCGTCGCCTGCACCTTCCTCGTCTCCGCTGGCTTCGGTCCCCGATCCGTCGCTGCCGTCTATGAAGCAGGCAAACGTTGCGTCTCGCACGTCGCTGTTCGACCTTCCCGATCCCTCAGCCCAGGTCAACGACCCCTTTGCTACCGCCCAAGGTCCCGAACCCACATCGGCACCCGTTGCGCCTTCTATGCCCGTTGCGTCGGGCGCGCAGCCGATCGAGACCATTTCGGCTCCCGCCCCGGCGGCACCCAAGTCTCGCAAACGCGGCCTGGGTGGCCTGTTCGGTCGTAAAAGGAAAAACGAGCAGGACAGCATGAGTGATTGGCTGGGCGTCGAAGACGATTACGATGCCAAGAAGTCCGGTCGCGGTATCGGTTCGTGGGATAACTTCGAGGACGATAACGATGGCTGGAAGGGCGGCGCTACGTCTTCCGATGGCGCTTCTTCCGAAGATATGCTCTCGGCTGTCGCCTCTATGGGCGATGATGAGCTGCTCGGTCACGATATCTGGTTTGTGGCAACGGGCGCCTCGGATTGTGATGGCGCCGGCATGAAGGCCTTCTTGGCTTCGCATCGCGATAAGCTCCGCGGCGTATTCTTCATCAATCTTGAATCCGTCGGCGCCGGTAGGCTTTCGGTGGTGACGGTCGAGGGCGAACAGCAGCTGCTCAAGGGCGATCGCCGCATCATGAACCTGGTCAGCAAGGTGTGCAAGTCGTTCCATGTCGATTGTGGCGCGCTCGAGATGCCCTATGCCAAGACCGATGCCTATGCCGCGCTCGAGGCGAGCCGCCGAGCCCTCACCATCGCCGGCGTGGACGGCACGCGTCTGGCTTGCGCTCGTACCGAGGACGACCTGCCCCACAATGTCAACCCGACGAACATTGCCACGGTATCCGAGGTCGTGACCGAGGTTATCCGCCGTTCGTAGACGGAGCTCTAAGGAGTCAACGTGTTTTCGTATATTAAGCGCCATTGGCCTGTCTACGTGATTTTGACCTTGATTGCCATTGCGTTAGGATTTGGGGCTGCCTACATCGTGGGTGCAAAGGGCTCGACCCCCGCCTCCGCAATCAGCGAAGAGGTGGAGCAAGAACAGAGTACGGGTGCCGATGGGATTCCTGAGTCCGAGCAGGCAATCGTTGATGGTGGATCTTCGTCTGCAGAGTAGATACGGCGATTTACATGATTGAAAGCGGGCGAGCCAGGGGACTGGCTCGCCCGCTTTTTCATCGCGCTAGCGCTTCTTTGGGGTCGACCTAAGGCGAGCGAACCATAGGGCTGCGGCACCCGAGGTCAGGAGCGCGGTGATGCAAGCGGCGATGGGAGCTGATCCTGTTGCCGGTAGGTCCTGCGGTAGGGTACAGCGTTGAATGACACGGTCCTCGTCATGTGACTCAAGTTTATCGCCGCCGCCGTTGCGGCAAAGATCGACGCGTGCGCTGTTGGTGAGTGCGGTTTGGGGCGTATAAGCCGACGTCGCCTGCATGTGCACGATTGCGCCCCGAGCGTCTGTGCCAAGGATTGCTTTGGCATCGTCAAGGTCGTCGTGCTCATCTTTGAGATCATCGCGGGTCCAAGAATCCGCATCGCTTCGAGTCGTAAAGTCGGCGGCTACCGCACCGTATTCAATGCGAATGCCCGTTACGACGGTATTGGACGCAAGGTCGAGTTCTTTCGCCTCGAGTGTGGTGGATTCCGTGGTCGAGACATCCGCCTTCCAGAGGTGCCAGCCGTCGTAATCGACGAGGCGGCAATCCTCACCCAGACTTTCCCTTACTTCGTCGGACTCAAGCCAAGGATTTTCGTGCCCATCGTCAAGCGTCGCGTTTGCCGACTCATTGACGTCTGTCGAGTCCGACGGCGTCGTGCGATACCATACGTTGCACAGACCGTTGAGGTCGCCGATGGCGACGGGGGTTTCGATTGAGACGAATCTCGCCGTATCGTCCTCGGCACACTCAAGATCATCGGTAATCGTAAACTCATCAACCCAAGTAGCGGAATCGTTTCGAGCATCGATGGCATAGGAGAAAAGCCCATCACTATTGGTTTGCGTCGTGGCGCGGTTTTTACCATCGCCGTTAGCCAACAGGCCCTTTTCGATAGGTTGGACAAGTTCCTGACGCTTGTCGACCTGCCCCTTGATCTCGATGGGCGCATCCCTCATCGCGACGGATTGGACTTCTCCCGTATCCTTTATTTCAAACGTTATCTCCTCGGCAAGGTCATAGGTCCGCGGAGACATCATTTCGCACAACGAGTAGGTGCCGGGTGCAAGATGTTCGACGCGGTGTGGCTTGTCGGATGAGGTCCAGGAGTCTATTTCGGTTTTATCGGGACCATATAAGGTGAGCTGTGCGCCTTCCACTTCCTGCTCACCGCTTGCATCGACCTTGGAGATATCAACCTTGGTGTAATTGTCGGATACGTTAAGCCGTGCTTCTACAACGGGTGTTTTCTGGTCGGCATAAGTAAGGTCGACAATATGGGTTGTCCGATCGAGCAAGAAGCCTGCCGGCGCTTGAGTCTCGACAACCTCGTAGCGTGCGGCGCCAGATCCCAGTGGGAGGTTGTCCGCGCGTGCTTCTCCAGTTTCATCCGTCGTGACGGTCGCGACAGTCTCACCGTCGAGCGCGGCAATGCTACCGTCGGGGCGCACGATATCACCCGAGGCACGGATCTCAAAGACGGCGCCCGCGAGACTGCTGCCGTCTATGGCATCGGTTTTAACGATCCTGATGTTTCCGGTCGCGGCGTGGTCATAATACGAGGCGATTGCAACGGGCGTTAGGTTCATGTCGGCGGGTATGTTTACCTCGATCTCTTCGCCGACAAGATAGGGCTCTTTGGCCGAGGTTTCGCGTACATAATAGGTGCCCGGCACGAGCGATTCGGGCAGTGTGACGGTCCCGGTCGCGTCAGTCGTAAAGGTGTCCATTACGTTATGTGCTGGATACCAGCAAGTTTGTGAGACAGGTTCGTGATTGCTGTCGAGGAGTTGGAAGGTGAATCCGGCTAGGGGAACAGAAGCGCCTGTTTGGGCATCGCGTTTTACAATCTGGAGATGCGTCGACAGAGCGTGGTTGTCCACGATATATTGAAGCTCGGCGCCGTCAGAAATTTGATTGGCCCCGACGGTCCATTCCCCTGCACGTTTAAAACCCTCGGGGACGGTTTCCGGAACCTCGCGAACCGTGTAGCCGGCACGGTCGTATGGGACGGCTCCGTGGACACTGGCGGGTCGCTTGCCTGTGCCGAACCATGCTTCGGGCTGATCTTTGGTGGAGGCAAAGCCATAGATGTTTGTGGTCAGTGTGCCAACAACCTGCTGAGAGCTGTTGCTGACAACCTCAAAGACAACACCACCCGCCGGCTGCTCCAGGCCGGATTGGTCGCTATTGCCGCAATCCTTGAATTTGGAAATCTCAAGGTTAAACGCAATGGAGATATCGGAAACGCGAGATTCGATCTCGACCACGTCTGAATCGCCGAGCTGATCGGCTCCAACGGTATAGGTCCAGCTGTCGTTGGATGGTAGGTAGCCCTCGGGGGCTTTTGATTCATAGATGGTAAAGGTTCCTAAGGGGACATCGGCGAGGGTGGCCCGACCGCTTTCGTCAGTCGTGAGAATTTGCGACCATCCAGGGGTTGATTGCGACACACACGTGAACTCTGCTCCTGCGAGTGAAGATCCCACCTGGGGGCCGGCATTCGTCGCGGCATCGAGTTTTACGATACGCAGGTTGATGGTGCCGGGTTGTTCATCGATGGCGACCTGCCCGCCGTCATTCCCCGTGGTAAAGGCAATGCGATCGTGGCGGGGGACATAGCCGGCCGGCGCCTTCGTTTCAACTAGGTAGTATGCCGTGTTGGGCAGAAGTGTTGCTTGCGCTTGACCGTTGCTGTCCATCTGGATGGTGCCGACACGCGCGCCGCTGGCGCTCTCAAAAATATCGAATGTTGCCCCGGTAAACTGATAGGTATTGTTTCCACTGGTAATAACGGTGTTCGCAGACTGCTTTTGGAAGGAAACGGAGACCGCCGGCAGTACATAGAGCATGTCTTGACGTTTGCTGCCGCCCGATACGGCTCCTAGATAGCGCCGCGCGCGGTGCGGAGTGGCTTTGATGCTTCCTGATTTTGCGCTGTCGTGGAGCCACCGCGCAGCCGCCACGACTTCATTGTCGGCGGTAAAGTGCCCACTCTTGGTTTTGCCCTGAGCGGTCGTGTAGGAGTAGGTGCCGTCGACATGGGTAGTGCCGTTGAGCATCCATACGGCAAGCTGGGTGGCGGCGCGGGCGCGATCTGGTGAAAGATGGTAACCGCCAAACGACGTGGCGGTAGGATATCCGTGACAAACGATTGCCGCGAACTCGTCGTCGAGCCACACCCAGCCTTGATCAAAGTTGAGCCATGGGCCGCCCGGCTTGGTGGGGCCGGGGCGCTCCTGGTTCATGCAGTAGGCAATTGAGGCGTCTTGAGCTTCATACTTGCCGATGAAGAAGGGCCCACAATCATCGCTAATAGTGCGGAAGCCGAGCTGGTCGTAGCCATCGACGGCAAATGCGGCTCCCGGTGCCAGGCAGCCGAAAAGCAGGAAGAGGAGCAGGAGCAGCGGACCTGTTGCGATTGCGCTGTGGACAGAGTGCGTGGGTGCGTTGGACATGGCTGCTCCTTATCCCTCGTGCGCCGCACGGGGAGGCCGCGGCGCTTGGGATGAGGCTACCGCCATGGTTCATGCGGGTAAGTACCAGAAGCTGACCAAAAGCTTGCCCGATTTCTGACAAATCGAGCTCAAATACAACAATCAGATAAAAGTGCAGGTAGAAGATGGTAAGAAAAGAAAGACAAAGGTCCTCATCTCCACAATTGGCGCGGTTTTCAAACGATTCTCCACAGCTAAAACAAGCATCGACACCCTTGTATCGAACAAGACAACCGCGTTATACTATCCCCCACATATGCGGGCATCGCCAAGTGGTAAGGCATCAGCTTCCCAAGCTGACACTCGCGGGTTCGAGTCCCGTTGCCCGCTCCAGCTAGAAGCACAAGCACGGCACCATTACGGTGCCGTGCTTTTTTCAATAAAGCGCCGGGACTCGAACCCGACAGGGTGCGAGCGTAAAGCAAACGCGAAGCGTTTGTAGCGAGCAGGCGAAGGCGCCGACAGGCGCCTGAAGCCGGTGCGGATTTGCGAAGCAAATACGCGGATGTCCCGTTGCCCGCTCCATGGAGCAAGGAAGGTTTCGGGAATGGTAGATTCAGCCCGCTTTGCTCCCGCACTTCCCCGGATCTCGGTATGCCACTGAAGCCGGTGCGGATTTGCAAAGCAAATACGCGGACGTCCCGTTGCTTGCTCCAATTCCAAAATGTTAGGTTAATGCCTACTGCCCATACTTGCACCTGCGCACGGTACAATGGTTGGGTTACGACCAACGTGCCAATAACCAAAAAGGAGCCGCTATGATCGATCGCTATACCCGCCCGGAGATGGGACACATTTTCTCCCTCGAGAACAAGTACGCCATTTGGCAGGAAATCGAGGTTCTGGCCTGCGAGGCCCAGGCGGAGCTCGGCAAGATCGGTATTTCCAAAGACGAGGCCCAGTGGATCCGCGACCATGCCAACTTTGAGAAGGCGAAGGTCGATGAGATCGAGGAAGTCACGCGTCACGACGTCATTGCCTTCCTGACCAACATGAAGGAGTACATCGATGCCGATGTTCCCGAGGGCGACCCCAAGCCCAGCCGCTGGGTTCACTATGGCATGACCAGCTCCGATCTGGGCGACACGGCCCTGTGCTACCAGCTCACCCAGGCCTGCGACCTGATCATCGAGGACGTCAAGAAACTCGGCGAGATCTGCAAGCGTCGTGCCTTCGAGGAGCGCAACACGCTCTGCGCCGGACGTACTCATGGCATCCATGCCGAGCCGATGACCTTCGGCATGAAGTTTGGCTCTTGGGCCTGGGAGCTCAAGCGCGATCTGGACCGTCTTGAGGATGCCCGCAAGAATGTTGCCTTCGGTGCTATCTCGGGCGCTGTCGGCACGTACAGCTCCATCGAGCCGTTTGTCGAGGAATATGTCTGCGAGCACCTGGGCCTGGTTCACGACCCGCTGTCCACGCAGGTTATCAGCCGCGATCATCACGCCTACCTCGCCGGCGTTCTCGCCACCACCGCGGCCACCTGTGAGCGCATCGCTACCGAAGTTCGCAATCTGCAGAAGACCGATACACTCGAGGCCGAGGAACCGTTCCGTAAGGGTCAAAAGGGCAGCTCCGCCATGCCGCACAAGCGCAACCCCATCACCATGGAGAAGGTCTGCGGCCTGTCGCGCGTCGTGAAGGCCAACGCGCAGGTTGCCTTCGACAACGTCGCCCTGTGGCACGAGCGTGACATTTCGCACTCCTCTGCCGAGCGCGTCGCCCAGGCCGATAGCTTCATCGCGCTCGACCACATGTTCCAGTGCCTCATTCGCGTTATCGACGGCCTGCAGCTGTACCCTGCCCGCATGATGGCCAACCTCAATAAGACCCGCGGCCTCATCTTCTCCTCCAAGGTGCTGCTCGCCCTCGTCGACACGGGCATCACCCGCGAGGACGCGTACGCCATTGTGCAGGAGAACGCCATGGCAACCTGGCACGAGGTACAAGATTGTGTCTCCGGCCCCACCTTTAAGGAACGTCTCGAGGCCGATCCACGCTGCACCGTCAGCCAGGAGAAGCTCGACGAGATCTTTGATCCGTGGGACTTCCTCACTCGTATCGACACAGTCTTTGATCGTCTGGAGCAGCTGAGCTTCGAGTAGGTTCGGGCATAACGTTAGCTTTTTAGGGCGCTTTGCTGGTAATGTGTGTTGCCGGCAAAGCGCCTCGTTGCATTTAGGGAAAGACGGGGATAATAGTCGTCTCGAATAACATTCTGAGAGGGGATCGCATGATTTCGTTTGATTACAAGCCTCAGGGCGTGTGTGCTCGCAATATTCACCTTGACCTTTCCGATGACGGCAACAAGGTGATGGGCGTTGAGTTTACCGGCGGCTGCGACGGCAATCTCAAGGCTATCTCCAAGCTGGTCGAGGGCGCTCCTGCCGATCGCGTAATCGAGGTTCTCGCCGGTAATACCTGCGGTATGAAAAAGACCTCCTGCGCCGACCAGCTTACACGCGCTATCGAGGCCGCTCGCGCCGAGATCGCCTAATGGGTATCGCCGATCACATCAAGAACGGAATATCGCGTCGCGGCTTCGTACTCGGTGGGGCTGCCGCGGGCGCTGCCACGGTACTTGCCGGATGCTCGAAAAAAACGGGCACCAGCGATGATGCCGCCGGCGAGCCGCAGGTTATCAAGGACGATTCCAAAATCATCTCGATTACGGATGAGTACGAGGCAGTCGACATCGATCTTGAGCCGGCGGCGTCGTGGACGCTGCCTCTGGGTACGCTGCTGTACTACTGCGACGGCGATTACGCCGCGGCGATGATGGCGCCCGCATCGGCACTGCACGCCAACACACTCGGTGTGCTTAACCTGGGCGATGGCTCGCTTACCACATTAATCGAGGATCCTATCGAGGGCACGGGATATGCATTCTACGATGTCCGTGCCGGCGACGGCGTATTCGCGTGGGTTGAGATGAACTTTGCCAATTCATTGTGGAAGCTCTACGCTCAAAATCTGTCGGGCGCTTCGCTCTCTGGCGATGTGGTTGAGCTCGATCGAGGTGGCAAGGACTATGATCCGCCCCTGTTTACAGCGTTCGGGTCATCGGTTATCTGGTATAAAATGCCTTCGGCAGGCGGCAATAAAACGAGTAGTGATTCGTTTTGTTATCGTCGCTCGCTTGATGAATCCAAGGCCGAGGCAATTTGGAAATCGACGGGCCGCTTTGCATCGGCCCCGCGCGCGAGCGACGGCATTTTGACCATCTCGCCGCGTGTCCGCAACGACGAGGGCGTCTACTACGGCATAACGGCAATCGATCTGACCGACGGCAACAACACCAAGCGTGCCCAGCTGGTCCTCCCTTCGTCAGTTTCGCCTTTCGAGGCCGTATATATGGGCGATACCTTCGTGTTTTCTATCGAGGCAGCCTATAGCGGCGTGGGCAGCCTGGGCAATATGGGCACGTATATCGGTAATGAGGGAGGGCCGTACCTCTTCCTGTCACGCGAGCCGCTCGCATGTGCGGCTGGCAAGAAGAATAAATACCTTGTTAAGGTACAGGCGTCGCATTTCCTGATCGACACCTCTGCCAAGACCTATGGCTCGCTGCTGTCGCCCGACCGCGCTTTGGAGTATGGCGATTATCCAGCTACGGCGGGAAAATCGGACTCATTCCTTACGTACGCCACGGTGCGCAACAGCCAGGGTATACCAGAGACGGTCACTGCACGCCTATTCTCTCTTTAAGCTTAGAGGGGTTAAAAAGGCGCCAACAGGGGAATAAACGCGTTGTAATTGTGAGTACCGCCTGCCGAGCTGCCGCGTCATAGCGGCATCCGGCGGGCTCAGGTGCGTTAAAATGGGCTTGTTCTTAGCTAATTGAGACAGGGGGGGGCCGTGTTATGGCTTCAGATGCAAAAAAGATTCTGCTGGTCGAGGATGAGAAGGCAATCCGTGACGCCGTCGCTGCCTATCTCGAGCGCGAAGGCTACTGGGTTGTGGGCGTCGGCGACGGCCAGTCCGCGATCGAGGAGTTCGAGAAGCATCAGTTCGACCTGGTCGTGCTCGACCTTATGCTCCCCAAGATCCCCGGCGAGCGCGTTTGCCGCACCATTCGCGATACCTCGGATGTCCCCATCATCATGCTGACGGCTAAGGGCGAGATCGAGGACCGTATTATCGGTCTTGAGCTCGGCGCCGACGACTATCTAATTAAGCCGTTCTCGCCGCGCGAGCTCGTCGCCCGTGTTCGCGCTCTGTTCCGCCGTGCCCATCAGGCCGACGAGCCCGCCGTCGAGGTACTCGACTTCGGCGATCTGGTCATCGATATCTCGGGCCACAAGATCTTGGTCGAGGGCAAGGAAGTCGATCTGACGGCTTCCGAGTTCAAGCTGCTCACCACGCTTGCCCGCCATCCCGGCCGTGTGTATAACCGCATGGAGCTGGTCGAGAAAGTGCTCGGGTATGACTTTGAGGGCTATGAGCGCACTATCGATAGCCACGTGAAGAATCTTCGCGCCAAGCTGGGCGATGATCCCAAGAAGCCCAAGTGGCTCTACACCGTCCATGGTGTCGGCTATCGCTTCGAGGCTCCGGCCAAGACCGATAAGTCGGACGAGAAATAGGGAAATCACATATGACACCTGCGCGCTTTGAAATCGGACAAAAGCACAAGCAGGAGAGCGAGGCGGGTTCCAAGGCTAGTTGGAACACGCCTCGTTCCGATTCACGGCCAACGATGAGCTATCCCTCGCGCATGGCACTTGCTTTTGCTCTGACATCGCTCATGACAGTATTGGTGCTGGTGGGCGTTGTCTCTGTTGTGTGGGGCACGGTCTTTTCGGATTACACGCGCTCCAATATCGTCGAAATCGCAAATTCCGCTGCCGAGAAGTTGGCGACCTCATATGAGGAAAACGGCTCTTGGACCGCGGGGGAACTGCGCACGGTCGCAACGTCGAGTTTGGTTTCCGACGATCTGGGTATGCAGGTCGTCAATAAAAAGGGCGTGATCGTTTATGACGATTCCTGGCCCTCGGCAAGCGCCACCGCCGATGTACGCGAAAACCAGGCTACGACCGACGACACGAGCGGCAAGAGGGCATCGCATAGCCCGGTCTCGTCTGCTCCAACCGACTCCGATAGCGTTGCTAACGTCGAGATTGTAACGTCTTCCGGCGAGCATGTCGGACAGGTAAAGCTGTGGGCCATCGGCTCCGACGCGCTGCTCACCAAGGCGGACTCTGCGTTTAGGGAGAAGACCTTTAACGCCATGGCCCTCGCCGCGGTTGTTGCAATCTGCATTTCGGTCGTTATCGGATCGCTCGTGTCGCGCATGCTCACCAAGCCGATTCATCGCATCACCAGTACCGCAAAGCAAATCCGTGACGGCGACCTGTCGGCTCGCACGGGACTGCGCGGTGATGACGAGATCGATCAGCTGGGAGAGACCTTCGACGAGATGGCCACCTCACTCGAGAAAGATATGAAGCACGAGAAGCGCCTGACTTCAGACGTTGCACACGAGCTGCGCACGCCGCTCATGGCCATGCTTGCAACGGTCGAGGCCATGCAAGACGGTGTGTATCCCACCGACGACGAACACCTGGAGACGGTCGCTTCCGAGACGCGTCGCCTGGCTCGTCTGGTGCAGCAGATGCTCGACCTATCGCGTATGGAAAACAGCACGGCTCCGCTCAATCTAGAACCGGTGGACATGGTTCCGTTCGTGCGATCGATTGTGAACGGCCAGGAGCGTCTGTTTGCCGACCGTGACCTTCGTCTTCGCTTTGCAGATGAAACCCAGGGGCACGACGATGTCGTCGAAGCCGATCCCGACATGATCACGCAATGCGTCATCAACCTCATGAGCAACGCCATGCGCTACACCCCCGAGGGCGGTTGGGTCGTGGTGTCGGTGCTCAGTGACCGCAAGCATGTCAGTATTGCCGTTTCGGATACCGGTATCGGTATTGCCAAGGACGATCTGTCGCGCATCTTCGGGCGGTTTTGGCGCGCCGATGCCAGCCGCGCCCGCGAAGCTGGCGGCCTGGGCGTTGGCCTCGCCGTGACCAAGCAGATCGTCGAGCGTCACCATGGCTACATATCCGTGGAGTCGGAGCTTGGAAAGGGTACGACTTTTACAATTCATCTGCCCCGCGAGCACACGGCGGACGCGGCATCTACTACAATGGAGCACTAGCTTTTCGCTATTCGGTGAAGGAGGGGCCGCGTCCCTGCCGCTCCGAGTTTGCGAAAACATGCGGGAAAGAACCCGCATTTCTGTCGTATTTAGGTAAGGAGTGACTCACGTGACAACGATGGAGCGTCGTCCGGATTCCCGTGGCAAGGTTCGTGATATCTACGATGCCGGCGAAAACCTGCTGATGGTCGCCACCGACCGCATTTCTGCGTTCGACTTCATTCTTCCCGACGAGATTCCGTTTAAGGGAGAGGTGCTCAACCGCATCTCGGCATTCTGGTTCGATAAGTTTGCCGATATCGTTCCCAACCACCTCGTTTCCATCGATCCGGCGGATTTCCCCGAGGAGTTTGCCGAGTATCGTGACTACCTCGCAGGCCGCGCCATGCTGGTCAAGAAGGCCCAGACGATTCCTATCGAGTGCATCGTCCGCGGCTATCTGACCGGTTCGGGCAAGAAGACCTATGACGAGAACGGCACCGTCTGCGGCATTCAGCTGCCCGAGGGTCTGACCGAGGCCTCCAAGCTTCCTGAGCCGCTGTTCACGCCGTCCACGAAGGCCGAGATCGGCGACCACGACGAGAACATTTCGTTCGAGCGTTGCTGCGAGATCGTGGGTGAGGACATCGCCGCGCAGATTCGCGACCTTTCCCTCAAGATCTACAAGGCCGCTGCCGAGTACGCCGCGACCCGTGGCATCATCATTGCCGACACCAAGTTCGAGTTTGGTGTCATCGATGGCAAGGTCACGCTGATCGACGAGTGTCTCACGCCCGACTCCAGCCGTTTCTGGCCTGCTGCCAGCTACGAGGAGGGCAAGATCCAGCCTAGCTACGACAAGCAATTCGTCCGCAATTGGCTCAAGGCCAACTGGGATATGACGGGGGAGACCCCGCACCTGCCCGCCGAGGTCATCGATGGCACGTCCGAGCGCTATCGCGAGGCCTTCCAGATCATCACGGGCTCCCAGTTCACAAGCATGAAGGAGAACGCATAAGTGAGTACCCGTAGCGCCACGAACAAGCGCACGCAATCCCACGAAGTTACCGGGGTTGCGCGCAAGTCTGCCGCATCTGCTAAGCCCGCCCGCCAAGCAGCGAGCTCCGTTCGCGTCGTGCCGGCTTCGTCTAAGGCACGCCGCAAAGAGCTCGAGAAGGGCGAGAACCTCGAGGGCCTCTCTAAAGAGGAGAAGCGCGCCCGCAAGGCTAAGCAGCGCGCCAAGGAGGACCGCATCTATACGGTGTCGAATATCCTCCTCAAGCAGGACGAGGACTACACCAAGCGCCGTCGCATCTGGTGGGCCGTGCTCGCCATCGGCATGGTACTCGTCGTGGCAATTTGGGCTTCGCTCTACTTCGCTCCCGGCGGCACGGTGTCCAGTCCCGTCCAGATGGTCGGCATTGTTTTGTCCTATGTCATCATCTTAGGTGACTTTATCTACGACTTCGCTCGTATTCGTCCCTTGCGCAACATGTACCGCGCGCAGGCCGAGGGCATGTCCGAGAACAAGCTCAACGCTCTTATCGAGCGCGCAGCTGCCGAGGAGGACAAGAAGGACTCCAAGAAGAAGTAGCGTTTGCATACATACTTATCGCTAAGATATAAGGCGCGTCGTTTTTGCGGCGCGCCTTTTTACTGTTCTATAGATAGATGGAGTGGCACATGATTCGAGCTGCCCTGACGGTCGAAGAGGCTCTGGAGGGCATGAAGTCCCTGGAGCCCAAGATTAAAAACTATGCGCGTCTCGTTGTCCGCAAAGGTGTAAACGTTAAGCCCGGCCAGGAGGTCGTCGTTCAGTCTCCCGTCGAGTGCGCGTCATTTGCGCGCGTGGTGGTTGCCGAGGCTTATGACGCTGGTGCTGGCCACGTGACGGCCATTTGGGCCGATGATGCTGTGACAAGGCTTACGTACGAGCATGTCGAGAAAAGCTATTTTGAGCAGACACCCGAGTGGAAGCGCATGCAGCTGGATTCCTTGGCCCAGGATGGTGCCTGCTTTGTCTTTATTGAGGGTGCGGATCCTGCGGCCCTCAAGGGCATCGATCCCGCTAAGCCCGCTGCAGCTTCTAAGGCAAGGAACACGCAGTGCAAAGTTTTCCGCCGTGGACTGGACTACAACATCAATCCGTGGTGCATCGCCGGCGCTCCGGTCGTGGCTTGGGCGCGCGAGGTGTTCCCAGGAGACGCCGATGAGGTTGCAATCTATAAGCTGTGGAATGCGATTCTGCACACCGCGCGCGCCGATGGCCAGGACCCAGAGAGCGACTGGGAACTCCATGACGCCGCATTCGAAAAGAACCTGCGTTTCCTGAACGACAATCGTTTCGACTACCTGCATTACACCGCGGCAAATGGAACCGATCTGACGATTGGCATGACGAAAGGTCACGAGTGGGCCGGCGGCAAGGGCAAGACGCCCGAAGGGCATCCCTTCTTCCCCAACATTCCCACCGAGGAAGTCTTCACTTCGCCCGATCGCATGCGCGCCGACGGTATCGTGTACTCGGCCATGCCGCTCATCCACCACGGCAATAAAGTCGACGATTTTTGGATTAAGTTCGAGGGCGGCCGCGTGGTGGACTACGACGCCCGCGTGGGCAAGGCAACGCTCGCAAGTATCATCGATACTGACGAGGGCGCTGCTCACCTGGGAGAGGTCGCGCTCATTTCCAAGAACACGCCGATCCGCGAAAGTGGTGTTCTGTTCTACGATACGCTCTATGACGAGAACGCTAGCTGCCATCTCGCGCTAGGTGTCGGTTTCCCCGAATGCATCGAGGGTGGGTATGACATGTCCAAGGAGGAGCTCCTGGTGCATGGCGTTAACGTCTCGAGCACGCACGTCGATTTTATGATCGGCACGGACGACATCGATATTACGGGCATTACGCCTGATGGACGTGAAGTTGTGATTTTCCAGAACGGCCAATGGAGTTGGGAATAGTCCCAGACCGTGGTACAATGCCACCCGCGGGCCGTTAGCTCAGCTGGCAGAGCAGGGGACTTTTAATCCCAAGGTCCAGGGTTCGAACCCCTGACGGCCCACCATAGAATAGAAAAGCGACTGGCGGATGCCGGCCGCTTTTTTGTTACCGCGGCACGGGTTCGAACCCGAAAGGGCGCGGAGCTGAGTAAACGCGTGAGCGTTTGCCAGCGCAGCGCGCAAGGCGCGAAAGCGCCGCAGCGGCCGCCTGCGAAGCAGGCTGAACCCCTGACGGCCCACCCAAAGATTGTTGAGACGGTCAACTTCGGTTGGCCGTCTTTTTTGTTGCCGGTGCACGGGTTCGAACCCGTATCTATCTATATATAAGAACGCTTGGCGAACAAAACCCGCCTTTTACCGATGGGTAACAAATAGCTGATGCCTTTGGAGTAAAGTAGCGCTCCAGAGATGACCGATGTCTCAATACTCATAAAACAGCTGGTCATCGCCAATATCAGAAGTCAATGCTTCAGTTTTAACCTCAGTGATGCGACTGAGGGACCTATTCATTTGTGAACAAAATATGGAGTGCGCGATTCCCGCCCACGGGGCCCCTCCGGTCTGGCAATATATCTCCTTGCCGCGCGGCC
>CAUCUN010000011.1:0-64971 GCA_958445985.1 uncultured Collinsella sp. | reverse complement strand
ACTTGCAGCGACGGACCTCAGGACGCTCTTACACCACGTCTGCGCGCGCCACCAAACGTCCAGGCGGACGAATACTACTTGTTGGGGAAGGAATAACCTTCGACTGTCACGTGCAGTACCACGACGCGGGGATCCGCGGCATCGGCCACGACACGGTAGGCCTCGTCAATTTCGACGACGGCAACGCCGCCGGCGGGAATCGTCACGGTCTCCCCCGTACCCTCAAAGCGCTCGCGATCATCGATATCGCTGTAGGCGCGCGTACAGGTAAGATCGGCCTTGGAAGCCACCTCAACGGTCAGATTGCCGTCGAGCGGAGCGAGCACGGCATGGTAGCGACGGTGACCGACCAGGTCGGCGGTTGCGGCCTCGCGGGCATAGACCCACCAATACACCAGCGAGTCGCCGATGGAGTACGCCACATCGTGCTGCAGTTCAGAAACGCCGTCGAGCGCCTGTCCGGTACGCATCCACTTCTTGACGGACTTCATCTGAGCGTCGAAATCGGCGCGCGAGTTAAAGACATGCATGACTTATGCCTCCTTAATGGGTGCCAGTGCCTGAGCCAGATCGGCAGACGTCAGCGGTCGCAGGGACACCTCAAAGCTGAAGCTCTCAAAACGGGTGCGATAGGAATCGAGCACCTCGGAACCCCAAGAGTTCGAACCAAGGCCGAGCAGCTGGTCGTTGATGTTGACCGTAACCGTGTCGCCCTTGACAAGGTCGTAGACGTGCTTGGCGTTATCGATGGCCTCGCAGCTATAGGGCCATGCCGAGAACGAGAACGGATTGGAGGCAGCGTCAGCCGGACGCGTCACCAGCACGCCGTCACCGTGGCTAGAGCGCAGGGCAACCCAGCGGGTACCCTCGCGGTTGGCACAGTCCTGAGGCATAACGTAGGGCGTGAACATGTCGTCGACCGTAGTGCGGTAATGACCGACCGGGTTGGCACGCAGCGAGTCCGGATAGTTCTCGCCCGGGCCGTGACCATACCACTCGACGGCACGATCGCAACCGGGAACCTCAAAGGAGATGCCGATGCGCGGGATAATGTCCGAATAGTCGCCGTAGGGCTCGCCGGAAACCTTGAGGTCGACGCGACCGCTCGGAAGCACGGTGTAGACAAGCTCGACGCGCATGCCGAACGCGCGGACGGGAGGAGCAATGCGTTGGCTCACGGTAACGACGACCGCATTGCCGTCCTGCTTCCAAAAAACCTTGCGGGTGGACGTCTGCATTACATCAATGAAGTTGTCCTTCCACAGGGAGTCGTACTCCTGGGCGTGGTTGTCGACGAGCGGATGCCAAAAACCAACCTGGGGACCAGAGGCCATGACGTCACGGCCGGATGCCTTCCACTCGCTCACGGTGCCGTTTACCTTGCTGAAGGTCAGCTCGCCGTTGAGGGAGTGAATGCGAATCTCCTGCTCGGTCTCCTCGACCGTAAGCTCAGGACGAGTGGGAGCCGCAATGGCCGGCGCCGGATGGTTTGCGATGGCAAACTGGTTTGCGCCCAGTTGGAACATCGGCTCGCACCAGACGTGAGCGGCCATGGTGTAGGCGCGCACAGTCAGCAGGGTCTCGCCTACCGCGGCCTCGTGAATCACCAGCGGAAGCTGGACGGACTCACCGGGGGCAACCGCACCGGGCATGAGCGTCTTGCGACAGACCACGTCGCCGTCCACCAGGGTCTCCGCCGACAGGCAAACATCCTCGAGGGTGGTAAACCAGCGCTTGTTGGTGACAGTCAGCTCGCCCGCCTCGGCGTCATAAGCCATGCGAACCGGGCAGATGACCTGGCCGTACTCGGTAAGGCCCGGGCTCGGCTGCTGCCAGGGGAACACCATGCCATCGATGCAGAAGTTGCTGTTGTTGGGGTAATCGCCGTTGTCGCCGCCATACATATCGTAGGCAATGCCGTCCTCGGTCACAGCAGCCAGACCGTGGTCGCACCATTCCCAGATAAACTGGCCTTGGATGCAATCCCAGCGATCGAAGACCTCCTGATACTCGGACAGGCCTCCGGGGCCGTTGCCCATGGAGTGACCGTACTCGCAGTTGATGCGCGGCTTGGGGAATGGATGCTCACCAAAGTCGTTCATCTGCGACACGCGGGAGTACATGGTGGAGATAACGTCGACGGTATCGGCGTTGCGATCCTCCTCGTAATGGACCGGACGACCATCGAGCTCGTGAGCCTTGGCGTACATCGCGCGGATGTTGCAGCCATAGCCGCTCTCGTTGCCCATCGACCACATAATGATGCAGGCGTGATTGCGCTCCTGCATCACCAGGCGCTCAATGCGGTCGACGTAGGCCGGCTCCCATGCCGGGTCGTCGGTGACCAGGGCGATATTGCCGATATTCTCGAAGCCGTGGCTCTCCATATCGGTCTCGGCGACCAGCATGATGCCATACTCGTCGCACAGCTCGTAAAAGCGCGGGTCGTTGGCGTAGTGGGACGTGCGCACCGCGTTGATGTTGTGCTGCTTCATGAGCTCCAGGTCGCGGCGCATGCGATCGAGGCCCACGGCGCGGCCCTTGTGATCGTCGTGATCGTGGCGGTTGACGCCATGCATCTTAAAGTAAGTGCCGTTGAGGTAGATATGATTGCCCTCGACCGTCACCTCGGCAAGACCCTGGCGATGCGGGACGTACTCGCTGACCTGGTCACCGTCGTAGACCTCAAACGTAAGGTCGTAGAGGAAGGGGTCCTCGGAATTCCAGAAGTGGGCATCGGTCACGCCGCACTCGGCATGGCCGTCGACGCACTCGCCCGCAGCTACCACGTTCTCGCCATCGCTGAGCGTAAACACAACGCGGGAAGAGCCCTCGGCAACCGTATCGAGCGTAATCAGAGCGGTATCGCCCTCGCGGTGCGTGCGGAATCTAAAGTCGACCAGGTGCGCGGCGGGACGCTGCATAAGGTACACATCGCGGAAGATGCCCGAGGCCCACCACATATCCTGGTCCTCGATATAGCTGCCATCGCTGTACTGCAGGACCTTGACCGCAAACAGGTTGTCGCCCTCGACAAGCGCGTCGGTCACGTCGAACTCGGCAGACAGGCGCGAACCCTTGGTCATGCCGATAAACTGACCGTTGACGTACAGCTCGCCATAGCTCTCGATGCCGTCAAAGCGAATGATCTCGCGAGCGCCGGCAGGCACGGCGGGAAGGTTGACGATGCGCTGGTACACGCCCGTGGGATCGTCAGAGGGAACGAACGGCTGATCCACCGGGAACGGGAAGCCCTCGTCGGTGTAGGCAAGGTTGCCATAGCCGTCCACCTGCCACAGGTGCGGAACCTCCACGTGATCCCACTCGGGCTTGTACGTGGAGAGTTCCTCGTTGGAGACGGCAGCGGGGCCCTCAAAGAGGCGGAACTGCCACGAGCCGGACAGCTGGACAAACCCGCGCGACAGCTCGCGGCTGTACGTTGCAGCGAGATCGGCGGTCTCGTAACCCATAAAGTACGCATGGGGTGCCAGGCGGTTCCTGTGGGTGAGCGCTTGGTTTTCCCAATCGTTAATGGCGTCCATGGTGATGCTCCTTCATCATCGTAGTGATTCTTGTGCAACCGGTTGTCCTTATCTTACGGGCGATGCAAAATACTGTGCAACCGGTTGTCCGCTGAACGGTCGATTTGGCCGGGTTAACGGTGCAACCGGTTGTACAATCGCAACACTTATGTCACCCTGAGTATCGAAACTCAGCACAAGACATCGTTCTCAAGCTCGTAGGCAACCTCCACGCCCGCTGATATCTCACCCACACGAGACGTATTCGATTTCGGCTTGGTTGCAAAACGACACCGGTCACCGGATATCATGAACGCTGTTCAGGCGCACTATAGTAAGCTGTATCCGCACTAGCCCGTATCAGTGACAACATCGACCGCATTTTCCAGGAGACGCCATGACACAACCAGTTCGCACCGCACCTACACTTGCCGAGGTTGCCGCAGCTGCCGGCGTGTCGCGCTCCACGGCATCGCGCGCCCTCAACGATTCGCCCCGCATTAGCGAGGAAACCAAAAAGCGCGTCCGCGCGGCGGCCAAGGAAGTCAATTTTGTCCCCAACGCTCGTGGCCGAGCGCTCGCTGTCGGGCGCACGGAAATCATCGCCGTGCTCGTGACCGAGCCTCTGAGTGAACTCTTCAGCGACCCCACCTATAGCGAGTTTTTGAGCGGCATTACCGAGGAACTGTCGGAGTCGTCCTATCTGCCCGTTATCTTGCAGGCGTCTTCTACGCATGAGCGCAACCGCGCACGCGAGCACTTTGAGCGCCGCTCGTTCGACGCCGTGATCGACGTCTCCCCCTACAAGGGCAGCGAGCTGCTCGAGGTACTGTGCGAGCTGGGCGTACCCACCGTGTTGTGCGGCCAGCTCGAGGGCCACCCCTATCGCGATGTGTTCTCGACGGTCTACTCTGACGACGAAGAGGGCGGACATTTTGCGGCACTCGCCATGAAGGATCGCGGGCGCAAAGATATCGTCGCCGTGTTGGGACCGCAAGACAACCCCGCTGTTGTCGACCGCCTGCGCGGCTACCGCGCCGTCTTGGGCGAAGACCTCCCAGACGCAAACGTTATCTATACCGGCTGGAACAGCGGAGACGGCTATCAGGCCATGCACCAGATCCTCGCGCGCGAGATTGCTTTCGATGGCGTGCTCTGCGGATCGGACCGTATCGCGGCTGGCGTCATCACCGCACTCAACGAGGCAGGCCTATCCGTTCCTGCGGACGTTTCTGTCGTCGGCTTCGACGATCACGAGATTGCGGCGCGCTGCGTCCCCGCGCTCACGACCGTCCGCCAGCCCCTGCGCGAAGAAGGACACATGGCCGCCAACATTGCGCTCGACATGATCAAGGGTGCCGAGCCCACCACCACCGTCATGCACATGCAGCTGATCCAGAGAGACTCGCTATAAGAAACTGGGGCAGGCTTTCTGCCAGACAGTTGTTGCGGAAAGCCTGCCCCGTTTTGAGCGCTCATTCTGGGGCACAGTTTCCGTTAGACAGCTCAACCGGAAACTGTGCCCCATTATTTGGCTGGATTCTGGGACGCAGTTTCCCAAAGGGGCCTGTTTGGGAAACTGCGACCCGTTCTGGACGCAAATTCCGGGTCGTAGTTTCCGCGACGCCCAGTCAACCTATGCCCTCGCAACGCCCGCGCATAAAAAACGAGGGAAGGCACGCGTCCTTCCCTCGTTGTGGGCATTATGTAGCCGCTTGCCTACATCAGGCGCAGGCTGACGTCCTTGAGCTGGGCGCCGGAAACGGCACTCGGGGCGCCCGACATGAGGTCGGAGCCGCTGGCCGTCTTGGGGAACGCCATGACGTCGCGGATGGAGTCGGAACCGGTGAGCAGCATGCACACGCGGTCCAGGCCCAGAGCGAAACCGCCCATCGGGGGCGCACCAAACTTGAGAGCCTCCATGAGGAAGCCGAACTGCGACTCGGCGCGCTCCTCGGTAAAGCCCAGGAGCTTGAGCATGGACATCTGCATCTCGGCGTTGTGGATACGCATACCGCCGCCACCGGCCTCAAAGCCGTCCATGACAAAGTCGTAGGTGCAAGAACCGGCTGCCAACGGGTCGGCCTCGATCTTGGCGATGTCGGTCTCGGTCGGCAGGGTAAAGGGCTGGTGCTCGGCGGCATAGGCCTTGCGGTCCTCATCCCAGTGGAACAGCGGGAAGTTGACGACCCACAGGAAGTCGTGACCCTCGCGCTTGATCTCGAGCGCGTTGGCCATGTGGGAACGCATGCCGCCCAGGATCTCGTCGGAGAGTAGGCGCGGGCCGGCAGCGAACATCACAAGGTCGCCGGGCTCGACGTCCATGCGCTCGCGCAGAGCCGCCATCTCCTCGTCCGAGAAGAACTTGACGATGGGGCTGTTGATGGAGCCGTCCTCGCGGAAGGCGATCCAAGCCAGACCCTTGGCGCCAAACGTGGAGGCCACACCGGCAAGCTTATCGATCTTGGCACGTGCCCAGGCACCGGCACCCTTGGCGTTGATGGCCTTGACGACAGAGCCCTCCTCGTTTGCGGCGGTCGCAAAGACCTTGAACTTGGAGTTGGCGAAGATGTCGGTCAGGTCGACCAAATGCATGCCATAGCGGGTATCGGGCTTGTCGGAGCCATAGGTGTCCATGGCATCCCAGTAGTTCATGCGACGCAGCGGCGTGGGCATCTCGACGCCCATGCGGCCGAAGGCATCGGACAGAACCTCCTCGAGCGCGCTCATGACATCGTTCTGGTCCACGAAGGACATCTCGATATCGACCTGAGTGAACTCGGGCTGGCGGTCGGCACGCAGGTCCTCGTCGCGGAAGCACTTGGCAACCTGGTAGTAGCGCTCGACGCCACCGACCATGAGCAGCTGCTTCAGGAGCTGCGGGGACTGCGGCAGGGCGTAGAAGTTACCCGGCTGGATGCGGCTGGGGACGATGAAGTCGCGGGCGCCCTCGGGCGTGGACTTGAACAGGGAGGGCGTCTCGACCTCCATGAACTCACGGTTGTGCAGCGCCTCGCGAATGGCAAAGGTGAAGTCGGAGCGCAGCTTGAGGTTGGCCATCATTTCGGGACGACGGAGGTCCAGATAGCGATAGCGCAGGCGGGTGTCCTCGCTGGTCTCGATGCCGTCCTCGATCTGGAACGGCGGGGTGACGGACGTGTTGAGCACCTCGGCGTGGTCGGTCAGGACCTCGATCTCGCCGGTCGCGAGCTTGGTGTTGGTGGTCTCCTCGCCACGGGCGCGCACGACGCCGTGGATCTTGATGGGCCACTCGGGACGCATGGTCTCGGCGATCTTAAAGGCATCGCCATCGGAGTGCTCGGGGTCGAAGGTGAGCTGCGTGATGCCCTCGCGGTCGCGAAGGTCGCAGAAGATAAGGCCGCCGTGGTCGCGGCGACGGCTCACCCAACCGGTGAGGGTGACCTCTTCGCCCACGTTCTCGAAGCGAAGCTCGCCGCAGGTACGGGTGTGCATGGAATGCTCATCGATGGGACGGGTCTGGCTCATACCAGTGATCCTCCTTTATGGATCTGTGCCGCCCCGTGTCGTTCCGGGCGGCGTCGTACAGATTTGCCCAGCCTGCGTAAACCGCGCAGCCGGACATGGCGTTCTATCTTATCGCACCCACGTCGATGTACCGCGAAAAAGTAACTCTTGCCCAAAGACTTGACGGAGACGAAACAATTGACGCGGCCTGGCCGTCGCCCAGGCGCGCCGCGTGCGACAATGTGCCCCAATACAACTGCACTCGGAAAGGCCCACCATGACTGCACGCCTCATCGTTATGGATATCGACTCCACGCTCATCAACCAGGAGGTCATCGACCTGTTGGGCGAGGAAGCCGGCGTAGGCGAGCAAGTGGCTCGGATCACCGAACGTGCCATGCGCGGCGAGCTCGGCTTTAAGCAGGCGCTCGAGGAGCGCGTGGGGCTGCTTGCCGGCTTGGATGAGAGCGTGTTCGAGCGCACCTTTGAGCGCGTGACGTTTACCCCCGGCGCGCTGGAGCTTGTGCGCTCGGCGC
Organism: uncultured Collinsella sp.; assembly: GCA_958445985.1. Classification (GTDB taxonomy): domain Bacteria; phylum Actinomycetota; class Coriobacteriia; order Coriobacteriales; family Coriobacteriaceae; genus Collinsella. The sequence goes on along the minus strand of CAUCUN010000011.1, from coordinate 57,428 downwards.
ACAGCAAGGGCTGGAAGGTCGGCGTGGTAAGCGGCGGCTTCCACGAGGTCGCCGACAAGATCGTGGCCGCCGCGGGCATCGACTTTTGCCTCGCTAACCGCCTGGAAGTCGTGGACGGCAAGCTCACCGGCAAGCTGGCGGCAGACATCGTGACCAAGGAATCCAAGCTCATCCGGCTGCTGGATTGGGCGGTTGAGTGCGGCGTCGATATGGCACACACCGTGGCAATCGGCGACGGCGCCAACGATATCCCCATGATTCAGGCCGCGGGCACTGGCATCGCGTTTTGCGCCAAGCCCAAAACGCGCGAAGCCGCCCCGTTTGCCATCGACGAGCGCAACCTGATGCTCGCCATGGACATCATCCTGCGTGACTAGCCGATCCGTCTAACAATTGAATCAGTCCGTCCTATAGTTTCCGAACAATTTTGTCTTAGTGTTCGGAAACATACCCTTTGAGTGCTAGACTTTGCGCCGTCGAAGGGAACATATATGGATAAGCGAGACCTAGAGCAGCTGCTGAGCGATGTTGCTGGCGGATCAGTCACCCCTGCCGATGCCCTTACGCGCATCCAGACGGCTCCGACCGCCGATTTGGGCTTTGCGCAGCTCGATCTTTCGCGCGGAGTGCGCCAGGGAGCCGGCGAGGTTGTCTACGGCGCCGGTAAAACCGCCGAGCAAATTGCCGCCATTATCAAAGCATTACTTGATGCAGGCCAGGAGCGCATCCTGGTCACGCGCTTGGATGCCGAAAAAGCCGCGCACACCGCTGCGCTTCTCGGCAACGACATCGACCTGGGATATGCCTCGAACGCTCAGCTCGCCCTCGTGGGCGGTAAGCCCTCCCCCACCGGTAACGGACGCGTTGTCGTCGCCTGCGCCGGCACGAGCGACCTGCCCGTCGCCGAAGAGGCGGCACTGACGGCCGAGTTCTACGGCAACGAGGTCGACCGCCTCTACGACGTAGGTGTCGCCGGCCTGCACCGCCTGCTCGCTCATGCCGAGGAACTTGCCCAGGCGCAGGTGGTCATCGCCATCGCCGGCATGGAAGGCGCCCTGGCGAGCGTTATCGGCGGTCTGGTGAGCTGTCCGGTCATTGCCGTTCCCACCAGCGTGGGCTACGGCGCGAGCTTTGGTGGCGTAGCCGCGCTGCTCGCCATGCTCAACTCCTGCGCCAGCGGCGTTTCGGTCGTCAATATCGACAACGGCTTTGGCGCCGCCTACCAGGCAAGTCTTATCAATCATCTGGGCGCCGGCACACCTCGCGCCCGTTAAGGAGCATTTCATGTCCAACCATCAGCACACGCTTATCATCGACGGCACCTCGGGCATCAGCGGCGACATGACCGTCGCGGCCCTGCTCGACCTGGGCGCCAGCGAGGAGCACCTGCGCGAACAGCTCGCCACGCTGCCGGTCGACGGCTTTGAGATTGCCGTCACGCGTGCAAACAAGCATGGCATCGACGCCTGCGATTTCGACGTCCAGCTTGCAGAGGAGCTCGAGAACCACGACCACGACATGGCCTGGCTCTACGGCAACGAAGCAGCTGCCGAGCACGCGCACGAGCATGAGCACCACCATCATGACCATGGCGAGCACGAACACGAGCACTGCCACGAGCATGACCATGAGGCCCATGGCCATGGCCACGAGGACCACCATCACGCCCATCACCATCACCACCGTTCTTTGGCGGATGTCACCGCCATCATCGACGGCTCGCAGCTAAGCGATGGCGCCAAGCGTCGCGCCCTTGCCATTTTTTCCGTACTCGCTGCTGCCGAGGCCAAGGCTCACGGCAAAACGCTCGACACCGTCCTGTTTCACGAGGTGGGCGCCGTCGACTCCATCGTCGACGTCTGCTCTGTCGCCATCTGCCTCGACGACCTGGGTATTGAGGACATCGTGGTCGAGTCGCTTTCCGAGGGCCACGGCACCATCCACTGTGCCCACGGCCTTATGCCCATTCCCGTCCCCGCCGTCGTCAACCTGTGCCAGGCGGGCAATATCGCCCTCACGCCTGCACCGGTCGCCGGCGAGCTCGTGACGCCCACGGGCGCCGCCATCGTCACCGCGCTACGCACGTCCGAGCACCTGCCGGCCCGCTACCACATCGAAGCCGTCGGCTACGGCGCCGGCAAACGCCCCTACGAGGGTTGCTCCGGCACGCTCCGCTGCCTGCTCGTTCACGCGGACGCATAGCCATGGATGCCCGCAAGGCCAAAAGCCGTGCCGCCATCGTTGCGGCGTTCTCCGAGCTCCTGTGCGAGGAAGATTACGGCAAGATCACCGTCGGCGACATCATCATTCGTGCCCACGTAGGCCGCGCGACATTCTATGGCCTCTTTAAGAGCAAAGACGACCTACTGTCCGAGCTCGTGAGCGATATCTGCACCCATGCCCTCGACGATGACGGTACGCCCCTCGATGACCCACTCGTACAGGTCGAGCATATCCTCAACAACCTCTGGGAGCGCCGTCAGGGCGTTCGAGCCCTCGTAGCCGGTGCCGGCTCACGCGTCTTCGCCGACTGCCTCCGCAAGACCATCATGACGCGCGCAGCCGAAACCGTCCCTACCGACCCAAACGGCCCCGCCGGCACCATGGACCGCAGCTTCCTACTACACCACATAGCCTCAAGCTTCGTAGCCACCGTCCAATGGTGGGCCTGGCACAACTTCCAAGCAGCCAAAGCCGACGTAGCCAAAGACTACCTCTCAGCCATAAAACCCCTCTTCAACTAAGTAACTATCCCTTCCCAAAGTGGGAGCCCCATCCCAAAGCGCGAATCCCATTCCAAAGTTCCGCTCCGACTCAAGACGCCACGCATCCCAAAGTGCCACTCGCACCTCAAAGCGCCTAACAACAAAGTGCCCACCACATCCAAATTCAGATATATATGTTGGTTGCTTGTTCGAACGCAACTGGATTCCCGCAGGGTCCGGCATAGGTTAACTTTCCGCCGCACTCCGCAGGACGCAAGAAGCTCCCGCCGCACGAAGTGCGCAGCGGGAGCTTCTTGCATGTCCGAGGACGCGGCGGAAAGTTAACCTATGCCGGACCCGGGCGTTATATCAATTGTCTTGGACTAGAACATGCCCAAGAAACCATGCACAAACAGCGCAGCCAGAGCGGCACCGACAAACGGCGCGATGCCAGGAACGAGCAGGCCGTACTTCCAGTTGTTGTCAGCCTTGTTCTTGATCGGCAGCACCTGATAGGCCATGCGAGGACCAAGGTCACGGGCCTGGTTCATGGCGAAGCCGGTGATGCCGCCCATGCCCATGCCAACAGCCCAAACGATCAGACCGACGCAGATAGCGAGCATCAAAACGTTCTCGCCGGCGCGGCTAGCGGCAGCAAGGATGGCGCTGATGAACACAAAGGTGCAGATAGCCTCGCAGAAGAAGTTGCGAGCATAGTTCGTGCCCTCGGTAGTGGGGTTGGTCGAGAAGATGTTGCGCTGGGCAATGGGATCGACGACACCATCGGAAGCCTTGAACTCATCGGCATACATAAGCCAAGCGATTACGGCGCCCACAAAGCCGCCGAGCATATCGGCAATCATGAAGGGGATGCAGCTGCTCCACGGCACCAGGCCGACGATGCACTGGGCAAGCACCATGGCGGGGTTCATGCACACGGCGCCGCCAAAGATAAACAGGGCGACCGAGATGCCAAAAGACCAAGTGGTGATGGCAAACATATGACCAGAGCCCTGATACTTGGTGCCCTTGAGCACTGTATCGCAGTGTACGCCCACGCCAAAGATGATCATGAGGGCCGTTGCGCCGAATTCGCAGAGGAGTTTGGTAAGCATAAAACCTTATCTTTCTTGTCGGTTATAAACGATTCGTTTGGACCACGCACTAGTGCTGCGCGACGACAACGCCCAGGCCATCGGGAATGACGGCAACCTTGGCATCGGCACCCTTCATCTCAAAGGCGAGCTTGAGCGCCTCCTCGATAGTGTTGACCGGCGTCATGTGCATATCCTTGAGCATCTGGTGGTCGCACAGGTCGGTGACCATGATCACAGGGTGATGCGCCAGGATGCGGGCGAAAATCTGGCTCGTCCACTGATCGGGCAGGGTCTCGTCCTTAGGACGGTCGATGCAGGCGCGCTCAAACTCCGCAGGATCGTTGTCGGCGATGTTGTGATAGAAGCCCTCGCCACCATGACCGTCAGCACAACCGGCGACATCGATGATCACGCCGCCCTCGGGAAGTGTGGCCTCAGCGGCGCACATGCCCTTCACGGCCTGATAGATGTTCTGGTCGAGCGGATAGCCGCCGTTGGTGGTGATGGCAATCTCGCACTCAACGGGCTCAACGCCGGCAAGGCTCTTCACGAACTCACAGCCGGCCTCGTGCGCCTTGTGAATGTCGCCGGCAAAGGAGCCGATGACCTCGTGCTTGCCGTTGAGCACCACGTTAAGCACAAAGGCAAGGTGAGCCATCTCGGCAGCGGCAAACATGTCCTCGCTCACGTGGTTGTGGCACAGGTTGCCGGCACGCGAGTGGGAATCATTCACAAACTGACCGTTGTGGTTGTACATGATGGTCTTGTAGCTGGCGATGCCAGGCAGGACGGACTTGCGGCTACCAGAGAAACCGGCAAAGAAGTGCGGCTCAATAAAGCCCTCGGCAAGCAGCAGATCACAATCGGCGGCAATCTTGTTGATGATGCACTCGCCACCAGAAGGCAGGGTGCCAATCTTTTTCATCATGCTGTCGTCAGTCGCGACGTGCATAACGATTTCCTCGTTGGCAACAATCTCCTCGCCATACTTGTTGACGAGTTCCTCGTGCGTCGACGGACGGTGCATACCCGTAGCAACCAAAATACGCACTCGAGCCTCGGGCGCAGCGGAATGGATGTGATGCAGCAGAATAGGCATCGTCACACGCGAGGGAACGGGGCGCGTATGATCGGAGCTAATAATGACGATATCCTTCTTGCCAGCACAAAGCTCCTCGAGCGAAGGCGAACCATAAGGGTTGGCAAGCGACTCCTCTACCAGCTCTTCCTGCGATTTCGTGGTCTTAAACTCGTTTTGATGACCTTCCATCACACCCGCGAAATTCTTATCCTCGAGCTCCAGATGCAACGTCTTGTGGTCAAACGGTAGTTCACATTCAAACAATGACGAGCGCCCTCTTCCTTTCAACTGACACACTAGATAAACCGTTGGAAGGATACGCCGCTCACCGAAAAACACCACCGTCCACCGACTCATTAACACAACGTTCATATTTGACCCACAACAAAACGGCCGCGATCCCGCTTGGGACCGCGGCCGCTACAGTCGTAAGGCGAGAAGCGCCAAATGCGCCACCGGGATAGACCCCATCCAAAACGCGCGAAGCGCACCAATATTCCCCCAGCCAGTAATCCGCCGAAGACCGGACATCGCAGGGCCCGCCATCAGTTTTCTTTTAGGCACACTCCGCAGGACGCAAGAAGCCCTCGCCGCACGAAGTGCGCAGCGAGGACTTCTTGCATGTCCGAGGACGTGCCTAAAAGAAAACTGATGGCGGGCCCGGACGACTACAGGGCTATCGATTACCCCGTGTTCTGCAATCCTGCCGAGACGCCGGTCACAGTCGAAAGAATCAGGCTCATGTACTCGGCCTTCTTCTCCTCGGCCATCTCGTCCTGGTTCATACGCACCTCGCGAAGGGCGCGGACCTGGGCGATGGACAGGGCGTCGACGTAGGGGTTACGCACGCGAACGGCGCAGCCGAGCACGCGGCGGCGCTGCAGCGGCCACTCATCACCGACGATGGCAAGGACCCACTTACGGGTGAGCTGCATCTCGGTAAAGACCTTCTTGGACAGATCATCGCGGTCGCCCAGATGCAGATACATCTTGGCGATGCGCTGATCGGTCTTAGCAATCGACATCTCGATGTTGTCGATAAAGGTGCGGAAGAATGGCCACTCCTGGTAGGCAGCCTTGAGCTGGTCAAGATCGCCCAGCTGCTCGCAGGCGGTGCCCAGGCCGTACCAAGCGGCCAGATTAATGCGCGCCTGGCTCCAGCTGAAGATCCACGGAATGGTACGCAGGTCATCGAGCGACTTGGCGCCCAGGCCGCGCTTAGCGGGACGCGAGCCGATCGGAAGCAGACCGACCTCGGTCAGCGGCGTCACGGTCGAGAACCACGGTGTAAAGTCCTCGGTGTTCAGCAGGTCCAGATAGCGCTCGTGGCTTGCGGCGTTGAGCTTCTCGGCCATATCCCAGAACTTCTGCGTGGTCTCGGTGTTGGTCTTCTCGACACTCGGGGCCGACTGCAAAAGCGTTGCGGCGGCAACGGACTCAACATGGCGCTGAGCCAGCGTGCGGTTGCCGTAACGGGCAAAGATGACCTCGCCCTGCTCGGTGAGCTTAAAGAAGCAGTTGACCGAACCCTTGGGCTGCGCCAGCACGGCCTTGTTGGCCGGGCCGCCGCCACGGCCCACGGCACCGCCGCGACCGTGCATGAGCACCAGGTCGATATCGTTCTTCTCTGCCCACTTGGCGATGCGCTCCTGCGCAGAATGCAGCGCGAGCATGGCCGTGGTAGGACCGGCGTCCTTGGAGGAGTCGGAATAGCCCAGCATAACCTCCATGCGGCGGTTGGTCTGAGCAAGGCGCTTCTGTACCACGGGCAGCGTGAGCATCTGGTCGAGCACGTCGACGCAGCCCTCGAGGTCCTCGAGCTGCTCGAACAGCGGGATCACGTCGAGCTCGGGGACATCCTCCTCGTGTGCAAAGGACAGGTGGGCAAGCTCAAAGACGTCAGCCACATGCTGGGCGCTCTTGGTGAACGAGATGATATAGCGGTGCGCCATCTTCTTGCCGTAGCGCTTTTGGATGGAGCCGATAGCGCGGAAGGTATCGATGACCTCGCGCGTCATAGGCTGCAGATCGCCATGGATACCGTTCTCGTGGATATCCTTGAGGGCGCGGGCGTGCACCACGGAGTGCTGACGGAACTCCATCTCGACCATGTGGAAGCCGAAGGACTCGACCTGCCAGATGATGGTCTGGACCGGGCCGTAAGCAGCACGGACGGCTCCGCAGGCGGCCAGCGAGCGCTGGACGACGCGCAGGTCCTCCAGGAACTCATCGGCGCTGTGGTACATGGTGTCGGTGATACGACGCACGGTGGCGTTCAGGCGGTCGGCCATGACGAGCATGACGGCGCGATGAGGCTCGTGCTCGGAGATCAGCTCGGCGCGGGCCGTGTAACGAGGGCTCATCTCGACCTGATGGTTCCACAGGTTGATGAGCTCGGCAGACGGCTTGCTGTAGGTGGCTTCGAGCGTGAGGTTGCGGCCGATGCGGCGACACTTGTCCTCGAGCTTGAGCACCATGTGGGTGAAGTACTTGGCGGCGACCTCACGGCTCACCTTGGCGGTGACGTTGGGGTTGCCGTCGCGGTCGGAACCGATCCAGCTGCCGGGATGGAAGAACGCCGGGCACAGCGGCGGCACGGTACCGGCCTTGTCGCCCAGCACCCAGTCGTCAAAGCGACGATAGATGACAGGGATGACGTCAAACAGCGTGTTATCGAAGATGTCGATGATGGTATCGGCTTCCTCGACCGGCGTGGGCTTCTTGAGCGCGATGGGGCTCGTACGCACCAGGGCGTCGATCTCCTGCAGCATATGGCGCTCGTTCTCCACCAGGTCGGAGCCGCCCAGACGCGGACGCTCCTCCAGCAGGTTGGAGATACGGCGAATCTTGCCCTCGACGGCCTTACGACGGGCCTCGGTGGGATGCGCGGTAAAGACGGGATGGAACTCAAGCTTGCCGAGCAGCTCGTTGGCGCCCTCGACGCCCAGCTCATTCACCAGCTGGTGATAGGCGACGGTGAGCTCGTTGGCGGGATCGACCTCGGTATCGGTCGACGCACCGGCCTCGCGCTCGCGCAGCTGCGCCACACGGTAGTTCTCCTCCGACAGGTTTGCCAGATGGAAGAAGCTCGTAAAGGCGCGGACAATGACCTGCTGCTTATCGAGCGGCAGGCTGTCGATCAGATCGACGACCTCACGAAATGCCACGGCAGTGGGCTCGTCGGCGGTGGGCACGCCCTGCTCGTCGACGGCCTCGTCGGCAGCGCGGGTACCGGGGTTACCGGCATTGGCCACAATCTCGGCCGACAGGATCTTGTCGAACAGGTCCGCGATCTCAGGATCATACTCGCTAAGCACACGACGCTCCAGGCGCAGGAACAGCGCCAGATTGTCGCGCAGCTCCTCGGGGATCTCGATCTCGGCGAGACGCTCCCTGGACTCGGCATTCGAGCCGATTCGGTTAACGAGGCGGTTGACCACGGCAGCGACGCGCGCCGCGGCTTCGGGTACAGACTGGTTGCTTAGGTTCTCAGCCACGTTTCCTCCCATTCCTCCTTCTATGCACGTAACATGCGGTATTCATTATAGGCGCTTGAGAAATACTTTCGACACTGATTGCGCTTTACCACACAAAAGTATTTTCTGCATTGCAAGGGTTTTTGCCCTAAATGGTCGTATTTCTCGGTGGACGGCATACACAAACGGGGGCATTCCGCATAAAAGCGAAACACCCCCGTAACAATCGCTCTCCATGAGCAGGGCACGTTAGCAGGCCCGCAGCTCAAAAAGATGCGCTACAGGCGCTCGCGAACCGCCTCGACCACGTTGGCCAGATCGGCAAGGACCTCTTCATGGCTCTCCATGTCGCGCACCTTGACCTTGCCGGCGGCAAGCTCGTCGCCGCCCAGGACTAGGATGAGCCTGGCGCCTACCTTATCGGCCTGCTTAAACTGAGCCTTGAGCGAACGGCCCTGATAGTCGGCCTCGGTCACGATGCCTGCGGCGCGAAGCTCCTGCGTAATGGCAAAGACGTTCTGGCGCAGTTCCTTGCCGGCGTTGGCGACATAGACGCACGGGGCCTCATCGGCACCCAAATCGCTGCCAAAGGCCTGCAGGGCCAGCAGGGCGCGCTCAAAACCAACGGCAAAGCCGACGCCCGCCGTGGGCTTGCCACCCTCGAGCTCGACCAGGCCGTCATAGCGACCGCCGCCACCGATGGAGCCGACACCGGCGCCAGGGGCCTCGACCTCAAAGACAGTACGAGTGTAGTAGTCCAGGCCGCGCACCAAGGTGGGATCCTCGACATACTCGATACCGGCGGCATCCAGATAGCGCTTGACCTGCTCGTAGTGCTCGCGGCACTCGTCGCACAGGTTGTCACCCATCAGCGGGGCCTCGGCCATGATCTCGCGGCAGCGATCGTTCTTGCAGTCGAAGGCGCGCAACGGGTTAAGCTCGGCGCGCTCGCGGCACTCATCGCACATCTCGTCGGCGTGATCGAGAATGAACTGCTTAACCTGCTCGCGATAGGCCGGACGGCACTGGGCATCGCCCATCGAGTTAATGAGCAGCCGAAGCTTGGAAAGATCGAAACCAAGGCGCTTGTAGAACTCCATGAGCATGATGATGCACTCGGCGTCTGCCGCCGGATCGGGAGCGCCGAGCCACTCGATACCCACCTGGTGGAACTGACGCAGACGACCCTTCTGGGGACGCTCGCCGCGGAACATGGCCTCGGCATAGTAGGCCTTAAACGGCGTGGAGCCCTGAGGCACCAGGTTGTTCTCCACGACGGCGCGCACCACACCGGCCGTGCCCTCGGGACGAAGCGCCAGGCGCTGCTTGGGCTTGAGCTTGGTATCGGTACCCTCGGTAAAGACGCGCTCCAGGTTGGCGCCGCTGAACACGCGGAACATCTCCTTGCGCACGACGTCGGTCGACTGGCCGATGCCGTGGACAAAGACGTCCACCTGCTCGATCGCGGGCGTTTCGATGGGCTTAAAGCCAAACGGCTCGAATACGCCAGCCGCAATCTGCTGCATCTTTTGCCAGGCGCGCATCTCGGCGCCGATAAGGTCGCGGGTTCCCTCCGCCTTCTGTGCCTGCATGGGCAAACACCTTTCTTTTGTATCGCGTCATAGGTAGTGGTCATTATACGGCACAAAAACAAAACGCGGCGGCGCGTCTGACCGAACGAGGGTATGGGGACTCGTTCGGCCAGACGCGCCGCCGCTGTTTGTGATCCCTTTTCCTCCGTCCCCTTCGGATCACGCGACCCCTTGGGGACGGAGGAAAACGGATCATTTCGTAGGCCCGTGGCCGCCTTGGAAACCGAATGATGGTACGAGCATCCATTCGGCTTCCAGGGCAGCCACGGATAGAACGGGGCGAACAGAAAAGAGCACGTAGACCTGCCATAGCTCACCGACAAAGCTCATGCCGGCAAGAACGGCAGAGGTGGCGATTACAGTGAGGGGAACCCAAAACGCGGCCGCTTACTTTATCGGCAACATGGCCAATGACAAGTGAGCCGATAACGCTCACCACGGTGGAGATGGCATTGGAGATGTTGTACTGCGTAAGCGTGATCCCGAGGTCGCTGACGATGAGCGGCTGAAACAGGCTCATGCAGTTAACGAAAATCGTGTAACACGTGGCCATGATGACAAAGCCGGGCGCCGGTAGTGCCCAAGATTGCCTTGAAAGGCAAGGTTGGGTGCTACCGGTGGTCGGCGATATAGCCCAAAGCGACGGCGGTATAGGCCGCGGCACCGAGCGGCAGCTCGGCATCGCTAAAACGTGCCTTGGGATGGTGCTGGGCAAAGTGTTCGTCCGTGTCGGTTACGGCCGCGCCCACGGTAAAGTACGCACTTGGGATCTTGCTCGAGATAAGCGCGAAGTCCTCACTCGCCATGGCATGGAAAAGCGGCAAGAAAGCCGTCTTGGGCAGCACTGCGCCCACGTAGCCAAGCGACGCCTGAGTCATATCGCTGTCGAGTACAAGCGGCGGAACATCCGAAAGCGTCTCGATGGTCGCCGGCGTACGATAGGTCGTAGCAACGCCGTTAACGACCTCCGCGATGCGGGTCTTTAGGTGAGCCATGAGCTCAACATCAAAGCCGCGCAGCGTTCCCTCGAGCACGCAGGTGTCGGGGATGACGTTGGCCGCCAAGCCGCCGGCGAACTTACCAACGGTAAGTGCGACTTCCTTGGCCGCCGGCACCTCGCGGGAGATAAGCTCCTGGAGCGCCAGGTGCACGTGGACGCCGGCCGTGATGGGGTCGATGCAGATCTCGGGGCTGGAACCGTGGCCGCCCTTGCCCTGGAGCGTGATGCGGAAACCGTACACGCCCGAGAGCGCCGGGCTGCCGTAGAGCACCAGGCCAAGCGGCGACTGGCTGTTGACATGCATGGCAAAGGCCGCCTGAGGGCGCGGGTTCTCGAGCAAGCCGTCGGCGATGGCAGCGCGTGCTCCCTCAAAGGTCTCCTCGCCCGGCTGGAACAGCAACTTGACGGTAGCGTTGGCCTCCACAAGCTCGGCCTCGCGGGCCTTGAGCAGGCGCGCCGCACCAAGCAGGGCCGTCGCATGCATATCGTGGCCACAAGCGTGCATACAGCCGTTGGTAGAGGCGAAAGGCTCGCCCGACTCTTCGGCAACGGGCAGGGCATCCATGTCGCCACGAAGCATGACGACCGTTCCGGCCTGCTCGTCCTTGCACGTGCCATTGCCCTGAGCGGCCGCGGCCGCACCGGAACCGATCAGGCCAACGACGCAGGAACCGTCGACGAGCGTGGTATGGGGGATGTCCATCTCGTCCAGACGTGCCTGGATATAGGCAGACGTCTGCGGAAGATTGTTACCGAGCTCAGGCATCTGGTGTAGATCGTGTCGCCACGCAGCGAGCTCGTCTGCAAAAGCCCGAGCTTCTGCGACAAGACCGTCACCGATAGCGGTCTGCGCCGCTGTGGTAGCCTGAGGCGCTGGTTGCGGTTGAAAATCGGACAGAGCTGATGCCATAGAAGCCCTCCAGTAACGTTTTTGCAGCACGCACTTTGATAGCGTAAAGTGCAAGGTACAACTGTAAGGGCATGACATAAAAATGCCGCCCTGGGAGGGCGGCGCAACAAGTTGTTTACAATTGCGGGTGTGATTTTCGGCGCAAGAAATCGAAATGCGTCTCGCTCAAGATAATCGAAAGAAAGATGAGCGCGAAGCCGGCGAGCAGGCGCGAGGTGAGCGCCTCCCCCATCAGCAGCACCGAGAACAGCACGCCCGAAGGCGACTCCATCGAAAGGAGCAGTGAGCCCGTCGAGGCCGAGACATGCGCCAGGCCGACGTTTTGGATGAGCAGAGCCGCGCATGTGCAACCAACCGAGAGAAACGCCATCGCGCTGATAAAGCTCGGCGTCCACACGGACAGAGGCGCTTGGGTCTCGAATAGCAGCGACGTTGCCAGGCTCAGCACGCCGTTGCCCACAAACATCCAAAACGTGATGACGTTGATGTCCATTTTGCGACCGTACTTGGCAGTCACCGCCATCTGGATGGCGAAAAAGACCGCACCCGCCAGCGTAATGACATCACCGATGTTGAATTCAACGCTATCGAGCGCCACCAAGCCAATGCCCGCCAAGCACAGCAGCGCCGCGCCCAGGTTATAGCGGGTGAGTTTTTCGCCGCTCAGAAAATAGCTCGCGAACGGCACAACGATGCAATACGTGCCCGTCAAAAAAGCATTCTTGCCCGCCGTGGTGTGCGCCAGACCGACTGTCTGCAGGGCGTAGGCGGCCCACATAAGTGCGCCCATGCCAAGTCCGACGATAAGGTTGCGGGCGTTGAGGTGCGCGATGATGCGCTTGTGGAAGATGAAAAACATGACCAACGCCGCAGGCAGAAAGCGCACGTAGAGCAGTTCGAACACCGGAATGGTGTCGAGCGCGTCCTTCATGGTCGTAAAGGAGTAGCCCCAGACGACTGCCACCGAAAGCAGCAGGACTTTCCAGAACAGCGGCGAGCGAGCGCCGGCGCCGCGGGAGGTGCCGCCCGCGCCCAGGTCCTCGCGAGCAACAGGGCTATCGGGCATCATTTCGATATTGTCAGTGGCATGCTGGGCCATAGGGCATCCTCGCGCTCAATCTGGGCGTGGTGTCCGCACGCGCATGGCTGCGTGCCGCCTCATGGTCAAATAAAAGCAGGGCGCACCGGACCCCCGGCACGCCCCGCTACTGTAGCAACAACCGGCGTTGCATCGCAATCCAGCCCACTAAAGTACCGACTTGAATAACCTCGATGTTCCGTCAACGTCAGCGAAAACGGCCCCAAGCGAGCAAGGTGACGTGAAATGAAAGGGCGCTGACCTTCTGGTCGCGCCCTTGAAATTGAACGTCAGATTGCCGCTTGGGGCCGTTTGCAGCGTCGAGCCGTTACGCGGTTTGGTAAAACCGCGTAACTAGATTAATTTGGTTGACTCCAGTTTTTCGATGATCCAGTCGTTGGCTTTGATGACCGGGCGGCGGAAGACGACGCCCAGTGCCAGCGACGGAATCAGATAGCTCGCCAGAATGCCTAGCTCAATCCAGTACTCCATGTGGTACGCACCGGCCATGGCGGCATGCATGGCGTTGATGCCGTGGGTGAACGGCAGGAACGGATAGATCGCCTGGAACACGGGGCCGGTCATCTCGATGGGGAACGTGCCGCCCGAACCGCCGACCTGCATGACCAGCAGCACGACGGCGAGCGCCTTGCCGATATCGCCAAACGAAACCGTAAGCGTGTAGACGATATTGGAGAACACGAGACTCGCGACCCAGCCCGCCAGCACAAACTGCAGCGGGTCGTCGCACTGGATGCCAAAGAACAGGATGTCGCCCGCACACACGAGCGTTGCCTGCAGCAGGGCCAGACCGCCAAAGAACAGGTAGCGGCCCAGGTAGATCTCGTGCAGGCGCACGGGGATGAGCTCGTTGATAAGCTCATCGTCAACCGAGACCTTCATCATGGCCGCCAGCACAATCGAGCCCACCCAGAGCGACAGAATCGTGTAGAACGGTGCCATGGCCGAACCGTAGTTGCGAATCGGATAGACCGGCTTGCGATCGAGCGCGACGGGGCCGGAAAGCGACACGGCCAGACCCTCGGGATCATTGCCGATCATCGTCTTGATCGTAGCGAGGTCATCCGACATCAAGGCGCCGTCGAGCTCGTCCTTAAACGCGCTGATCTTGTCCGACGCCTCGCCCAGCTGATCAGAAGCCTTGTTGACCAGCTTTGCAGCCTTGGAGAGGCCCTTTGCCAGCGAACCGGACGCGTCGGTCAGGCCGCCTACGGCGCTATCCAGGTCGCCCGAGATGCCATCAAGCGAGTCCAGAATGCCCGAAACCGTCTTCTTGAGCTCCTTGGCCTTAACCGAGAACGTGGAATCGTAATCGGATTTGGCGCCCGCGATGCCGGCCTTGGCATCGGCGATGGCCTGATCGACCTCGGCACGCGAGTTGTTGACCTCGGCCATGCTATCGGAGAGAGACTTCGCGGTGGCCGCCAGATCCTTGGCGTTGTTGCGATACTCCACAGCAATCCTGCTCAGCGATGTTGCCACAGACTTGAGGCTGTCCTGGAGTTTTTCGTCAGTCACCTGATCGGCAAAGCTGCGGAGCTGGTCGGCCGTGGCGTCGATATCGTCGGCACGCGTGTTGAGCGCCGCCGCGGCATCGTTGAGCTGGGACACTGTAAGGTCGACATGTTGATTCGCGGCATCAAATGCCTTCGCAAGCTCGGCGGACACGTTGTCAAACGAGCCCGCGCTTCCGTCAATCGCGGCATTGATGGCGTCGTTGGCGTCCTTCAGCGCTTCCTTGGAATCGCCAATACCGCTCTTGACATGCTCTATCAGCTGCTTCGTTGACTCATCGACCGTGCCCGTCTGCTTGAGCATGCCGCTCGCCGACGTCAGTGAATCGGACGTGGAGCTCAAAATGCCCGCCAGCGACGAAGCATTTGCCTGAACGTCTCGCAGGTCCTCAATCGAATCGCCGAGCGTCGAGGACAGGTTGGCGATAAAGTTGCTGACCTGGTCGGTGCTCATGTAATCGAGCAGGCTGGACACCGTCTTAAGACCGATGGTCGTGATGGTCTCGGTAAAGGTCTCGTTGACCTGGTTCTGAACGGCACTCGAGCCCTTTTCGGTCACGATCTGGGCGATGGCGTTGGCCTTCTGGTTCTCATAGAACTCGATATCAGCGTGTTTCACGTCGGTCGAGAAAAGCGTCATCATGTCAGCGCTAAACGTTTTGGGGATAACGACGGCAGCATAGTACGCGCCCGACTTAACGCCCTCGATAGCCTTTTCGCGATTGTTGAGCACAACCCAATCGAAGCTCTCGTTGCCGCGCAGGGTGGCGGTTACGTTTTCGCCCACATTGACCTCGACGGGAATCAAATCGCTCTCGTAGCCCTCGTCGGTGTTGACCACGGCGATCTTAAGATTGCCGGTGTTGCCGTACGGATCCCAGCTGCCGGCGATGTTAAACCACGCGTACAGACACGGTACGATAATGAGGCCCATCACGACAACCAAGCCGATCACGGAGCGAGACACGTTTTGGACATCGCGCTTAAACAGATGCAGGATGTTCTTCATTTATGCCTCACCTCCTTTGGAGTGCTTGCCAAGCGCGGTGGTATCTCCATCATTTGTGGCTGTGCTGTCGCTGCCCTGAGATTTATGGTGCGAGCCGATATGCGGCAAGCGGCCCGTGGACTGATCGTCGCCCTTGGCACCACGCTCGCTGGCGTTGAGGCCAAACATGTGGCGGGCGGCAGGAATGGCGGCCGTGTGTTCGCGCATCTCGCGACGCAGGTCCTCATCCGAAAGCGCCGAGATGCGCATCTGGGTATTGAGGCTCGCGCGGATATATTCGATATTGATAAGCCAGCCGCAGATGGCAATAACCGAGATGATCCAAATAACAAGCAGGATAATCTTGCCGTTATTGTCGATATCGAGAACCGTCGACAGGACAAAGAGCAGGACCTGAACGCCCACCACGGCGGCAAAACCGCCCTTGATGTAGTACGGGTAGCGATGTTCAAAGGCGACCGCATGATCGAGCAGTTCGCGACGGTACGAATCGGAATCGAGCATGACACGCATGGCCGTGCGCAGCGAGTAGCGCTGGCGCGGCAGGTCGTTGGACTCGCAAATCATCATACCGGTCGTGGAAAGCTGTTTATCAAAGAGCAGGTTAAGGTTGAGCAGCAGCGGACGCAGCTGCAGGCCGATAAAGAGCGCCACGATCAAGAACACGCCCAGAATGCACAGGTTAAACAGGTAGCTGAACGAATACATACCGCCGACCGTCTCGCGCAGCAGATTGATGCCGTAGGTAAAGGGCAGCAGCGGGTGCAGCCACTGGAAGAAGCCGGGCATCATCTCGATGGGGTACATGCCCGACGAACCCGGGATCTGCACGATGACGAGAATGACGCCGATAGCCTTGCCGATATGCTTAAACGTGGTGGACAGCGCATAGATGATATTGACGTAGGTGAACGAAATGGCGATGCCGCCCAGCACGAACAGCAGCGGGCTGACGCACTGCACGCCAATCACCAGATCGCCTACCGTAACGATGATGGCCTGCAACGCGCCCAGGATCACCATGAGCAACCAGCGGCCAAAGTAGCCTTGGCGCGCCGTAAAGCTGCCAACACCTTCACGGTCGACCTCGAGCTTGTAAATGGCGATGAGCACATAGCCACCCACCCAAAGCGCCAGATTGGTGTAGAAGGGAGCGATGCCCGAGCCAAAGCTCTTGACCGGATAGATTGACTTGGACGTCAACTCAACCGGAGACGCCATGAAATCTGCCACGTCATTGACATCGACGCCCATCAGATCGGCCAGCTCGCCCATGGACTCGGAGGTCTGCAGCGCCGCGATGTCATTGGCGGCGGTTGCAAGCTTGTCCTGGACCTTGGCAAGCGAGGAATCGGTCTGGGACAGCGTGGTCTTGGCCTGGCCGAGCGTAGCGCTAAGCTGCGCCAACGTGCCGCGCGCATTTGCAAGTGTAGGTGTCATACCCGAGACGATACCGGTCAGGTCGCCCGAAACGGCAGCAAAAGAGTCGAGCGCGCTCGAGGCCTTCGGCAGCGCGTTTTGGCCCAAGTCCGTCTGGGCTTGGCCAAGGTTGGTCGCACCGGTATGAATTGCGTTATTGATAGCGTCACTGGCACCCGAAACAGCCGCTGCGTCATTCGCCATGGCGCTCGACTGCGCGGACAGACCGTCCTTGATGCTCTGAAGCTTTTCATTCTGCTCTCGAAGCAAATCGATGGTCGATACAATGCGCGCGTCAATTTCCTCGGAACCTGTCGACGTGTCATTGGCGAGAATCTCCAAGTGCCCGATAACGGCCTTATTGTGGTCGATCGTCGCTTGAAGAGACTCGAGCGAGTTGTCGATACGGGTGGTCGTAGATGTGACCGCGCCCGTCAGCTTGCCGATGGCAGCGTTCGCAGAGGCCGACGTCTTGGTGAGCGCAAGGCTGCCTTCCGAGAGCGCCTTGGAGAGCGAGGTGATGGAGTTGCCCGCCGTGGTGCGAGCTTCGCTCAGCAGGTCGTTGCCCTGGGAGATCGCCTGCGTCAGCGACGGTGCCTGGCCTTGCAAGCCGGCAAGTGCCGCATCAGCCGAGGCGATAGCGCCACTCGTCTTATCGATGGCGGCATTCATATCGCCAATCGAATCGCGCACCTCGCCCAAGGTGTCGGACGCCTCGGACACCGAACTTGCCAGCGAGTCCTGAGTCTGGGTTGCCTTGTCCTTTAAATCGACACCGGCATCCTTGGCGATACCGGCAACAGTCTTGCCTACCGTAGAGACAAATTCCGAGTTGATCTGCTCCTCGATGGTGTTTGCACCGGTATCGGTAACCTTGGGCGCAATGGCGCTCTTCTTCTCATTGACGTAGTACGTGAGCTTGGGCTGATGGTAGTTGCCGTCGAGCATCGAAACCAGGTTATCCGAGAAGTTCTTGGGAATCACGATAGCGGCATAGTACTCGCCGCTCTCGACGCCCTCCTTGGCATCGGCCGTCGAGTCGACGAACGTCCAGCCCAACTGATGATTCTCCTTGAGCTGGTCGACCACTTTGTCGCCAGCGTTGAGCTCACCCACCAAGTCGTTTTGGGTGCCTCGATCGTTGTTGGCGATAGCAATCTTGATGCCTTGGGTGTTTCCATACGGATCCCAGTTTGCCACGATGTTATACCAGGCATACAGCGAGGGAATAACGCACACGCCTAGGGTAACCACCAGGGCGACGGGGTTCACAAGCAGTCGCTTAATGTCGCGCTTAAATATCGCAAAGGACACCTTTGCATTGGATAGTTTGCTGCCGAGACTCACGCTTGGACCATCCATCCTGTCGTTAAATCGAATCGTACTATCGACAACCATTGTAGTAGGCGCTTTAACGTCTCAAAGCACAATGGTGTTGAGTTTTGCGGGTAGCAATATACTACGAAGATGAGTTAACGTACAGATGTACAGTATCCTAAATTTCAGCAGGTCACAAAACCACAACCCCGACAAATAATTGATCTTTGGGGATGGAGGAAAACGGGTCACCGGATCAGACCGACCCCTCGGTGATCCGTTTTCCTCCATCCCCAAAGGATCATTCAAAAGGAAACGAGAGTAGAAAATCTCCCACTTCAAGCCCGCATTCGAGCCAAAAGTGGGAGATTATCCACTCTCGTTCTAATCTAGTTACGGTGCCGTATCCCCGAACTACATCAAGTTGCAGACAGCTGCTGCGAAGGCCACGGGGTCCTCGGGCAAAATGCCCTCGACCAGCAGGGCCTGGTCATAGAGCAGACCGGAGTACTGCTTGATCTTGTCGGCGTCGCCTGCCTTCTGGGCAGCGACAAGCTTGTCAAAGACCGGGTGCTTGGCGTTGAGCTCGAGCACGCGCTGGCTCTTGGGCATACCGTCGGGCGCGCCCTCGGGTCCCTTCTGGAGCACCTTCTCCATCTCAAGCGAAAGCGGGCCCTCGGTAGTGATGCAAGCGGGGGCATCGGTCAGGCGCGCGGAGACGGCAACTTTCTCGACCTTGTCACCGAGCGCCTCCTTCATAGCGCTAAAGAGGTCCTCGTTTTCCTTGGTGGCGTCCTCGGCCTCCTTCTTCTCGTCCTCGGTCGCCAGATCAAGATCGCCAGTCGCAACGTTCTTGAGCTCTAGATGACGATCCTCGACCTCGGGCTCGGCACCGTCGGCCACAGCCTTCTCGGCAGCCTCGCGGGCAGCATCGTCCTCGTAGATCTTGGGCATATCGGCGGCAACGTACTCACGCATAGCCTGGAACGTGAACTCGTCCACATCCTGCGTCAGCAGCAGCACGTCATAGCCGCGGTCGAGCACGCCCTTTACCACGGGCATCTTGGCCAAGCGCTCACGCGAGTCACCGGCGGCGTAGTAGATGGCCTTCTGATCCTCGGGCATGCCCTTGGCATACTCGGCCAGGGTAATCATCTTCTGTTCCTTGGCAGACCAGAACAGCAACAGGTCGGCGAGCTCATCGGCCTTCATGCCATAACTCGAGTAGATGCCGTACTTAAGGCCGCGGCCAAAGTTCTCAAAGAACTTCTCGTAGGCCTCGCGGTCGTTGTCACGCATGTCCTCAAGGTCGGCGGTGATCTTCTTTTCCACACGCTTGGCGATGGCCTTGAGCTGACGGTTCTGCTGAAGCGTCTCGCGCGAGATGTTGAGCGACACGTCGGCGGAATCCACGACGCCGCGGACAAAGTTGTAGTAGTCGGGCAGCAGGTCGTCGCACTTCTCCATGATCAGGACGTTGGAGCTGTAGAGCGCCAGGCCCTTCTCGTAGTCCTTGCTGTACAGATCGAACGGCGCGCGTCCCGGCACAAACAGCAGGGCGTCATACTCGAGCGTGCCCTCGGCATGGAAGCTGATGGTGCGCGCAGGATCGTCAAAGTCGTGGAACGTGGACTTGTAGAACTCGTCGTAGTCCTTCTGCTCGACATCGGAGCTGCGCTTCTTCCAGATCGGCGTCATGGAATTGACGGTCTCGAGCTCCTGGTAGTCCTCGTACTCGGGCTTGTAATCGTCGCCGGCGTCCTCGGGCTTGGGTTTCTGGCGGCTCTTGGACACCATCATCTGAATCGGGTAGCGCACATAGTTGCTGTACTGCTGAATCAGGCTCTTGAGACCCCACTCGGTCAGGAAGCGATCGTAGGTCTCGGCCTCGCCGTCGGCGTCGAGCTTCTCGTTCTCACGCAGCGTCAGGATGACGTCGGTACCGTGCTCGGCACGCTCGCCGTCCTCGATGGTGTAGCCCTCAAGACCGTCGGATTCCCACACATGAGCGGCGTCCTCGCCATAAGCACGGCTGACAACCTTCACGTGGCTGGCGACCATAAAGGCCGAATAGAAGCCCACGCCAAACTGGCCAATGATGTCGACATCCGAACCCTGCTGCTCGGCGTTCTCGGTCTTAAACTCCTCGGAGCCGGAATGGGCGATGGTGCCCAGATTGCGCTCGAGCTCCTCGGCGGTCATGCCAATGCCGTTATCCGAGATGGTAATGGTGCGGGCGTCTTTATCAAAGGAGACGCGAATGGCCAGGTCGCCCTGGTCGATCTTGACGCTCGGGTCCTGCAGGCTCTTAAAGTTGAGCTTGTCGACGGCGTCGCTCGCGTTAGAGATAAGCTCGCGCAGGAAGATTTCCTTATTGGTGTAGATGGAGTTGATCATGAGGTCGAGCAGTTTTTTGCTCTCGGTCTTAAATTGACGCATGTGCAGTCCTTTCGCGCTACCCCTGTCCGCAAAAACGGCCCGGTCGCCCGAGCCGCATCGCAGACCTGCTATGTTCAGACTTAGATTTTATAACCCATTAACGCGCATATATACATACGGAATCGAAAAACTGTATGTCCGAGCGCTCCAATGCGTCAATTGCCAAGGAGTGTCCCCAGCTGCCGGCAGAAAAGGAACGTCCCTATCTGCCATCTACGCGCTTGGCCATCCAGACATGGGGCTGGCCCTCGTCTTCGTAATCTACCGGGGCAATTTGCGTGTAGCCCGCCTTTACATAGAGCGGCAGCACGTATTCCTGCGCATGCAGCTTAATAAGCTTGGCGCCGGCATCACGCGCGGCGGCATCACTGGCCTCGACAATCTTGCTCGCCAAACCGCGACGGCGCATGCTCGGCAGCACAGCCACGCGCCCCATAATGTAGGTCTCCCCCGCCGCAACGCCTTCGTCCATGTCGCATGCCGGCAACACCGGGGCCTCTGCGTCAGCCACGCGCTCAAGCTCTTCGGGAAACACGCGCGAGCAACCGGCAAGCTCGCCGTCTACATAGAGCGTCACATGAATGCAGTTCGGATCCTCGTCGATAGCGTCGAACTCATTCTCGTAGCCCTGCTCGTCCATAAAAACGACGCGGCGCACCAACGCCGCGTCATCAAAGCATCCCGTCTTAAGTTGAATATCCATGGCTGCCCCTTCATTCAATGCGAACGTTAGGGACAGATTTTAGCGAAAATGAGCTCCGCGTACGCTAAACTTCGCGCGAGCCTTCGCCAGGCAGTCGTAATGACCCACGTTATGGGCATCGCTCGCGATGAAGCTGTACAGGTTATGATCGAACAGGCGCTGTGCCGGCTTTTTCTCGCGACCAAAGCGACCGCCGGCAATAAAGTCCGCCGAAGCCTGCAGTTTGCAGCCCATATCGACCAGGCGCTCCGCCACGCTTACATCCTTTTGAACCGCACGATAGCGCTCAGGATGAGCGATGATCACCTGGTAGCCACGGCACTGCAAATCGTAAATCGTGTTCTCGTACTCTCTAAACGCATACGCATCGGCATGTGTCGAAAGCTCGAGCAGAAACTCGTTGGTTCCATCGAAATGCAAGTGCTCCGCGGCATCGATACCAAGTTCAACGAGCTTTCGATGGTTGACCTCGAAGCCCATCTGGAGCGGAAAACCGTCAGCGTTATCACGCAGCAGCTCAAAGGCATCCCACATCTTGTCGTAATCAAAATAGGGATCACGGCAGTGAGGAGTGCAAACGATTCTGGTTACACCGGCCCGCTTGGCAGCCTCGAGCATCGCCAAGCTCTCATCGAGATCGGCGGCGCCGTCGTCTACACCCGGCAAGATATGGCAATGAATGTCACGCATAGGTCAGCCTTAATCAACTAAACGTTTGCTCGGTTGGTGAAGATGCCCTTTTTGGAAGTCCCCTGATCGTCGGAGCCCTTCTTAACCTTCTTACCGTCCTTGGTGTAGTAGGAGTAGTAGTACTCGCTGGTCTCGGTCTCGCAGTAGTTCATGACGGTACCGATGAGCTTGACCTTCTCGGACTTCTTAAGCTGGCCGATAGCGTTGAGTGCCTCCTCGCGCTTGGTGAAGTCCTCGCGCACCACGAACAGCGTACCGTCGGTCAGGCTGGCAATCTCGGCAGCATCGATGAAGGTGCCGACCGGGGGAGCATCAAAGATGACGTACTGGAACTTGGCGGACAGTGCCTTTACCAACTTGGCAAAGCGGTGAGAGACGATGATATCGGCAGGATTGGGAATATGTGGCTCGGCATCGAGGAAGTAGAAGTTCTTCTGACCCGTCTCGACAATTGCCTGGTCAATGGAGATCTGCTCGGAAAGGACCGCATAGAGTCCGCCGCGCGAACGAACGCCGAGCATATCGGAAAGGGACCTGCGGCGCATATCGGCCTCGACCAGGAGCACGGACTTGCCGCTCGTGGCGATAGCCTGGGCAAGGTTGATGGAAACCGTAGACTTGCCCTCGTTGGGAATCGAGGACGTGACGGTAATGGTGCGAATGGGGTCGTCCACGCTCGCAAAGCGGATGTTGGCCAGAAGGGTCTTGGCGGCATTCTGTACAACGAGCTTATCGGTGTTCTTTGCCTTAGCCATGCCTATTTACCACCTTTCATAGCCGGAATTCGGCCAACAACGGGAATGCCCAGGAGCTCTTCCGCCTCTTCGGCACCGCGGATGCGGGTATTGAGCATGTCTGCCAAAACGACATAGGCAACTGCGATAAAGATACCGGCGAGGAACGCGACGGCAATATACAGCGTGCGCTTGGGGCCGCTGGGGGCTTCGGGGGTCTTAGCCTCGTCGATAACGTTGATGCTCTGGGCAGCGCCGACGTTCTGAGCGACCGTACTCACCGAGCTGGCCATGGCCTTTGCGACCTTAGCCGTCTCCTTGGCATCGGTGCCGGTAACCGAAAGCGTAATGACACGCGTGGTGGTCTCGGAGGAAACAGACACCTTGTAGTCATCCAGATCGGTGAGGCCCAGTTCATTGGCTGCGCCGCTCTTAACGCTATCGCTATCCAGCAGCGTGGCGATATCGTTGGAAAGCATCTGACTCGCCGAGAGATCGTTGTAGCTCATCTGACCGCTATCGTCGGTCTTGGCGAGAATGTACATGCTCGTCGTCGCGGTATAGGTGTTGTCCATCGCGGCGAAGGACACGATGCCCATGGCGATCGCGCAGACCACCGGAAGGGTGATGACCAGCTTGAGGTGCTTCTTCAGCAGCTGGAACAGTTCGAGAAGGGTCATGCAGCTTGCCTTTCATTTCCCCAGTTCGGATTGACAAAACTGTCCGTATGTTATCGCATCTTTTTACCGAGACCAAACTCTATACATAAGAAACAGGCTCTCCTGTAAAAATGTCGGAAGCAATCGTAAAATTGCACAACAACGCCGCACCCGAAAGTCAAATGCGGCGTCTACATCAATACCTATGTTGTATCGCTATGCGAATGGCTCGTCCTGCTGTATGGGAAACGTCACCGTAATGGTGGTTCCCACGCCCAACTCGCTCGACAGATCGAGCGTGGCGTGATGATACAGGGCCGCATGCTTGACAATGGCAAGCCCCAGACCGGTTCCGCCGCGCGCCTTGGACCTACTCTTGTCCACGCGATAGAACCGCTCAAATACCTTGCCCTGTTCTTCAGGCGCGATACCGATTCCCGTGTCGGCGACCGCAAGGAACGGATGGCCTTCGTCGTTGGTGCCGCACTGCAGCGTAACCGTACCGCCGGGTCGATTGTAGCGGATGGCGTTGCTCGCCAGATTATAGATGAGCTCGTCAATCAAGCGCGACACGCCTTCGATGACCACAGGCTTGGTCTCATGACTTATCGTCACATTCGCCTGACGGGCGACCTGTTCAAGACGCTGCTCAACCGCGTAGATGGCACGCGAGAGCTCAATAGGCTCCGTGGAACCAATGGGCACCGCCTCGCCCTCAGTTGCACGCTCGGCCTCGTCCAAGTTAGACAGCGTAAGGATATCGTTGACAAGCGCTGCCAAGCGGCCCGCCTCACGATAGATGCGACCGCCAAAGTTGCGCAGGTCGCCCTCGCCCTCGACCATGCCGTTTGCGATGAGCTCGGCATAGCCCGAAATCGCCGTAAGCGGCGTCTTGAGCTCATGGGTGATATTCGCCGTGAACTCGCGGCGCATACGGTCGTTGTCCGCTAGCACCGCCATTTGGCGCTTGAGTTCCTGGCGCTGCGACTCGATACGCTCAAGCATGGGGACCATCTCGGCATAGGCGTGCTCATAGCTACGGCGTGGGTGGTCCAAATCCACCTCTTGCAACGGCGCGATGATGGCACGGGACTCGCGGCGCGCCATAAAAAACGAGAGTACCGCACCCGCTGCTGCGATAAGCAGCATCGGCGCCACCATCGACAGCAAAATCGCCGCAACGCCAGGCTGGGCCTGCGCCAAGCGGACAACCTGGCCGTTATCAAGGGCGACGGCGCGATACAGCATAATCTCGTCGAGCGTAGAGCTTGCGCGCTCCGCGGAACCCAAACCACTCTCAAAGGCCTCGATGACCTCGGGGCGATCGCCATGGTTGGGCAGTGTGGAAGGCGACGCCTCGTTGTCGTAGGCAACCGATCCATCCTTGTTAATCAGCGTGATGCGCAAGTCCTCGCGATCGAGACTACGCAAGAACGGGATGGGCTCCTGCTGTTCGTCGAGAGCGGCAGCAATGAGCTCGGTTTCCTGCGCCAGATTGGCACTCGTGGCATCCGCCAAGGTGTTTTGCACAAAGAACGCACCCAGCACCGTAAACGCCACGATAACCGCCATGGCGCAGACAAAGATCGTCACAAAAACGCGGTGCGACAGCGTATGTTTTCCCTGGGGGGCGAAGACCACGGGTTACTCCTCCGATGCGGTGGCCGCGGTGTCGTCGCCTTTGGCACCATCGCCGGCAGAAGGCTCGGCCAAGCGGTAGCCCACGCCGCGCACGGTCTCGATGGCGCTGGCATGCTCGCCCAGTTTTTGGCGAAGCGTCTGCACGTGCACGTCAACGGTGCGCGAACCGCCGTCGAAGTCCCAGCCCCACACGCTCTGCAGCAACGACTCGCGGGTAAAGACCACGCCGGGCTTGCGCATGAGGTACTCGAGCAGGTCGAACTCGCGCAGGGTGAGCTTAAGCGACTCGCCGGCAACAGTCACCTCACGATGGCTGGGCGAGAGCACAATGTCGCCCACGCTGAGCACATCGCTTGCCTGTTTGACCATGCCGCCGCGACGCAGCAGTGCGCGGCAGCGGCTGGCGAGCTCCATGAGCGAAAACGGCTTAGTCAGGTAATCGTCGGCACCGCCATCGAGCGCCATCACCTTGTCGAGCTCGGTATCCTTGGCGGTAAGCATCATGATGGGCACCGTCGCCGTCAGGCGATCGGCACGCAGTCGACGCATAATCGCCAAGCCATCGGTATCGGGCAGCATGATGTCGAGCAGGACGGCATCGGGTACCCGTCGCGCCACGGCAGCCTTAAACTCACCGTCGCACGAAAAGCCTTCGGCCTCAATCCCCTGCTTGCGCAGCGCATAGACCGTCAAATCCCTGATGTTGTCATCGTCCTCGACGTAATAGATCATGTTGAACCCCTTTGCGGCCGGCATGACCGCATCTTAACCCTAAAGGTACCTTTACTAGATGGTATCAGCCAAAACGCCCCGTCAAATAATCCGCCGTGCGCGGATCGGTCGGATTCTTGAAGAGTTGCGCGGTGGGCGCGTGCTCCACCAGCTCACCCAGCAAAAAGAATGCGACCGAATCGGAGATACGCGCCGCCTGCTGCATATTGTGCGTAACGACCACGAGCGTGCAGGTCTCTTTGAGCTCGCAGGCCAGCTGCTCCACCACCAGCGTCGACACAGGGTCGAGTGCCGAGGTCGGCTCGTCCATCAGCAGAATGTCGGGCTGCACGGCAAGTGCGCGGGCGATGCACAGACGCTGCTGCTGGCCGCCCGAAAGACCCAGACCCGACTCTTTGAGCTTGTCCTTGACCTCATCCCATAGCGCAGCGCGACGAAGGGAATCCTCGACCAGCTCGTCGAGCACGACGCGGTCGCGCACTCCCATGCCGCGAGGACCGTAGGCGACGTTGTCGTAGATGCTCATGGGAAACGGGTTGGGGCGCTGGAACACCATGCCCACGCGCTGGCGCAAGCGGCAGATGTCGTAGTCGCCCAGGATATCTTGACCATCGAGCGCAATCCTGCCCTCGATGCGGCAATCCTTGATGCCGTCGTTCATGCGGTTAAAGCAGCGCAGCAACGTGGACTTTCCGCAGCCCGAAGGCCCGATGAACGAGGTGATCTGCTTGTCGCGGATCTTGATATTCACGTCCTTGAGCGCATGGTGGTCGCCATAGAACAGGTCGAGGCCCTCGACATCGATACGCGTCGGCGAGGCGGCAAGATCCTCTGCCGTGGGGCGAGTCGCATCCCCAACCTCGCGCTCGCGCGCGGCCTCGACCTGCGCTTTCATGAGTTCTTC
The DNA here is from genome assembly GCA_958445985.1 of uncultured Collinsella sp. Lineage (GTDB taxonomy): Bacteria > Actinomycetota > Coriobacteriia > Coriobacteriales > Coriobacteriaceae > Collinsella. The sequence continues at coordinate 30,707 of CAUCUN010000011.1, read as the reverse complement.
AAGCTCCGTGGGCTCCACAGCCGCAGCAGCCGTCATACCGCATACCTCCACATCGATATCAATTCAGCAGTATCGATAGTAGGAATCGCGGCTCATATGCACGTGAGCGCATTGTCAAGTGTTTGTAAGGGCGCCTACGCTACGTGGCGGGCAACTCGATAGTAAAAACAGTATGCTCGGGCGTCGATTCGCATGCGATGGTACCGCCGTGCGCGCATACGATCTCCTTGGCGATGGCAAGCCCCAGTCCAGCGCCGCCGCGATTGGTCGTACGCGCCGCATCCAGGCGATAGAACTTCTCAAAGATCACCTTGAGCTTTGCCTCAGGGATGGGATCGCCCTGATTGATAAAGCGCACGCGCACGCCACCGCCGTCCCGGCGTCTGGCCTCGATCGTGATGGTCGAGCCCTCATAGCTATAGGCAACGGCGTTTTTCATGATGTTGTTGAACACGCGAGCCATTTTGTCGCCATCCACGAGCACCGTCAGGTCCTCGCGAATATCAACTTGGACTTCCTTATGCTGCTCGTTGAGGATGGGATAGAACTCGTCAGCCACCTGAGCCAGCAGCAACCCCAGATCAACATAGCCACGCGTGAGCACGATATCGTGGAAGTCAAAGCGCGTGATATCGAAGAACTCTTCGATGAGCGCATCGAGCCGGTACGCCTTGTCGAGAGCCACGCCCGTAAAGTGCGCACGTTGCTCAACCGGCAGCTCAGGAGCCTCTTGCAACAGCGAAAGATAGCCCACCACACTGGCAAGCGGGGTGCGTAGGTCATGTGCCAAGTACGTGACCAGATCGTCCTTGCGATGCGACTCGTCACGCAGAGCTTGCTGCACCTTGCGCTCACGGTCACGCACGCGGTTAAGGGCGCCCTCGACCTCCAAGAAGTCACCGTCAATGTTGTCCCAGGTGTCGGGGTGATCGATCAGACGATCTTGAATACGAGCGGCCAGCACACAATCGGCATGCTGCTCGCCCTGTTCGTAGCCCTGATAGTACAGGGCGCGGCCACACAAGAACAGCACGCACGCGGCAAGCGCCAGCACAAAGCCAAGCATGTTGAATACAAAGCCGGCATCGAACAGCACCGGCCCTTCGATGCCGCCGAGCGCCATGGCGCCAATCGCCAACGTCATGGCCCACGCGGCGCCGCCAATCACCACGCAGCGGCGCACGATCTCAAATCGATCGATCAGCAAAAAGCCAACAAGCAGCACCGCCAAGATTCCGACGATGTTGTCGATGCCAATCAGCAGCAGGCTCAGCAAAAAGAGCAGCACCGTTGCAAGCGCACGGTTGTCGACGACCGACCTCACGTAATCAAAGAGCCGATCGGGTACCTCGAATGCCTGCCTATCGTCTTTTGTCATATCAAGATCCTCACAAGCGAAAAGCGTTATTCGATGATGTAGCCGACGCCCCAGACGTTTTTGATAAAGCGCGGCTTTTGTGCGTCGTCGCCAATCTTTTCGCGCAAGTGGCGAATGTGCACCATCACCGTATTGTTGGAGCCGGGCATAAAGTCCTCGTTCCATACCGCGCGGAACAGGTCCTCCACGCCCACCACGCTGCCGCGATGCTCGACCAGATACAGCAAGATTGAATACTCGGTGGGTGTGAGGCGTACCGGTGCACCGTCCACCGTTACGGAACGAGCATCGCGGTTGATCTCCAAGCCGTCGAGCTGGAGGGTCGGCGACTCGGCCGCCTGTGCGCGGCTACCGTAGCTGGTGTAGCGGCGAAGCTGAGCATGCACGCGCGCGATGAGCTCCAGAGGACGAAACGGCTTAACCACGTAATCGTCCGCGCCAAGCGAAAGGCCCTCGATCTTGTCTTGCTGGGCATCGCGCGCCGTCAGCATGATCACGGGATAGGTATGGCTGGAACGGATCGTACGCAGCAGCTCAAAGCCATCGATATCGGGCAGCATGACATCCAGCAGCGCCAGATCGAACTCCTGCTCCAAGATTGCCTTGGCAGCATCGGCCCCGCTATAGGCAATCTGGACATCAAAGCCCTCTTTTGTAAGGTAGATACCAACCAAGTCGGCGATGGCCTTTTCGTCATCAACTACCAAAATGCGCTCGTTCATGCGTGCTCCTCTCGCGCTCCATTATGCCCGATGGGGCGCCCGTCACACACAACAAGCGTGGGTGATTAAGTCGGCCTTAAGCACCCTTGTGCCCGTTCGGGCGCGGATGTGGGCCACGCACGCACGCGATGATCGCCGATGCCGGCAAACGATATACTCTAGTTCCAGAAGTGACCATCCCGTCGAAAGCGAAATCCGTGAAGTCCCTCACCTCTTTTGCAAAGCGCTCAGCCCAGCTTGCCGCCGGCTTTGTCTGCGCTATCGCCCTTGCCGCCGGCGTGCCCACCGTCGCCGGCGCCCAAGTGCTCACGACCGACAATGTTTGCGGCAAAACCGCCGATGTGCGCGGTATCACGGCCGAAAACCTGCCCGATATCGATGCGACCAATGCCCTCGTCATGGGCAAAGACGGCACCGTCTACTATGCCCGCGACGCCGATGAGCAGGTCAAGATTGCCTCGATCACCAAGGTCATGACCGCAATCCTAACCGTCGAGAATTGCAAGATGGACGAGAAGGTCACGGTGAGCAACGCCGCAGCCACCGTGGGCAATTCGACCGCCGGCTTGCTCGAAGGCGACGAGCTTACCGTGGAGCAGGCGCTGCGCGGCCTGATGATTCCCTCGGGCAACGACGCCGCCATCGTGCTCGCCGAATATGTGGGCAAGAAGATCGACCCTAAGACCAAAGACGCCGAGGCCACATTTGTGAAGGCCATGAACGAGCGCGCTAAGAAGCTCGGCTGCACCGGCACGGTCTTTGAGAACCCACACGGTCTGGACTTTGATGAGTGGGCTGGCGATATGCACTCAACCGCACACGACGTAGCGCTGATGATGCAGGAGGCCATGAAAAACGACACGATCCGCGAGGTCGTAGCGAGCGAGGATTCCTGGATCGAGGTCACGGGCGCCGACGGCACCGACCATTCGCATTCCATGGACACGCATAACTATTTGCTGGGCCAAGATGGCAACATCGGCGGCAAGACCGGCACCACCGACGACGCGGGCTATTGCTTTACGAGCGCCTACAACCGCGACGGCGACGAGATCTACACCGTTATTTTGAACTCCACCACCACCGATCAGCGCTTTACCGATACCGCCACCCTTGCCAACTGGTACTACGGTCACAAGGTGACGGTCGCGATCGCCAACACGCAGGAAAAGACCGCCAACGGCAACCCGCTTATGGCGCGCATTGGCCAAACCGACTGGACGGATAAGACAATCGACGCCACGCTCGCCGATCCCACGGCGCAAGCGACCGTGTTTTCTCTTGCCGGCGAGGTGACCGAAAAGGTTAGCTACGACGATCTTTCGGGCACGGTGCATGTGGGCGACAAGGTGGGCAGCGTTACGCTCAAGCAAGACGGCACCAAGATCGCCGTCATGGACCTGGTTGCTGACGAGGAAGGCGCAGGGCCGAATCCCATTGAGTGGCTCCTTGTGAAGCTCGACCGCCTGGGCCGCCGCATCGACAACCGCCCGCTCACAGCCGAGAGCGAGACCGTAGCCAAGGCGCCCGAGATGTAAGATCGAAGAACAATACACTCGCTGAAAGGAGGCGTCCAACGGGGCGCCTCATTTTTTGAGGGTTCGAATCCCCAGCGCCCTTTCTCGATAATAAAAAAGGGCCCCCGATGGGACCCTTCTTTAAAGTTAAACTGGCGGAGAGCTGGGGATTCGAACCCCAGATGCCCTTTTGGGGCATACTCGCTTAGCAGGCGAGCACCTTCGGCCTCTCGGTCAGCTCTCCGTAACAGCCGTTCTATAGTAACCAAACAGCCAAGGATGGGCAAGAGGAAATTTTCTAATTGCCTAGCATCCTTTCCTCCTTGGAGGCTTCGCCTACCCCAGCGAGCGGTTGAGGGAGCCGAGCTCGTCGTTGCCCATGGTGCGCCACATTTGGAAGATGCAACCGCGTGCCAGGAAAAAGAAGCCGTTGTCGACCAGTTGCACAGCGGCATCTGCCAGCTGATTCGTCACGGCGGACACTGGCGGCAGCTCGAGTCCAGCCTTGCGGATGGTCTCGACCGCCTCCTCGAACGTCGGAGGCTCGCTGACGCCCATCTCATTCATAAGGCCCTGCATTTCTTCCAGCGCGCTACTGCCCGACTCCTCGCCGCGCGGCACCAGACGGTAACAAGCCAGCGCCAGGTCGAGCTGATCGCAATTCCAATAGGCAAACGCCAAGCGATAGAACAGGTAGCCGATTGCAGAACGATCGCTGGCAATACGTAGGCCGTGGCGCGCCACCTCGATAATCTCGTCAAAGCGCTCCAGACGCGCAAGCACGTTGATGAGCGCAAAGTGCGATTGCATGGACGAGCGTGCCAGATCGTAAAGATGGCGCACCTCGGGCAGTGCTCGTTCAAAGTCCTCTTGCTCGGCGTAAAAGCTGCAGATCTCGTGCTGGGCAAAGTACAGCGCATCGGGCGCACGAAGGATTCGCACAGAGCGGTCTTCTTCCAACACCGGTAGCACCATGCGTACCAGCTGGTTATCGCAAAACTGCGTTTGAACCGGACCTGTCGCCAAAAGCTCGGCGACGGCGCACTTAGCCTCCAACTCCTCGACAAGACGGGAAAAGCCTTCAAAGGCACCTGTACGGTCGACTTTTGCCTGCTCGCGCAATTCAACAACGCGGGCCACGTATGGGTCGTCGTCCTCTTCCATGACCTCCAACTCGTCAGCCGTATCGGCAAGCAGCAGATCGCGCAGCGCCGGCGGCAGTGTGCGATGGTCATCACGCGGACGAGCATGAACCTCCGCAGGCTCAATCGTCTCCGGAGCGGTTGACTCATACGCCTCAAGCACACGCTTGCACGGCATATCGTCCATGTCCATGCTCTCAAGATCCTTGGCGACAGGCACGCAATCGGCCAGATAGGCCGCGCGCCCAAAGAAATACGTTGCGACAACGCGCTCGCCCTGCTCACTGTCGGGAGCAGCAATCTGCACATAGCAGCGCGTGATGCAGGTGCCCGCGGCAAAACACGCTGCCGCAAGCGTAAGTGCCACGCGCGCATCGTGCTCCGCGGCCCAGATCGCGCGCATGTCCTCGTCCAGCTCGCGCCAGGCGTCATCCTGAGCGTCGTATTCACGTTGCGGCATGGCATCAACGACAGACCGCCCAAACCGAACGAGCATAATCCCCTCGGCAACGTTTGCCCGATAGGTATAGTCGAGCCGTGTGACCACGTTAAGCGCCTCGACAATACGCGCGAAGCGGGTACGCACATCCCACTCACCGCCCGGCTGGCAAGCCACCGTACCCGGTTTGCCCCACGGGTTATCGCTCGAGGCCGTATCGAGCAGTCGGGGAACATCGTTGGTCGTCTTGGCGATATGCCACGCATCAAAGAGCGCGCAGCCCTCAAGGCTCGGCGAGGATGCCGCAGGGGCCAATCCGGCCCCGATGCGCTCGAGGATGCCAGAGAGGCGGTTGAGACGGCACTCGATGGCAAGCAGCATGTCAATCTCGTCCTGGTCCAGCAGGCTACGATCAAAATTGAGATAGAAAAGCTTTGAGCGATCGATGCGAGCCAGGCTCATCTCGGACTTGGCGGCGATGGTGCGCAGTCGGGGCAAGTCGACCTCGCTCATAAGGGCGGCCGCATAACGCTCGATACCGCTCGGATTCTCGGCATGGTCGACACGGTAGAGCAGCGTCTCGATAGCGTCAGGTAGCGGTGCCGTGTTAAAGCCCAAAAACACCTCGACCGGCTCGGGCAACTTTACGAGCTTTATTTTGTCGACAACGTTTTGCATGTCCGCATCGAGACCGTCGACGCCCGCCGTGTTCGCAATAGCGCTTTCGGAGTTGGCAAATATCACGTAGCGCAAGAACATCGAGGCCATGAACTCGCCGTAAGGAAGGGCGCGGGTCGAATTCCATGTCTCGTGGTCGGACTGCTCGCGCATGGGGCCTTCGGGAGAGCCGATGACTCGCGCCCGGGAGCGCATCGTCCCATCGGTACCCCTGACTGCAATCTCACCGATGTTGGAATCGGACTCGTCAAGAATCAGCTGCATGTCGGGATCGTCGGGCAGCGATACTTCGTTAACGGGACGGTCCACCTTATAGACCTCACCCGAAACGCTTACGTAGCCCAAAAGCGACACATGGCTTTTGCCAACGAATTCGACGACATAACAAGATTCATGCTGGTCCTCGCCAAAGAGTTTCCAGACCACGCCATATGAGCGCCCCGCAGGCTGCTCGGGCATCGCCGGAAAGCGCTTCTTGGGATCGAGAAACCTGAGCTTGTATGTCGGACGCTCTGCCACGAAGTATCACCCTGATCGGTCGCTTGAAGAAGGAGTGGTCACGGATGGGCCGCGACACCTACTCGAAATCTTACACGAGTCGACAGGAAATAGTCCGCTTTACGCCTGCGCCTCGAACGAGGTTCGAATCTCCGCAATGCCCCCGTAAAGGAAAAGCCCCCGTTTCCGGAGGCTTAAAACTCAATTGGTGCGGCGTATAGGATTCCGCGCATCCGCTGCGCGGATCCGCACCGGCTTCGCCCGCCTGCCGGCGGACTCGCCCGCTCGCTAAAAACGCTCCGCGTTTTCTTGACGCTCGCGCCTCGAACGAGGTTCGAATCTCCGCAATGCCCCCGTAAAGGAAAAGCCCCCGTTTCCGGAGGCTTAAAACTCAATTGGTGCGGCGTATAGGATTCGAACCTATGACGTTCTGATTCGTAGTCAGACCCTCTATCCAGCTGAGGTAACGCCGCGACTTGTTGATTATTATGCACGTGGACTGAATAAAGGTCAAGCGTTTTTCAAAAAAAGTTATTGAATTTGATTTTTACTCATTTTGACCACTTGATGCGATCTTCGACGCATCGCGATATAAGAAAAGCCTCCGTTACCGAAGGCTTTAAAGTTCAGTTGGTGCGGCGTATAGGATTCCGCGCATCCGCTGCGCGGATCCGCACCGGCTTCGCCCGCCTGCCGGCGGACTCGCCCGCTCGCTAAAAACGCTCCGCGTTTTCTTGACGCTCGCGCCTCGAACGAGGTTCGAATCTCCGCAATGCCCCCGTAAAGGAAAAGCCCCCGTTTCCGGAGGCTTAAAACTCAATTGGTGCGGCGTATAGGATTCGAACCTATGACGTTCTGATTCGTAGTCAGACCCTCTATCCAGCTGAGGTAACGCCGCAACGCACGGATTATTATGCACGTGACCCCTCGATGGGTCAAGCGACAATTTGGAAAAATTTTACGAAGTAATGATTAAGATGCTCGCGCCTCGACCGAGGTTCGAATCCATGCGGTGTTGCCATAAAAGAAAAGCCCCCGTTGCCGGAGGCTTTCGATTTCGATTGGTGCGGCGTATAGGATTCCGCGCATCCGCTGCGCGGATCCGCACCGGCTTCGCCCGCCTGCCGGCGGACTCGCCCGCTCGCTAAAAACGCTCCGCGTTTTCTTGACGCTCGCGCCTCGAACGAGGTTCGAATCTCCGCAATGCCCCCGTAAAGGAAAAGCCCCCGTTTCCGGAGGCTTAAAACTCAATTGGTGCGGCGTATAGGATTCGAACCTATGACGTTCTGATTCGTAGTCAGACCCTCTATCCAGCTGAGGTAACGCCGCAGCGCAAGACATATAAAACCACTTTAGCTTATTGGAGTCAAGCACAATCTCAAACTTTTTTGTGGAACGCAGTTTTGTCATGCTGCTCCGCATATACCGCTGTTCCCCGTACGATCGATTGGCTTTTCGATCACGTCGAACTTGGCATCAAGTTCCCTCAGGAGCGATCTCACCCGCTGAGCACAGTCATAATCGGCAAACGAGATGCTCAGCATGCGCGCGACCTGGTTGGAAGTCCCAACTCCATAGAAGTGCTCCAGCGCCACAAGCCCCTCGTGCGCCACAAACGTCTCGACCACATGCGGCGACTCCTCAAAGCACCATTGGGTCAACGGACCCTCGCTCGTCTGCCGAACCACCAGGCCACCCATGCCAGACGGCTCACACGTTACAAGCAGGTACTCCCCGCCCTCGTCGCTCTCAAACAAAACCACCCGATCATCAAACAGCTCCATCGCGTCCCCTTTCTCTCGCTCTTATTTAGCAAAAGCATAGCAGGTAGATGGCTGTATACAGAACACTTGTTCGTGTGTTTTCTATTGAGCTGTCCGCACGGCATGGTATGAACCTGCGCACGAAATAGGGCGCCCCCGAAGGAGCGCCCTTGCATATCCCCTATGCAGCCAAGTTACGCGACCGGCTCGATCTTCTCGAGGCCGCCCATGTAAGGACGCAAGACCTCGGGGATCGTGATGGTGCCGTCGGCGTTCTGGTAGTTCTCCAGAATAGCGGCCATGGTGCGGCCGGCCGGCAAGCCGGAACCGTTGAGAGTGTGCAAGTAGCGCGAACCCTTGAAGTTCTCGGGGTCGCGATACTTGATGTTGGCGCGGCGAGCCTGGAAGTCACCACAGTTGGAGCAGGAGCTAATCTCCTTGTAGGCGTTGTAGCTCGGCAGCCAGACCTCGATGTCGTAGGTCTGACGAGCAGAGAAGCCCAAGTCACCGGTGCACAGGCTAATCACGCGATACGGAAGGCCCAGCTGCTGCAGCAGGTACTCGGCCTCGGCGGTCATGCTCTCGAGCTCCTCGTCAGACTCCTCCGGCTTAGCGAACTTGACCATCTCGACCTTGTCGAACTCGTGCTGACGGATGATGCCGCGGGTGTCGCGACCGGCGGAACCGGCCTCCTCGCGGAAGCAGGGGGTGAAGGCGGTGTAGCGGCGCGGCAGAGTGTCGGCATCGAGGACCTCGCCGGCGTGCAAGTTGGTAAGCACGACCTCGGCGGTGGGGATCAGGAAGTTGTCGCCCGAGACGTGATAGGCGTCGTCCTCGAACTTGGGCAGCTGACCCGTGCCAAACATGGTCTGACGCTTGACGACGATAGGCGGCCACCACTCCTTGAAGCCACGGCTGGTGTGCGTATCGAGGAAGAAGTTGATGAGGGCACGCTCCAGGCGGGCACCGGCGCCACCGAGAACGGTGAAACGGCTGCCGGAGAGCTTGTTGCCGCGCTCGAAGTCAAGAATGTCGAGGTCGGTGCCCAGATCCCAGTGCGGCTTAAAGTCGAAGTCGAACTCGCGCGGGGTGCCCCAGCGGCGACGCTCGATGTTCTCGTCCTCGTCCTTGCCGTACGGCGTGGCCTCGCAAGGAATGTTGGGCAGGTGAGCCATGAAGTCGTACTGCTCCTGCTCGAGGGCAGTACGACGCTCGGCCAGACCGTCAATCTTCTCGTTGACGGCGCGCACGGCCTCCTTGGCGGCCTCGGCCTCCTCCTTCTTGCCCTCCTTCATCAGGGCGCCGATCTTCTTGGACTCGGCATTGCGCGTAGCCTGGAGTTCCTCGACCTCGGTGATGACGGCACGGCGCTCGTCGTCGAGCTCAAAGAACTTCTCGCGATCCCAAGACGTCTGGCGGTTAGCCATGGCGACATCGATGGCATCGGGATTCTCGCGAACAAACTTGATATCAAGCATTAGATCCTCCGGCGATATACATTCCATTTAGGTTGCAACCTTGTACATGTATGGGCAAGTATATACTTATGAGCGTTTACGACCCAACTCAACTACGCAAGAAGGCACCCAATGGACGCAGTTTTTTCCTTTTTGTTTGGCACCCGCACCGGTTTTGCCATCCTTTTCGCCGGCGGCATCCTGTTATTTGCGATTCTTGCCTTTGTAATGGAGAAGCGTACCCATAAGATGTACGTCGACCGCGGACCCAAGTCCGAGGATGAGGAAGACAGCTTCTGGGACTAACCTGCCAAAAAGGGACAGGTTTATTTTGGTCGGTTTTATCTGGGCAAACGCAAGCGCCCCGCAACCGGTAACGATCCGGTTGCGGGGCGCTTTTCGCATATACGACAAAACCGCAGGAAAAACCTGCCAAAATAAACCTGTCCCTAAATGGAAGGTTTTACTGGAGAGTTGCGTCGATTGCCTTGACCAGGGCACTGCGCATGCCGGCGTCCTCGAGCGCAACGACGCCCTTGATGGTGGCGCCACCGGGCGAGCATACGGCATCCTTCATCGCCGCAGGATGCTGACCAGTTGAAAGCTGCAGCTTTGCCGTACCCAGCACCATCTGGCTCACAATGCGATAGGCATCGGCACGCGGGATACCATGCTTGACCGCCGCATCGCCCAGGGCCTCGATTGCCATGGCGACAAATGCCGGAGCGCAACCACCCACCGTGCCGCCCACAAACAGCAGACTCGTATCGAGCTCGACCACCGCACCGAGTTTGCCAAGCAGATCAAGCACCACTGCGCTCTGCTCATCACTAAGCGTGGAAGCCTTCTCGCAAGCGATGACGCCCTCGCCCACCGAAACCGGTGTGTTGGGCACCGTCGAGATATGCGCGACGCCCGGCAGGACCTGCTCCCACTTGGCACTGTCCCAGGTCCAGGCAACCGACAGAACGACCTTTTTGGCAAGAGCATCCTTGAGCGGGGCGAATACCTTCTCGATCATGTACGGTTTGACCGCAGCGACCACGATATCGGATGCGGCGACAACCTCGGCGGCATCGTGGCAGGCGACCATGCCGCGCGCCTCGCAGCGCTCAACCAGTGCGTCGTAGCGACCCGCGCAGGCGCACATGTCGCTCGCAGCTACACCGGCAGCGACCCAGCCATCGGCCATAGCGCTCGCCATATTGCCAAAACCGACAAATCCAATCTTCATATCTCATAGTCCTTTCAGACACATTCCTCAAAACGAAAGGTATTGTCCCACACCATTGTTTCGTATTGCCGACCTATTTGTGATACGGCTCGCCACGGCTGATCTTGCAGGCACGGTAAATCTGCTCTAGCAGCACCACACGCGCCAGGTTATGCGGCAAGGTAATGCGTCCAAAGCTGAGCATCTCGTCGGCGCGGGCGCGTACCTCATCGCTCACGCCGTCCGATCCGCCAATCACAAAGGCGATGTCGCTGCTGCCTCGCAGCATAAGATCGTCGAGCCTCGCCGAAAACTCCTCGCTCGAGCGCTCTTTGCCCTCAATGGCCAGCAGGATCACATGCGCTCGAGACGGCAGGGCAGCAAGAATCGCCGCCCCCTCCTTGTCGCGCGCGGCATCCACGCCGCCCGCCTTAGCCGGGTCGATATCGGCCACCTCGCGGATATCAACCTTGGCATAGGCACCTAGGCGCTTGGTGTACTCAGCGCACGCGTCCTTCCAAAAGCGCTCCTTGAGCTTACCGACGCAAACGACGGTGTATTTCACGCGCGTCTACTCCTTCGAATCGTTTTGAACTTTGCCGGCGGTCAGCATCTGCTCGAACATAGAGGCCGACTGCGAGAAGTCGCTCGGCAGCACGACCGTCGAAGTTTTACCCGTGCGAGCAAACTCCGTCATCATCTCGGACCACTGCGTAAACATGAACAGTTGGTTGGCCTCATCGTTGCCGACACCCGTCTCCTGGATGATCTCGAGCGAATCTTTGATACCCAGCGCGATGGCCTTGCGCTGGTTGGCGATGCCCTCGCCCGCCTTTTCCATAGCCTCGGCCTCGGCGGTCGCCTCGGTGACGCGCTTGATGCGGTCTGCCTCGGCGAGCTCCTGCGCCGCAGCGCGCTTGCGCTGGGCGGCGTTGATGTCGTTCATGGAGTTCTCGACCTCGGTCGGCAGTGCGATCTTGGTGATGAGTGTCGACACGAGGGTGAAACCGTAGGCAGCCATCTGCTCGGACACGGTGGCATTAACGTCCTTGGCGATGTCATCCTTCTTGGCAAAGACCTCATCAAGCGTGTAGACAGGGATGGAAGAGCGCAGGGCATCGGTGATGAAATCGCGCATCTGATCGACGGGCTCCTGCAGCATATAGTAGCTCTTGTAGATACCCGAATCTGCCGGGCCGGCACCCATGTCATAGCTCACGTGGTACTGAGCAGAGACCTCAAGGCCGATGGTCACGTTGTCCTGGGTCTTAACGTCGATGCCAAAACCGTTTTTCATGGTGCGCAGACTCACCGTGGCGGCCTTGCGGTCGATCACGGGCACCTTCATGTGGAAGCCCGCGTTGACGATGCGGTTAAACTTGCCCAGACGCTCGATGATCACGGCATGCTGTTGTTCAACGACATAGCAGGCGTTAGGAAGCAGCAGCAACAGGATGATGATGGGAATCAAAAGGCTGGTAAGGGCGGCGATGATACCGGACAACAGCATGGTCTCTCCTCTGATAGGCACACGTTGGCACTAGGATACCCGCACGAAGCAGCAACGTGACATCAACAAGAGGCCCATAACAAAAAAGCTCCCATTGCTGGGAGCTCTTTCATTTAATGGTGCGGGCGAAAGGACGTCCGCGTATCCGCTTCGCGGATTCGCACCGGCTTCGGCCGCCTGCCGGCGTCCTCGCCAGCTCGCTAAAAACGCTCCGCGTTTTCTTGGCGCTCGCTCCTTCGCAGGTTCAAGTCCCCGCGATGGGCCCAAAACAAAAAAGCCCCCATTGCTGGGAGCTTTTCAATCAATGGTGCGGGCGAAAGGACTTGAACCTTCATGGGGTTGCCCCCATACGGACCTGAACCGTACGCGTCTGCCAATTCCGCCACGCCCGCGTGCAGGAATTAGAATAACGGAGCGCCATCGCGAACGCAAGAACTATTTTTGAAAAAGTTTGCAGGCATTTTCCCAAGCGGCTTGCGCGATTGTTTCGGCATCCTCACCAGTGCGATCGATACGGTCGTTAACCAGCGCGTTTGCCGTAATGGAGATCATTGCGGGCTCGCATTCAAGACCGCGGATGGGCTCCGGAGCCATATACGGGCAATCCGTCTCGAACAAAATTCGATCGAGTGGGGTTGCCGCAAATGCCTCGCGCACGTCGTCGTTGCGCTTAAAGGTGGCCGCACCACCATAGGCGATATAGCAGCCCAGCTCCACAAAGTGCTCCATCGTGGCGCGGTCCTCGCCAAAGCAGTGCAGCACACAACCGGCCTGGGGCACGCCCACCTCACGAAGCACGTTGTAGGCGTCCACGTGCGAGGTGCGTTCCTGGTCCGTGTCCTCGTGACGCAGATGTAGCTCCACCGGCACGTTACGGCACACGGCAAGCTCGAGCTGGCGCGCCATGCAATCAATCTGCACGTTATGGGGTGCCGGCGCGATATCGTCGTCATAGTCCATGTGGTAGTCCAGGCCGATTTCGCCAATACCGGCGCATAAGGGGTCATCAAGTGCCGCAACGACCTGTGCATGAACGTCGTCGGTATAGTCCGGCGCGCCATACGGATGCACGCCGGCAAGATACTTGATCTGCGGGATATCCTGCATCGGAAGAATCTCGCGCACCAGCCAGTCGCTATAGTCCGCCACGCTGCGCTTGTCGGCAATGGGGTCGAACATCGTCACCAACAGGTCGACGCCCGCGGCTTTGGCGCGCACGAGCGTCTCGGGCACATCCTTGCCCCAAAACGAAAGCAGATGTGCATGCGTGTCGGCAAGCGGCGCCAAGGGCACGGGACAAGCAACCGTCTTCTTTTTCTTGGTAAACGTCACGCGTTCGGCATTAGGCGTCATGGATTAGCTCCCGGGCCAGACGGACAAAGTCGGCAACATCGAGCGTCTCGGCGCGCGTGGTGGGTGCGATACCGCAAACCTCAAAAGCGGCATCGAGCACGTCCTTGGCAAAACCGTTGGCGCTCATGGAATTTCGGACGGTCTTGCGCCGCTGAGCAAATGCAGCGTCGATCACACGAGCCACGAACTCGCGATCGAGCCCCTCGGGCACCACGCCGTCAACACGGTCGATACGCACGACGGCCGAGTCCACGTGCGGCGCTGGCATAAAGCAACGCGGCGGCACCTCAAAGCGACCCGTCACCTGCGCATACAGGCCGAGCTTTGCCGTATAGCCGCCATAGGTCTTGTTGCCCGGCACTGCGGCAAGGCGATCGGCAACCTCCTTTTGCACCATGACCACGGCACGCTTGAGCGCGGGCATCGTCTGAAAAAACTGCAAGATGATCGTCGCCGCCACGTTATAGGGCAAGTTCGCGACAAATACCGTCGGCTCACCGCCGGCGGCCTGCTCAATCTGCTCCGGCGTCACCTTAAGCGCGTCGCCCATGATAAAGCGGAAGTTGGCGTAGTCGGCGGCGTGAGCATCGAGCACCGGCTCGAGCTCGGGATCGGCCTCGATCGACGTGACGCACGCCGCCTCCTGCAACAGCGCAAGCGTGAGCGTACCAACGCCCGGACCAACCTCGAGCACGCGCTCATCGCCTGCAAGCTCGGCAAGCTCGCAAATGCGCTCAATTACATGGTTGTCGATCAGGAAATTCTGGCCCAGGCGATGCTTGGTCGCAAGGCCAAACTCCTCCAGCAGCTCCCTGGTGGCCGTGGGGTTTGCCAAAGGCGAAGTTGTCATGGTTGCCTCCTCAGCATGATGGCGGCGTCTTGAAACAAAAGGGCATGGACCGTGGCGGCCATGCCCTTACAGCTAAACAGCAAATTGCCGATATGGCGCGCTGCATCTTAGCCCAGACGCGGGAACAGCGGCTCGCCCTTCTCGACAGGCTGACCGCCGGCAAGCAGGCCCCAAGCGCAAATGCCCTTGAGGTCGTCGGTCGCGGCCTCGTCCTCGCAGGACAGGCGGCGCAGGGCCTCAGCAGAGGTCTGAGGCATGAGCGGCATCAGCAGGTGGGCGGCAATGCGGATGGCCTCGAGCAGGTTGTAGATCACAAACGCCAGCTCGTCAGCCTTGGCCTCGTCCTTGGCAAGCGCCCAGGGCTCGGAGTCCTCGATGTAGTGGTTGGCGGCATGGATGAGCTCCATGACCTCGTCCTTAGCTCCACCATAATCGAGCACGTCCATCTTGGCCATGTAGCGATCGACCAGGCCATCGGCAATCTTTGCCAACGGGTTGTCGAACGCATCGAACGATGCGGGCTTGGCGGGCGCGCAACCGTCAAAGTACTTGCCGCTCATGTTGAGCGAACGCGAGATAAGGTTGCCCCAGCTGTTGGCCAGGTCGGCGTTGTAGACCTGCTCCATGCGGTCGAAGCTGATGGCGCCGTCGGTACCGGGGACGACGTCGGTCATGAAGTAGTAGCGATAGCCCTCGACGCCCAGCATGTCGATAACGTCCTGCGGAGCGATGGCGTTGCCGCGGCTCTTGGACATCTTCTCGGCCTTGCCAGTCTCGGCATTGCGCACGGTCAGGAAGCCGTGGGCAAAGACGTGCTCGGGCAGGGCCTCGCCAATGGCCATGAGCATGGCGGGCCAAATGACGCAGTGGAAGCGGATGATGTCCTTACCCACGATGTGGAACTGCGCGGGCCAACGATAGGCCAGTTCGGCACGCGCCTCGTCGGTGTCGACGCCGTAGCCGACGGCCGTCATATAGTTGAGCAGCGCATCGAACCACACGTAGGTCACGTGGCCCTCGTCAAACGGGACCTGAATGCCCCAGTCAAAGCTCGTGCGGCTCACGGAAAGGTCGTTAAGGCCGCCCTCGACAAAGCTGCGCACCTCGTTCATGCGGAACGCAGGCTCGACAAAGTCGGGGTGCTCGTCGTAAAGCTTGAGCAGCTTGTCCTGGAAGGCGGAAAGCTTAAAGAAGTAGGACTCCTCCTGCACGCGCTCAAGCGGACGGTGGCAGTCGGGGCACAGGTGCTGGCCGACGCTGCCGTACTCCTCGTCGCCCTTCTGGACCTGCGTATCGGTGAAGTAGGTCTCGTCAGGCACGCAATACCAGCCGTCGTAGCTGCCCTTATACAGGTAACCGGACTCCTTCATGCGCTCCCACAGGTACTGCACGGCATGATGCTGGCGCGGCTCGGTGGTGCGAATGAAGTCATCGTTGGAAATCTCAAGCTTGCTCCAAAGCTCCTTGAAGTGCGGAGCCTGGCTGTCGGTCCACTCCTGCGGCGTCATGCCATGCTTGGCTGCGGCCTCGGCGACCTTCTCGCCGTGCTCGTCCATGCCGGTCAGGAACTTAACGTTGTAGCCAGCGGAGCGGCGATAGCGAGCCTGAACGTCGGCGATGATGGTGGAATAAGCCGTGCCCAGGTGCGGATCGGCGTTGACGTAGTAGATGGGCGTCGTGATAAAGAACGAAGGCTTGCTTTGATCCATGGGGTTTGTCCTCCAGAAAAACGTTGCATACAGGGGATGATTCTAGCGCAAGGGCTGGATATCCTCCATCTATTGCATATCGAGCACCATGGCATAGACATCGCGCTTGCGGCGCGAATACTTCTGAGACAGGCGCTTGGCCACCGCAGAGGCGGGCTCCCCCTCCTCGAGCGCGGAGCGGATATCCTCGCACAGGGCCTCGTCGGGATCCGCTGCCGCGGCGCCAACCGGCACGATACCGGCCTCCTCATCCTCGCTCGGCGGCGCGATGACCAGCGCAATCTCGCCCTTTACCTCGCCGCGAGCACGCAGCTCCTCGGCGAGCTGGGCAGCAGGCCCGCGCAAGACCTCCTCGTGCAGCTTGGTGAGTTCGCGGCAGACGGCAACCTCACGCTGGGGAAAGACCTCCGCCACGGCCTCGAGCGTCGCCACGATGCGGTGTGGAGACTCGTAGAAGATGAGCGCGCCGGGCACTACGGCAAGGCGCTGCAAACGGCGCACGCGGTCGCCGTGCTTTCGGCCCAAAAAGCCCTCGAAGAAAAAATGCTCGCAGGGAATGCCGGACGAAACGAGCGCCGTGACGCAAGCAGAGGGCCCGGGGATAACTTCGACGGTCACATCGGCCTCACGCGCTGCCTCGACCAGCGCCTGGCCGGGGTCGGACACACTCGGCATGCCGGCGTCCGAGGCAAAGGCGAGGGTCTCCCCCGCCAGCAGGCGGTCGACCAGGCCGGCGGCGCGACTGGCGATCACATTCTCGTCGCAACGGACAAGCGGTTTGGAAATGCCCAGATGCATCAGCAGCTTTGACGTCACACGCGTGTCTTCGCAGCAAATGGCATCGGCGGCGGCAAAGGCCTCGCCAACGCGCGGGGACAGGTCGCCCAGGTTGCCGATGGGCGTGCCGACCACATAGAGTTTGCCCGTATGGGCGCTGTTTTGCGTCATATCAACCTATTCAATCATGCCGCGCTCGAGCGTACCGAGTGCCGCGCGGGCATCCCATGCCGCAATGCGCTTCTCGGTCTTCCACGTTTGGAAGAACCAACCGGCAGCCGGTGCAAACGAAGCCAGCTGGTTGGCGATAAACACGCGCTCGTAGGCATTGCGCCCCTCGGGCGTAACCGACGAGTTGGCAAAAATCGCCGCACCCGACCATTCGCCCACCAGCACGGGGAACCCAGTCGAGATCGCTTCTTTAAGCTCGCGCTTGTTACGCGAAATCGCCGTCGTCAGCCCGCGGGGGCTCGTGATGTCGAGCGCATACTCGTCGCGGTAATGGTACAGGTGAAGGTCCATGTAGACGTTCTTATACTTGGCGCCGCGCATAAAATGCTTCCATTCGTTGGGATGCCCCGACGACGAGAAGACGACGATCTTATCCTCGGGCATATACGAACGGACGAGCTCGTAGGCATCGCGATAGAAATTGCGCAGGTAGTGGGCCGGAATGCCATCCGTCATGGTAAAGAGACTCTTGCGGACGCTCATCTGCGGCGTGTCCAGCAGCTCAATGCCCAGCAGGCTCTCGGCCTCGCCGTAGCGATCGGCCAAGCGCTCGAGCACGTCGAGTGCGACATGACGGCCGTTGGTGGACGAATGCCATTCGGCAACAGCCTCCGGCGTGGTGGGCGAATCGTTGGAATCGCCCTGGCCACCGGGCACAGTTGCCAAATCGAGCAGCACGCGGATGTCGTACTTGGCGGCCCACTCAATTGCACGGTCGATGTAGTCGACAACCGAGATGTAGGACGCATCGGACTCCTGCGAGCCAAAGGCATACCAGGGCACCGGCAGACGCACGGCATTGAGACCGATCTGCGCCATGCGGCAAAAATCGTCCTCACTCACAAACGTCTCGTAATGACGGCGCATGCGCTCGTTATAGGCGGCGGTGCCCATGGCCTCCTGCAGCTCGGCCGCATTGGATGCACCGGTCGCCGCGTATAGCGACGGGGTCACCCAAGGCTCGGGAATAAACCAGCCAGAGAGATTAACGCCGAGTATCCTCTCCATCACTGCCCCCTTCGGATCGTGCAGGCTGAGCCTGCATCGTATTGCATAGGAAAAGTATCGTTTTGAGTATACCCGCGCGTGCGGACAGACGACCGAACGGTCTATAAAGTGGCGCAAAAGCGGGAGGAATGTCTGGGGCGAGCGGGCACGAGCTGGTGCGCCGAGATGTGCACGCACGTCGGAAGTAAGCGCCGGAAAGCGCATCCCATTCTTTCGCTCAATAATGGGATGCGCTTTCCGCGGGTCCGCATAAAAGAAAAGGACCCCTTTGCAGAGGTCCTAGTCAATTCAAGGTGGCGGGGAAGGGAATCGCGTCCGCGCGCTGCGCGGACGGACCGCTGCGGCGCTTGCGCGCCTTGCGAGCTACGCTGGAAAACGCTTGCGCGTTTCCTCAGCTCCACGCCCTCACGGGGTTCGATTCCGTGCATGGTCCACATAAAAGAAAAGGACCCCTTTGCAGAGGTCCTAGTCAATTCAAGGTGGCGGGGAAGGGAATCGAACCCCTGACACGAGGATTTTCAGTCCTCTGCTCTACCAACTGAGCTACCCAGCCATTTGAGGTGTGCCTTGTTTCAAGGCTTGATTAGTATAACCAAGGACGCGCTCCGGTCAACCGAGAATTTGAAAAAAGTTTTTGAGCACGGCGCCAGCCACAAGTCCAACCCTATAGAACAGCACGTTAGAGACATCAACCCGCCGCAAGAAGTTTTTCGCTCAGGGCTGCACGGGCAAACTCACTTGGCGTCATCCCTTCAGCCGCCGCCCGACGACGAATCGCCTCCTTCATCCCTAGGGGAATCTTGACCGATAGCGTTGCCGTCCCTTCGCTTGAGAGCGGAGGCCGCCCGTGCACGATCCCCCCAACGGTATGCTCGCCGTCCGGAAACCCGCCATGCTCGTACGACTCGCACCACGCGTCAATCATTTCATCCGTTACAACCTGACCATTGGCAGCCGTATACGCCTTGCTCATCATCGACCCCTCTGCCGAGCTCGCTCGATCTCTTGCCAGAATTTCTTCTGAACCGGAGACAGGGCATGAACAATGAGCCATCCACGAATTAGTTCGACCGCAACAAGTTCCACACTTCGACCATCTGGAAGCCATCCAATGGCAAGCCATCTCGGCGGCTCATCCTCCGACTCGCGGCGAATGCACTCAGTAACCGCGAACCAGGCACCAAGCACCTGCTTTTCCGTCAAGTGTTTTTTGGCGTTGGGATGGATCTCAACATCCATGCATCTTCTCCTCCATCTTACCCAATTTCGTATGACGAAAGTCCGCTGTCGCCAATTCCTACGCCGGCACTTGTTGAAGGGCGGGAGGCGTAGCGAGGATTGAAGGGCGTTCCAGTACCGCCCAGGCACCGGGACAGGAACACATGCGCCAGGGACGGACGTTTTCGTAGCACGCGAGGATGCCGCCGTTGCGGTCGATAAAGGCAATGTCGATGGGATAGGCCATAAAGCAGGTGTGAACCGAAGAGCAGCGTGGGAACGCCATGACGAGCGGCAACCCGTTGGCGGCAATCGGAGACCGTCCCAGCATGCCGCGCAGGCGCACGGCAAACGACTCCGCCACCACAAACTCGGCAGGCGTCCAACCCAGCCTGTTGAGCGCCCGCGCGTAGGCAATGTAGGATGAGGCCGCGGTCACATAACCACCCCCGGACGCCACGGATCGACTGTCACTGCGCGCTCGTGCGACAACTGCGCCGGTGCCCCCAGCGAAACGCCGGCGATGCTGAGCGAGCTCGGCCACGGCTCGTAGCGCATGGTGCAGGTATAGGTCCTAAACGTGCCGGAAAGCGAAAGCAGACCGCCATCCGATGTCGTCGCACCCTGCTCGCTCGAGACCTCGATCTGCAAGTCATAGCCTTCCATGGCATGTTGGATCTGAGCCTGAACGGTCGCGGAGGAATCGATGGAGCTGCCATCGCCCTCCCCGCTCGGCGCCACGGCATGCGCTAGCACGATATCGGGCACCACGCGGTCGAAGCGTGCGACCGCACCGGCAAAGACCATGACGTTGTACACGATAAGCGCCAGAACCAGCAGGACGGGCGTGACCACGGCCATCTCGACCGTCGCCTGGGCGCGCTCCTCGCGCAGGCGTTTGCGGATGCCCATTACGACCCACCGCCCAGGGCACCCGCCAGCGTGGCAACATCGACGGTAAGTGGGATGGAACCGCCGCCGGGCAGCGGAATCTCCGCTAGCGTGAACACCGCACCGCTGATAGTGCGCTCGACTTGATATTCCAGCGCCTCGCAAAGCGCCTTGGGGTCGGTCACGCCCAGCGGAATACTTCGTAGCTTGTCCTGCACTTTAAAAAGACCTGTGATGTCAGACCCCGGGCTCTTGATGACATTGGCGGTGTCGGTCAGCACCGGCTTTCGTAGGCGCAAGTCGCACGGCTCCAAGCCCAGCGCCGCCACGGACGCCGAAACGGTATCGCCGAGCCACGACGCAATGGAGCCCAGCGCGCCACTGTTCCCTCCCAGGTCATCGATCATCTCGTCCATGAGCTCGTCGGCCGAGCCTTGGATGTCTCCGTATCCCACAAGCAGCCGTCCCCAAACATCCATGACGTCATCGAGTACGCCGACAACGCCACCCGAACGCTCCTCCAGCGTCGAGAAAAACCGCGAGAGAACGTTGTTCTGCGCCGTCGCGTCATCGGGCGCCAGCACCGCAGCAGAGATCGCGCCGCGATCGCCAAGCCTGACTGTCGTGTTAAACGAAGAGTTGAGCTCATCGGGGCTCGAGATGGCACCCGAAACCGCAAGGGCAACCACGCCATTGCGGCCGGGCGGGGCGATACGCGGACGCTCGCCCGAAAGCGCTTTAATGGCCTCGTCAAACGCATTGCCCGCACGGTCTGCCTCGTCCTCTGTCTGGCGCATGAGCTCGAGCTCTTTGTTGCGGCATTCAACGTATTTCTCCAGGGCATTTTTGAACTCGTCGAAGTGGTACTCGAAGCCACTCTCGATAGAAGTCGTTGCAATCGCAACATAGCCCAAAGACGAGACACCAAAATGGCATTCGTCGCACGTTTCGTGACCGTCAAAAGCCGAAACAGACGCCAACCCACCGGGTGTTCCCTTTTTGTAATTAGGACAGTCTGTTCCGTAATGCAAATATGCAACATCGCCCTTAACACTTGTTGGCCAGCGTGCGTCGGTATAGAGCTCAGTCGTCCGCGCCTCATCTGGATTTCGCGGAAGGAAGGGGATATAGGCGGAAACCTTGCCGTCCTCTTCAGTTATATTTGCCCGCTCAACTTCTTCGCTCGCATAGGCGAAAAACGCCTTTCGCGCAGCAGAATCTGCTTGCTTTTCCGGACTCTCGCCAAGCGGTCTCTCATTCGCCAGGCGCTCTCGGTAATACGCCTTCGCACGATTCAGGGCAATTTGCGGTTCCCAGTCAATACTCGAGACGTAATGCTTGTTCTGCTCACCTGAGAGCTCAGTCAAACTGCCTGCGCGCTCCCACATGCATGAACAGCTACCGGCCGAAGCCGGAACCGACCCGCCGCAATCCGCAAGCCAGGCGCGTTCTTTTGCTTTCGCCGTCTCCTCTGAGGCTTTCTGCAGCTCATCTGCCGCGCGTTCCAGATCTTTCGATGTGTCTTTCATCGCATCGGTCGAGATCTCGGACCCCTCGAGCGCAACGAAATCCGACTCGGACGTCCTGGGCACGGCAAGCGCCGTACCGGTATAGGTCGCACCCTCGGTATCCTGCGCCGACACGGCCTGCGTAGCTCGCGCGGCAACCAGATACGGTAGAGCCGTCTCGATTTTCTGCAAGCCCTTGGAGGCGCTTTTGGCAAACTTGTTGCGCGTTTTAATGATCTCGACTCCCGAGTCGACCATATCGCCCGCGGCAAGCTCGGCACCCGGAATAAGGATGGCGACCAAGCCGGTGCCGATCGTGGCAAACCCCGCCAGGCCCAAACTCAAAATGCTCGCATCCACCACCGTCGCAGCCGTATGGTAGGACGACACCACATTGGCGCCTGCCAGCGCGCCGCTATCGGCAGCCACCTGGGTGTCCCCGGCACGCGACATGCTCCATATCGCCGCCGTCGACGAAAACAGCAACGTGAGCACCACCAAGATGACCACCGCAGAGGAGAGCGTGGTATAGGCACCGTCTTCGATAAACAGGTCGATCCCGGCTCGACCCATAAAGCCGCCTCGCTTGCAGCGAGCACGCGGTCGGCAACGGCCCGCAAGCCCCCTCGTCACCTTCAACAGGCAGCGCTTAATCCCATGCAGCAATCCATGAATCATAATCTCCCTCCAGCCACTCGGGACGCGATCGATACGAGACGTCGACCTTAAGCTCGACATAGCCGTTATGGCCCGTGCTACCCATAGCCTGCGCAAACGCACCGATCACGGGCAGCGGTTTAACCTCGCCGGTAACGGAAACGGACGAGACGCCGCCCGCATCGGCCCGACCAAGCTCGATATCCCACGACAGGGGCCCGCCGGCATGGAAAATCGAAACGTCGGGAACCGCGGCAAGACGGCGGCGGGCAAACTCCTTAATATCCTCGTCATCCCCCACCGTCGTCGTGGTCATGAGCCGCGCGGTCTCGGCGGCGGCAGACTCCATGACCGCGCGTGTATAGAGCAGGCACACCGGCTGCAGCGCCAACAGGACGAGCGTCAGAAACGTCGGCAGTAGGAATGCCGCCTCGACCGTAGACTGCGCCCGGTCCTCGCGCGTGACATCAATAGAGCACGATGTCCTTAGCACCCGCAGCAGCGTCGACAACCGATGTCGAGGTGACGCCGTGAGACGCCGTCCGCTCGACCAGCGCCGCCAAGCGCCCATCGGCACCGGCACGCCAAAGCCCTGCGATCGCCAGCACGATGGAAAGCAGTGCCACCGTGACGATGGCGTATTCGACCGTTGCCTGGGCAGATTCCTCACGCAGGACATCATGCATTTCACGACCCCTCCTTTGAGTTCGTTGTCTGCGGGGTCAGGCGGACCACGCGCAGACGACACGAAGTATCACCAGCATCCGCGGCAACCGTCACCATATCGACCCAGCCGCGTCCGTCACGCACGATGGCGCCCCACACGTTGCCCTTGATGTCGAGATAGCCGCTCAGAGCAAGTTGCGCCGTGGGCACCTCGCGATAGGCACGCAGCATATCCGCCGCCGCTTCGGTCATCGGTCGGCACTCGGACCATGCGAGACGAACAGCGACGGCATTGTTTGCAGATGAACCCGTTGCAGCGTCCGCTCGCTCGTCGAGTGCTTGCAAGAACGTTTGCGCCGTGACGGCGGCATTCGCATCGTCCGCGTCTCGCGCATCGTCTATTTGAGACGCCGCAGCCGAACCCGAGCCCGCATCCGCGGCAACCCCTAAACGTTGTTGCCGTGCTGCGTTAAGCCCCCAAACCGCCACTGCCACCGCCACGACCGCACAGGCGAGCACCAGCAACGCGCCGACGGGACGGGCGCCCTCTACAGGCTGTTGATGCCCTCGCTGATAGCGCTCCATAGATCTTGGACCTTGCCCTTAAATGCGACGATGGCAATGATAGCGATCACCACGAGCACACCGACCAGGATGGCGTACTCGGTGGTGCCCTGCGCGCTCTCCTCCCGCAGCAGTTCCTCGGCACGCTGGCGAGCGTGAATTGACTGGCAAAACGCCCAGCTCCAGACCTTGCCAGCAACGTCAGTCATCGTATTCATGTATTCCTCCCTACATCATCCCGCCTGCTCCCAGCAGCGGGCCCAATATGGACAGAAGCAACGCCGGCAAGATGAGCGTGCCGGTGGGAATCAGCAGCTTGACCGGCGCGCGCTCAATCTCGCGCTCGACTGCAGCGCGATGGGCCGCGCGAATCTCGCGACTTTGAGCCGCCAGCGTCTCGGCAAGCGGGGCACCGAGGGCAAGCGCCTGCCCCGCTGTAATGGCAAAGGTCTCGAGCGCCCGCACATCCAGGTCGCGCGCGGCTGCCAGAAGCTCATCCTCTCGCGTCCCTACGCCCACCCGCCATGCCATGCAGGCTCGCTCAAGGCGGAGCGCCAACGTCGATCGGCGATTGGCGCAAAAAACCTCAAGCGCCGCATCGAACGAAAGGCCGGCCGAAAGCCCCAGACGCACCACGTCGATCATCTCGGACACCTCGCCAAGCGACACCTGCGCCGTACCACCCGTGCCGAGCATGCCTTTCAACCGTGCTGCCAGGGCATCGGTCACCGATCGAGCAGCCGTAACAACCAGCAGCGCTTCGCGTTTGCAGGCCTGGACGATCTTGTGTGCGTCCGCACGCTCCAAACCCGTCACGATAAACACGCTGAACGCGCACAGGCACGCCGCGACCCCGACCAGGGCGCTCATAGCTCCACCCGCATAATGCGTCGGATGACCACCAGGGCGACGGCGTTGAGAGCAAGTCCCAGCACCACGGCACCGGCACCCGCCGGCGTTACAAGGCCGCGGCGAAAATCGGCCGAAAGCAGCACCAGCACCGCGCACATACCCGCCGGCATCGCCGAGACCATGTGTGCCGACATACGAGCCTGCGATGTCTTGACGTCCAAGCGGCGCTTGAGCTCAATGCGCTCCCCCACCATGCTCGACGCCTCGGATAACAGGTCGGCGAGCGGGGCACCGGTTCGCTGCGACACCTTGAGCGCCAAAGTGACAAGCGAAAGGCCGGGGGCATCGATACGGTCGAGTAGGTCATCCAACGCATCAGTCGCCGAGACGCCGCAGTCGATCGCCGCCGCCACGCGCAAAAACTCGGTATGCACCGGCTCTTGCGCGTGGGCCCCCACAAACCTCATGCCCTGGGCCAGTGAATGACCCGAGGCGAGCGACATGGAGAGCGCCGTAAAGGCCTCGGGCATGGCTTCTTCCACATCGTGTTGCTCGCGGCGACGGTCGAAAGTGTCGCGAGCGGCGCCTACGCCAAACGGCGCGAGCAGCCCCAGAACAAAGCCGATAGGCGACAGCGATACGACAGTCAGGACAATGCCGCAGACGCCACTCGACAGCAGCAAGCATGCCAGGCACGCCTCATCATCTTCGATGACAAGGCCAAGGCGATGTGCTGGAATCAGCAGCGCCCAGGAGCGGGCAGTCTTTTTTAGCAGGTCGTTTTCTACCAGCTCGCGCGGCAGTTTCTCGGCCACCGACTCAAGCGTATGACGGGCCAGCTCCGCCGGCGGCACGCGCGGCGCACGAGGCTCCGCCCCGCACGCCACCGCGGCAGAAAGCCCCGTCAAACCCCCTACGACGAGGGGCACAACGATCTCCACTCGTCCACCTCCTCTTGCGTGAGCGTTCCCGAGCGCAGGCCCTCTGCGATAAACGGAGGCTCGCGATCGAGCGTCCAGGCGCGCGTGGCGGCATCGAACGTCACGTAGCGCTCAAGCTCCACGCCGCCTGATGCGCCGCGTCGCACCCCCGAATAGGAGGACACGAAACGCCTGCCGTCCGCATGGCGCTCGGACATCACGATGCCGTCGAGCGCCATGGCAATCTGCTCCTCGATAAGCTCGCTCGGCAGGTCGATGCCATAGCGCGCAAGCAGCGTCAAACGCACCACGGTCTCCTGCTCGGTGCCCGCATGAAGCGTGGTGAGCGACCCATCGTGCCCGGTGTTCATGGCCTGCAGCATGTCGCAACATTCCGCACCGCGCACCTCACCCACCACGATGCGGTCGGGACGCATGCGCAGGGCGTTGGTCACCAGGTCGCGGATTGTCACCGCGCCCTCGCCCTCAATTGAAGCCTCGCGTGCCTCCAGGCGAACCACATGCGGGTGATGCGCAAACTTGAGCTCGGCGGAGTCCTCGATCGTCACGATGCGCTCGCCGGTGGATATTTCGCACGATAGCGCGTTGAGCAGCGTGGTCTTGCCCGACCCCGTGCCACCTGCAACCGCCAGATCCTGACGCAGCGATACCGCGCACGACAGCAGCTGTGCATACCAAAGCGGTAGCGACCCCAGGCCCACAAGCTCGTCCAACGAACAGATGCGGTCTGAAAACTTGCGGATGGTGAGAATTGGCCCATCGATCGCCACAGGCGGAATCACCGCGTTGACGCGATAGCCCGTCTTGAGGCGAGCGTTGACAATGGGGCTGCGCTCGTCGATGCGCCTGCCCAGCGGCGAGATGATGCGGTCGATGAGCACGCGGATTTGCTCGTCATCCTCAAACGCATGCTCGATGGGATATAAGACGCCACCGCGCTCAAAGAAAGCCGATCGGCAGCCGTTGACCATGATCTCGGTGACGGTGTCGTCCTCGATGAGCGGCTGCAGCGGGCCCAGGCCCACCACGTCGTCCAGGATCTCATCGATGATGGTCTCGCGCTCGGGCGTCGCCAGGTCGCCCGGCTCCTCCACGTTGAGCGCCGCCTCCACCGCAGGACGCAATTCCGAGCGGGCGCGCGCCGGATCGATGTATGCGCTGATACGCGCCACCTCGTCATAGCCCATGCGGTCCATCACGGCGCGCTTGGTGCGGCGCTTGACGGCACGGTGGCGCCCTGCGTCAACAGGCACTGTCGCCGCGGCCGCGCCGGCCGCCTTAATCCTTGTTTGCAAGCTCATCGCGAATCACCCTCGCGCGACCAGGGAAGACGGATGCGCGGGCGCTCGGTGCGCGTCGCGCGGTCGGTGACCATGTCACTCCAGGGACCGATGGCGCAGCCCAGCTCCACGAGCATCTCGCGCGTGGCTTCGCGCACGCTGGTGGCAAAAGCGCTGGTCTGGCCCACCGCTTCGTCAGCACGGCCGAATGCCATGAGCGCCGCCAAGTCCTGCCCGCCGTCGGCGATGCGGATCTTGGAGCTTAACGCACAGGTAATCTCAAAGCGCATGGCGACATCCTCGTCGGCGCCGCGCGCGCCAAACCGGTTGAACACGGCGCTCATGCGCGTACGTGGCACGCCCACACGGCTCGCCAGCTCGATGACGCGTGCCGCGGACGTCGCAGACGACACCGATGGATCGCCCACGACCAGGCAGCGGTCGCTTGCCGCCACTGCGGCCGCCACGGCGTCGCCCCAAAAGACCGAGGTGTCGACAAGAACCACGTCGGATTCACGGCGCAAGACGTCTAGCAGCAGCTCCACCGGACGTGCCATGAGCTCGGCCTGTTCGGGCGCGGCGACCGGACCCCAAAGCGTAACGCCCGGGGCCACGCGCATCGAGGCGGCCACGATGTCCGACTCGGCAAGTGCGCCCGCAGCCGATGACTCGATAAGCGTCGCCATGTCGTGCGGGGTATCGGCACCCAACAGGTCGTAGAGGTTTCCAAACATCAGGTCCAAGTCGAGCACGGCGGCACGCAGGCCCAGCAGCGACGCCGCGTGCGCCATGGTGGCGACGATCGTCGACTTGCCGCAACCGCCCGAACCCGAGACGGCGCAGACAACCGGGGCTCGATGCGACGGGGCGGCGGCATCCGCCGGCGGCGTGGGGGCAGGCGGCGCCGACACGGGCGGCAACGTTCCCGTCTCCCCGGCAGCGCTCATATGCTGCGCCCAAGCCGGCATGGCAGGTTGCTCGGCCCGCGGGGCCGAGTCTGGAGACTTCACGGCCGCATCGGCACGAATATTGTCGTTCCCAGCAAGCCCCTCAACCTCGTCGAGCTCATCGACCAGGCTCACGCCATGCACGTATCCCATATCTACAGCCAGAAGCTCCTCGCCATACGGCACCGGCTCTCCGGCATCATCGTATGCAAGGGGATCCCGGGGGCACCGACCATGCTCGGCTTCCGCTTTTCCACAATCATCAACACGCGGGCCTCTTGTAGCGCGAGGCGCCCCGGGTTCCCTATCAACAAAAGCATCGGGCTCAATCGTCAGACACCGGTCGTAATCAACCGTTCCCTCGCCCGCGCGCCCGTTGCCGCATATGCTGCGCGCAGCGATAACCTCGGTCGCCCCCGCGCGAAACAGCCCCTCGATATCCGAAGGATCGAGCGTCTCTATCAGTACGACCACGCGGCTCACACGGCCCTCGGCCGTCAGGCGTGCAACAGTCTTTCGCACGTCTTCGGCATCGAACAGGGCTGCCGCGATAATCGCCGCCCCGCGACGCGACGGAAACGCCCGCGCCATGGACACCAGCCCATCCAGGTCGCCCACGCGAAGCACCTGCGCGCCCGCATCGCGACCCTCGACTTCCCGCTGCAGCAATCCGTAATCACCACACGCGCAGCATGCAAGCCAGATCGCCTTCATCACTCGTCGCCTCCGCTCTTTTTGCCGCGCACCGTGGCGGGAATCGTCAAACTGACCGTCCCCTTGCCCGAGGCCCCCAGCAATTCCTTAACGTCTTCGGGGTCGGCCGCCAGCGTCACCCATTCGATCTTGCCTTCGCGCGTGGCGCCGGCCACTTCGCTGGTATCGATCACGCGCGCGCCGCACAGCCGATCGGTCACGCCATCTTTTTGCACGTACACGTCCACATAGCTGCCCACGCCCGTGGCGCCGCCGACCGAGTGCTCGGCATCGACCGCCACCGAAACGGCGACCTTGCCTTTGGGCACCTCGAGCTTGTGGCTTTCGGCCTTGGTGTAGGCATCGCAAATCACGGCATTTTTAGGGATGCGTGAGGTCGTCACGTCGCCGCGCACCTGGCGCAACTCGGTCGCCGCATCGCGCGGCAACAGACTCGCCAGCCATTCCTGGGTTATGACATTGGTCTCGTCGAGCGTCTCGCCCGCATCGATATCGCGTGCCGCGACGCACACCTCGACGCGATCGCCGCCGTACTTGGCCAGCGTCTCGGCCTGGGCCTGCTCGGCTTGCGAGCGAATCGACGAGCTGTAGACCATGCAGAGCGCCGCGGCAAGCACGCCCGCGGCCAGACTGATGGCGATGCGCTTGCTCTTGTTCACGGCCGCTCCTCTCAAGGTAGCACCGGGCAAATGCCCGTACCACCATTGTCTGGGCGACCAGGGCGCAAAGCGGCGCAATCGCAATCTTGGTTTTACGTGTCAAACCAATTGCTGACCAAAAGCTGACCAGCCCGTCAAGCTCGTGGCAAGGTTTTGGTCAGCACGTCGGCAAACTGCATGTTTCGAGGCTTTTCCGCAGCAAAAAAGCCGTCTCCCGAACAGTTGGGAGACGGCTGTCATAGGAAAAATCAATTACAGATGAACATCGGGATCGAGTATTTGAGCGCTCACGCGCATGGATGACGCCAGGTTTTGGAACGTTTCCAAACGCAGACTGTCGATCTGCCCGGCGTCCTCGGCCTCGCGAACGGCACAACCCGGCTCATGGGTATGCGTGCAATCGCCAAACCGGCACGCGCGCGATGCCTCGACAATCTCGGGGAAGGCGCGCGCCAGACCCCGCTCGTGACCCACGAGCGGTAGGCTGCGCAGGCCCGGGGCATCGGCGATCACGCCGGCGTCGCCCGGCAGCGCCACCATCACACGCGCGACGGTAGTGTGACGGCCCTGGTCGTCGCGTTCGCGCACACCGCCAGTCGCCAACGTATCGTGGCCCAGCAGTGCATTGAGCAGCGTCGACTTGCCGGCACCCGACTCGCCCAGAATCATGGCGCAGCTCCCGGCGGGCACGCAGGCACGGACCTCGTCCAGGCCGCGGCCCTCGGCAGAGGACGTCACGATCACGCGCACGTCCGGGCCCACCAGGCGGCGCACGCGGTCCAGATCGCGCTCGAGCTCCTCGGCATCGCAGCGGTCAGCTTTGGTGAGCACCACCACCGGCTCGGCATCGCAGTCGAGCGCCAACACCAGCGAGCGCGCCACGCGGTCGAGCAGCACCTCGCCGGCACCGAGCGCCTGCACGATTAGCACGCTATCCACGTTGGAGCAGAGCACCTGGCGCTCTCCGCGGGCACGGCCGCGCCAACGCTCAAAGCTCGTACGGCGCGGCAGCACGCACTCAATCACGCCCATATCGTGCCCGGGAGCGCGGCGCACCGCCACACGGTCGCCCACGGCAGGCAGCAGGACCTCGTCCTCGCCGCGCGACTTGGCAAACCCCACGGCATGCTCGGCGCGGAAGGTATCGTCGGCAGTCGCCACCAGCGGAAACCCGCGATCTAAGCGCACCACGGCGCCAAGCTGCATCTGCTCGGGCTCCTCAGCATGTGCGCAGAAATCATCAAAGGCAGTCTGCTGGGTTTCATCGACCGGCAGGTCATCAAACGCCGGAACGTCCTGCAGCGCGTCAAGCCCCGGCACGCTTGCCAGCAGCTCCTCGGCAGATGCGGGGGCCTCGGTCGCAAGCTTCCGACGACGATCGCGCTTAGCCCGCGCCCCCGTCGTCCTTTTCTTCGCCTTAGCCTTCGCCTTGCCCACAAGCGCCTCCCAGCACCATAAATCACAACTGAGCAGGTATTTTAAATCAAAAAGAGCTGGCCGGGCAAAGCCCTAAATCAGAACCACCCTTAAAAAGGGTGGTTTGCTCTTAGGGTATAACCCACGGG
>CAUCUN010000010.1:0-73151 GCA_958445985.1 uncultured Collinsella sp. | reverse complement strand
TCTTGAACACCTTTCGCTCTTAACTAGGTGTCCAATTCATCATACCCACTCCAATCAGGGCATCGGCGCCCGTCCAAGAATTGGGATGCAGTTCAATACGAGCTCGGGGCTCTTTTCGTCTAGATTGGGGACGCATGGCCGGACGAAAACAATTTGCGTCTGGTAATAAGCGTACGAAAGCGCAATTTACGTCTTTATTCCGTACGCAAATCAAGACGAAAATCGTTTACGTCTGCTTTAATCCGTACGAAAACGGTTTTCGTCTTGCAGGGCAGTTGCCGTTTCTACAGTTCAACTTCCAGTTCGGCTTTGTGTTCGTAGAGGTAGTCGCGCATGTAGGGGATGGCAAATGAGACCTTGCCGTACGAGGGAGCCTCGATAATCGATTCTCTTAACAGGCGGCTGCGGACGGAGCTCACCTGTTGAGGCGTTTTGTTTAGGCCATCGGCAACCATGCTAGTCGAGCTCGTCTGCCCCAAAGACGCCATGCTCAGCAGATAAGCGATGCACGTGGGCGGAATGCGCCGCAGCGCGGGCTCAATCACCATGGCGCAGAAGCGTTCGCGTGCCGTTGCAATGCCACGCTCGGCTTCTTCTTCTCCAATAATCGCTGTATGTGCGCGTCTTGCTAACTGCCATGCGTAGTATCCAACGAGTTGGATCATGAAAGGATAGCCTTGCGTTGCCTCGGCAAGTTGGCCGGCAATACCTGGCTGCAACTCCACGCCAGACGCTTCAATGGTTTCCTCGAGGGAATACAACACTTCGGTTACTGCCACAGCCTTCAGGTCAAAGGGGAGGGCGCGGCGCAAAAACGCAAGTGTCTTTCCGTTGATGATGCTTTCAATCATCGAAGGCAGACCCGCAAAAACAAAGGCGATATCAAGGTCTTCGCCGATAACCTGCTGAATCGCAATGGAGAGCGTTCGGACCTCATCGAGCTCTGCGTCCTGAACCTCGTCGAGAGTGATGAGCAGGCCGTTTCCATTCTTGGATATTGTCTGTCTCAAAGCGTCGCGTAGCGATGGGCCGATTCGCTCAGTGTCTATGCTGCCGATGGATATGCCAGCTACGGTGGGCTCAAATCTGGCGTGTTTGGCCTGGAATTTGGGCTGCAGCTGTTCGAGAATGCGCTGGCAAAGTCCCTCGGTTGCGACCTCTTTTATGACCGTCCAGCCACGGCTTTGCGCCAAACGTGAGCACTCGTCAAGGAGGACCGTCTTGCCCGTTCCACGGACGCCGGCTATGCGCATTAGGCGCCCCGGGGCACCAGGCCCGTTGACGAGGCCTTCATTGAATTCTTCGAGTACATCTTCGCGGCCGATAATCGTGGGGGGTGTTTTACCTGCTGTGGGCTTAAAAGGGTTTGTTTGCATGTGAGCCACCTTTGCTCAAGATATAGCAAGATGTAGCAAAGTATAGCAAGATATAGCAAAGTATGGTGAGATATAGCAACGTATAGCGCTGTTCGCGGGTTCTTACGGTGGTGCTATTTTCCGAATGCCGCGCGGATAAAGCGCTGGGCGAACAGCTTGTTGGCAACTCACGAGGGCTCGGGGTGCCAATTTGGGGCGCAGTAGTGCTGCGCCACGAAAAGGGCCTATCTACTACGTTTAAGCCGCAGGGGTCAACCATAGTCGGCTTTTTCGAAAATCGACAAGCTGTCTACCTGCGGTTTTGTTTTTGCACTTTTCAGCATGGTCTGGGCTCTCCGCGTTAACGTAGTAGATGGGCCCCTTTTGTGGCAAGGGGCCGACCTGCGGCTCAGGGTAGCCAAAAAAGCCACGTCCCAAAAAGACTGTTGGAAGTTGCGGTGGAATAGTTCCTGTTTTTGCTGCTGAAGGCTTTGAGCAGGAACTATTCCACCGCAACTTATGAGGGGGGCGGGGGATGCGATAGTATTGCATGGTGGTATTCGATTAACCGAGGCTTCATCCGAGGGCTTTATGGAACAGCAGCATAATCAGAGCCTGCAAGATCAGGCATACAACGCATTGCGCTCCAAGATTATCTATGCCGAGCTCAAGCCCGGCACGCGCCTTTCGGCGATTGGTCTGGAAAAGGAGACGGGAATCGGGCGCACGCCCATTCGCGAGTCCTTTGTGCGCCTGCGCGAGCAGGAGCTGGTGGAAACGCGTCCCAAAAGCGGCACCTACGTCTCTAAGATCAGCATGGAACGCGCTGAGAACGCTTGTTTCTTGCGCGAGAAGCTCGAGAGAAGCGTGCTTATTAAATGCTGTTCGGCCGCCTCGCCCGAGCAAAAGCAGCGGCTCGAGCAGATTCTTGCCGAGTCCGAGTCGCTCGACCATAGCGAAACGCGTCGCTTTTTCGATCTGGACAACCTGTTCCATGAGACATGTTTTGAGATTGCCGGCCGCCACATGTTGTGGGATTGGATGAAGAGCGTCAATACGCATTTTGAGCGATACAACTGGTTGCGTATGGTGTCGCAGGATCTGGACTGGGAGCCGATCCGTGGGCAGCATCGCCGGATTCTCGAGGCCATTAAGAAGGGCGATACCGACACGGCGAGCTATCTGGCAGAGACGCATTTGCATCTAATGCCCGAGGAGCAGGGTCCGGTTATTGCCTTGCATCCCGACTACTTTGAGCTGTCCAAAGACTCGGCCATCTAACTCGCCCCCTTCATTAGTTGCGGTGAAATAGGGATTGTTTTGCGGCTCTGATGGTGTAAACAGTCCGTATCTCACCGCAACTGCCGGGGCACTATCGGGGCACAAAAAAGCTGCGGCGCCGCTTGGAGGAAAAGACCGGAAGCAAGGGTCCATTCCTCCAGACGGCGCCGCAGCTGTTTTGATGGCTCGGTTTTTGTCGATGTGGCTCAACTGGGCGCGGTTGCCAGCCGAGTAGGCAAAGCGGCTCGGGGGCGTGTCGCTTCCGTCACGTTCTATCAGCATACAAGACGGTTTTGGTTCTTGTTCGTGACGGAAACGGCGCGCTTCCGAGCCGCTTTAAAAGAAAGGGGGCGAGGTCTAGGGCACGCCCCCTTTCACGATAGAGAGCTAAACCTAGCCGCGGACCTTCTTGACGACGTCCATGGCCTCGCGGGCAATCTGCTCGACCTTGGAGAAGTCGCCGTCGGCAAACAGGGCCGGCTTGACCATCCAGGTGCCACCGCAGGCGATGATGGCGGAGGAGCTCAGGTACTCCTCGACGTTGGCGGTGCTCACGCCGCCGGTAGGCATAAAGCGGTGACCGACAAACGGAGCGGCGAGGGCCTTGATGGTGTTCAGGCCGCCATACTGGGACGCGGGGAAGAACTTGGTGACCTTGAGGCCCAGGTTCTCGGCTGCGGTGACCTCGGAGGGGGTCACGGTGCCGGGAAGGACGGGCAGCTCGATGTCGATGCAATGCTTCACGACGTCCTCGTTGTAACCCGGGGAGACGATGAACTTGGCACCGGCGGCGCGGGCCTGCTCAACCTGCTCGACGGTCAGGACAGTGCCGGCGCCAACGCACATCTCGGGCTCGGCCTCGGCCATAGCGGCGATGCACTCGGCGGCGCAGGCGGTGCGGAAGGTGACCTCGGCGGACTTCATGCCAGCTGCCATAAGGGCGTGGGCGAGCGGGGCGGCGTCCTCGACCTTGTCGAGCACAACGACCGGCACGATGCCCAGGGACTCAAGCGTGGTGTAGAACTGATCGAACATGATGTTCCTTTCGATGTGTGGCGCGCATGGGCGCGTGATTACCAAATGTGCTGTTCAGGAGCCGATTTTGGATTGGTTATCGGAGGCACCGCTTGGGGTTCAAGCAATTCCAAAACCGGCTGCTCGACCAGTCATGTAGGGAATGCCAGGCAAAACCGGAATGGGACTGGTGGTTTTGCCCGGCCGGAGGAATCGGGGAGCGGGCCGCAGGGGTATGGGATTGGAAAGCTGCGGCCCGCGGAATGGAGACGGACTAGCGCGCGACGCGGGTGCCACCGTCGGCGGCTGATGCTACGGCTGCGATCTCGTCTGCGGTCACCAAGTTGGAGTCGCCCTTGATGGTGAGCTTGAGGATCGAAGCCGCAATCGCGTAGTTGACGGCAGCCTGCGGATCGAAGTCGTTGATGAGGGCGTGGACCAGGCCGGCGTTGAAAGCGTCGCCGGCGGCAACACCCTCGAGCACGTGCACATCGTGAGCAGGGGAGAACCAGTGCTCGCCGCTCTCGGCGTCAAAGAGCATGCCCATCCAGATGGAGCGCTCGACGCAAGAGATGTTGCGGACGACCGAGGCGACCTTTTTGCAGCCGTACTCGGCGCAGATCTGACGGGCCATCTCGACGTAGGTGTCGCGCTCCTCGATGCCATGGGCAAGGGAACCAGAGACGCAGGTCATGCCGAGGCCGGCGGGCGCATCCTCGTCGTTGGCGATGCAGATGTCGACGAGCGGCAGGAGTTCCTTCATGGTGGCCTGCGACTTCTCGGGCGACCACATCTTGCCGCGATAGTTCACGTCGCACACGGTGGTGATGCCCTTGGCGCGGCAGGCGGCGAGTGCCTCCTTGCAGGCGGCGGCCATCTCATCGGAGACGGCGGGGGTCACGCCGGAGAAATAGAAGACATCGATGCCCTTGAGGATCTCGTCCCAGTCAAAGACGTCGCGTTTGGCCATGTTGATGGCAGAGAACTTGCGGTCGTAGACGCAGCCGTTGCCGCGCTGCGAGGCGCCGACCTCAAACACATAGGAGCCAAGACGGTCGCCCTGACGCACGACGCGCGTTGTGTCGACGCCGTAGGCCTTCAGCGAACGCAGCGCGCACTCGCCTAGGCGGTTGGCCGGGACAACGGATACGTAAGCGGCCTTGTCGCCTTGGTAGGCCAGGGAAAGAGCGGTGTTGGCCTCGGCGCCACCGTAGCGGACGTCAAACTCGGTTGCCTGCTCAATGCGCAGATGATCTTTGGGCGAGAGCCTCATCATGATCTCGCCGAAGGTAAGAACCGTTTTACCCATGGTCGCGCAGCTCCTTCTTGCTCGTGCGTACACCTTTGATATGGCGTTGGCACGGAGGTGCCAAGACGGTAGGGTACATCTTTGCACCTCCGTGCCAACGCTTTCCGAAATCGGTTTACGAAATCGGTTTCGTTTCGAGTTGTAGTATACTCACCTACAGCGTTTTGCAACCGAGATTTTTAAAAAATGCCTAAAATGGCTCAGACCGCCGACAATTGGGAAACGGGGTGCGCTATGGCGCAGATGAGAATCAAGGACATTGCCGCCGAGGCGGGCGTGAGCCCGGCCACGGTCTCGCGCTATCTCAACAACCGTCCCGGGCAAATGACCGAGGAGACCCGCGCCCGCATCGCCGAGGTCATCGAGCGCACCGGCTATCGCCCACGTGCTGCCGCGCGCAATCTGCGCAGCTCGCGTACCAACCTCATCGGTGTGATCCTGGCCGACATCGCCAACCCGTTCTCGAGCGCCATGCTTGAAGGACTTTCCGCCAGCGCCGCCGCGCGCGGCTGCTCGCTCATGACGGCCATTAGCGGCAACGACCCCGCTAAGGAGGCCGAGTCGCTCGCCAGACTTATCGATGCTGGCGTGGACGGCCTGGTCGTCAACACCTGTGGAGGCAATGACGAGGCGATCGCCGCTGCAGCGGGACGTCTGCCCGTTGTGCTGCTCGACCGCGATGTTGCCGACGGCGGTGTCGATCTGGTGACATCTAACAACCGTGAGCTGGTCGCCGGGTTGGTGGACTCCTTGGCCGCTGCGGGCAGCGAGCGCCTGTGCCTGCTCACCGAGGCAAGCGACGATAGTCCCGTGCGTCGCGAGCGCGCCGAGGCCTTTGCCGATGAGCTTTCTCGACGCGGCCTTGCCGGCGAGGTCGTCACCCTGGCCGACGGGGGCGCCACGGGCGTCGGCCGCCTGGACGAGACCATCCGCGGCTATGCAGGTAAAAAGCTCGGCCTCATTGCTGTCAACGGCTTGGTTTTCCTGCGTCTGACCGAGGCGCTAGCGCAGCTGGGACCCTCGCTGCCGGCGGGGCTCAAGATCGCGACGTTTGACGACTACCCCTGGAACCATGTGCTCTTTGGCGGCGTGACCACGGCCGCGCAGGACACCCTCACCATTGCCGAGCGCGTAGTCGAGCGCCTTTCCGAGCGCATCGACGTTGTTACCACCACCGTGGGCGAGGCCGCAAAGCTCGCCCCCAAGCGCATCGAGATTCCCGGCCACATCGAACACCGCGCCTCGACCTCGCGCTAGCCGCTCGTTCGCAACTGCCTGTTCGCGCACGTTTTTTGAGCGCTTGATACGCTTTAACCCTGCGGAAACATTTTTCTGCGATAGTATCTGCGATATAGACCAGTCGAAACCCGCCCGAAAGAAAGGGGAGCGACATGAACCAGCAGAACATCGATTACGTACTCCGCTCCGTAGAGCAGCGTGACATCCGCTTTGTGCGTCTGTGGTTTGTCGACATTCTCGGCCGCCTCAAGAACTTTGCCATTAGCCCCGAGGACCTCGAGGTCGCTTTTGAGGAGGGTATTGGCTTTGACGGCTCCGCCATCGAGGGCTTTGCCACGCCCGAGGAAGCCGACATGCTGGCGTTTCCCGATGCTTCGACCTTCCAGATCCTGCCGTGGCGCCCGAGCCACAACGGCGTCGCCCGCGTGTTCTGCGACGTGTGCACTCCCGATTGCAAGCCCTTTGCCGGCGATCCACGCGATGCCCTGCGCCGCATGTTCCGCAAGGCCGAGAAGGCTGGCTATCTGCTCAACGTGGGCGCCGAGCTGGAGTATTACTACTTCCCCGACGAGCACACGCCCGAGCCGCTCGACAACGTGGGCTACTTCGATCTTTCGGTGAGCGATGCCGCCCGCGACCTGCGCCGCAACACGGTCCTTACGCTCGAGAAGATGTCCGTGCCCGTGGAGTACACCTTCCACGCCGCCGGTCGCTCGCAGCACGGCATGAGCCTGCGCCACGCCGAGGCCCTGAGCATGTCCGACGCCATCACCACGGCCAAACTCATCATTAAGCAGCAGGCTTACGAGAGCGGGTGCCACGCCTCCTTTATGCCCAAGCCGCTGGCGGGCGAGGACGGCAGCGCTATGTTCCTGTGCCAGTCGCTATTCGACCACGACGGCAACAACGTCTTTTGGGGCGAGGACGACGAGAAGTATCACCTCTCCGATATCGCCAAGCACTACATGGCCGGCATTCTGGCACACGCGCGCGAGATCAGCGCTATCACTAACCCCACGGTCAACTCGTACAAGCGCATCACCACGGGCGGCGATTCCGTGCCGCAGTACGCCACGTGGGGCCTGCGCAACCGCGCGAGCATGGTCCGCATCCCGGTCTACAAGCCCGGCAAGCAGCTGTCCACGCGCATCGAGCTTCGTAGCCCCGACCCCATGGCCAACCCGTACCTGGTCAACGCCGTCACGCTGGCGGCTGGTCTGGACGGCATCGAGCG
This sequence comes from uncultured Collinsella sp., assembly GCA_958445985.1. Lineage (GTDB taxonomy): Bacteria > Actinomycetota > Coriobacteriia > Coriobacteriales > Coriobacteriaceae > Collinsella. The sequence goes on along the minus strand of CAUCUN010000010.1, from coordinate 65,719 downwards.
CAAGCTGGAACTCCCGCCCGAGGCAACGGCCGAGACGCTCAAGCTCACCGACCGTCAGATGGTCGAGGCCGGCTACACGCCGCTGCCGCGCTCGCTCAAAGAGGCGCTCGACGTGTTTGAGGACTCGCAGTTTATGAAGGATGCCCTCGGCGAGCACATCCACAGTTTCTTCCTTAAAAAGAAGCGCGACGAGTGGCATAAGTTTGAGTCCACGATCACCGAGTGGGAGATTAAGCATTATCTGGCGAACTCCTAATCGCGCTGGCTTGTTCCAGTACGATTGAGCTCATTTCTTTGGAGGCCGATATGTCCGAAAAGAGTGCCCTGTTCATGGCGCGCACGACGCGCTTCCACGAGTTTGCCCGCAGCTTGACGACCACCCTGGGTGTCGAGGTGAGCCTGGCCACCCCCGATTCGCCGACTGCGGCGCACGACTTTGACCTGCTGATTCTCGATTCCGATGGCATCCGCAGCGACCGCATCGATCAGATTGCCAAATGGCTCGACGATCGCGGCGGCGTCCCCATGTTGGTGATCGTCGACGATGAGGCGCTCGGCACCCTGCGCCTGCCCAATCACGCGCATGCCGACTTTGTGTGCCCCACGGCGACGCCCAACGAGCTCAAGGCTCGCGCGCAGCGCTTGATGGGCGAGGAGGAGACCGTTACCGCCGACGATGTGCTCAACATCGATAACCTCGAGATCAACCTGGCTACCTACCAGGTGACGCTCGATGGCGAGCCCATCGATCTGACGCTGATGGAGTACTCGCTGCTGAGCTTTTTGGCGACGCATCCCAACCGCGCCTACAGCCGTGAGGTGCTGCTGCACCGCGTGTGGGGCTTTGAGTACTGCGGCGGCACGCGCACCGTCGACGTGCACATCCGACGCATTCGCTCCAAGGTGGGCCCGCAGATTGCGGCACACATCACCACCGTCCGCGGCGTGGGCTATCTGTTTAAGGACTAGCAAGTAAATAGAGGAATGTGAGGGTACCGGAGATTTCTCCAGTACCCTTTTCTCGTTTAGGGCGAAGAGAAGACCTTTCACCGATTTAAAGTGTGTCAGTAAAAACAATATCAAACGTATAGCACTATCTCACGAATATCATTTAGTTACCGTATCTCCCTACTGCACGGATGGAGGAAGAAATGCGTTATTCGAGAAAGGTGATTGTCGGATTCATAGTATTGCTTGCCGCCCTGATGTCTCCAAGGTTGGTTTTTGGAGACGACGACTTGGTTCGTGTCACACCGCAAATAGCTGTGGAGCAAGCGCAAGCTTTCTTTGATGACGTATCGGATGAGCCGGTGACCGCTTGTGACCCAGTAAAAATGGTGAATTCCGATGGGGAATCAATCGGGTATATCGTTCGCGCGAAGCGGGATGACGTTAACTATGGCTACGTCGTATTTGATTCAGAGCGATCTTGGTGGATCAGCGAATACTGCTTGGCTCCGAACGCCCCTATGCCCATTGAGAATACAAGCGATGAAATAGCTCTTCTCGCATCCCAAGATGACATCGTTGCTTTGAAATTTGACGAGCTGTCTTTTGGTATTGCAGATCTGGATAATAACGTTGTTTTAGATGAGAAGGGATGCCGGTCAACAGCGGTGTTTTCTGTGGGAAATAGCCGCAGCGGATCTCCAGGCAGGTTCGAGGATGTTTTCGTATCGCCCAAAGACCTGTATAAGCAAGGATATGTCATTGACGCAAGTAAAACAATTTCAGGGATGATAACGCCTACACAATCAGAGGTTATTAAAGAAACGGGGACCTATGCTTGCGATGTGTCTGCAATGTTTGCGGTAAGCAGCCATTATGTAACGCTAAACCGGCTCAAATTGCCAGACTTATATCATGAGATTTGGCAGTTATCGGGAACATCCGGCGATCCAAATAAGTCATTCGATCAAGCTACGGGCCTTTACTTTACCCAAGGAAGGACTCCATCTCCAAATGCTGCCCCGGCTATTAAGGAGTTCTGTGCTAGGCGCGGGAAAAGGCTTGAGACATCATTTGCTTGGTATCCATCTTGGGATTCTTTCAGGGCAACTGCAGATTCTGGAAATCTCAGTATTTTTTCTGGGACTCTCAGGTCAAGCCATGACGCTCATGCGATGGCTGTTGCGGGATATGTGGCTATGCATAATACATATTCAAATGATAAGAAATATATGCTTGTTGTCTGGGACGGTTGGTTCAATCAGCTGCGTTTTCTTCCATATGACACAACGATTTATATATCGCATGAAGGGACGTATTGTGGAGAGTGACGGCGAAGATGATAGAAAGCGCATACGTAAAACGCTGGGGCTTCTTTGCGCATTTCTTGGGATATTGGTTGTCGCGGCCTATCAACCGAGTCCCTCGGTCGTTGGTGGAAAAGATGACGAACATATTTCAGTTGAAGTACAGACGCTGTCGGATATTCATAACGGGCAATTTGAGGCGCTTATGCCAAGTGGTTGCCGTAAGAAAATCGATATGCGCCGTAAGTCAAGTTCCGGATATGTCTCAGGGTTGAAAGCAGGTGATAAATGGATTCTAGTTTTTGTGGAAGATAAGGAACTTGACGGGACTGTTCTGTATCCCCATTCAGCTGAGAAAGTCAAATAAAGTAGACAAGGGGAATGAAGAATGATTGATAGAAAGCAGTTTTTAGGTCTGATGGCAGGGGCTCCTATTTTGATGCGAGCTGGGATGGCAGAAGCCGTGGAGTTGCCGGACGCTCGGATGCGATTGACGCTCGTGGTCGACACGGTGGTCAGAGATGAAAATGGTAATGAAAAAACGCGAACAAGAAGCAGAGAGACTATTTTCACGCCAGAGAGCGAAATTGTGTCTGCGGACGCTATGGCCGGTGATGTCATAACAATCCAGAGGGAATCAGATGAAACGTTGCCGCTGCTTGCCAAGATTGAGCTCACGGTCGCTTATTTTAACGATAAAACAGAAATTGAGATTCGTTCCGGAAAGTACTCGATAGTCCAAACCGATCCGCTTGTGATGTATGCAAACGCTTGGTACGCGCTCATGCAGAAGGATAAATACGTGATGAATAACTTCACGGAAAGCGAAGCATCATATGAAACGGGGTGGGGGCCAACGCCATACGACGCGGAGAAAGATAAGTGGACGTGCGGATCAGGCATGGGTGCGACGATTACGGACTTTATTAACGATTCAACATATAGTTTTGCTATCGACTGTTATATCGAATAGACATGACGGCATAAAACGAATTGGCTTAATAGCATGTCATTACTTAAGCAAAGCTGAAATCTTGGCATCTAGTGCTCGGGACTGCCCAGCTTGGGGTACAACTCAACGTGAACAATGATGGCCCGCCACATGTTTGGCGGGCCTTTGGTTATTTGACGAAAGGATCGCAGCCATGAGCGAGTACGATTCCCAGCGTCCCCAGGATGCGGGCAACGCCGGCGAGACCCAGCAGCAGCCGCGTGTGCAGGTGGAGTCGACGCCTGCCGGCAGTAACATTCCCTACGTGCAGGCCTACGACACGCAGACCGGCAAGCCGCTGGGTGGCCAGCAGGTCGTGAACAAGCACACGGTGGTCAAGACCAAGACCAAAAAGCTGCCGATCTTTATTACGGCGCTTGCCGGCTGTGCCTGCGGAGCCCTGCTGGTCATTGCGCTCATTATGAGCGGCACGCTCGATATCGGTGGCGGCAAGAATGCCGTGACGGCGGGTGCTTCGGGTTCGTCGACGCAAAAGATCACCATTGACTCCGAGGACACCACGCTGGCCGAGGCCGTTTCTGCCAAGGCATTGCCCTCCGTCGTTTCCATCACCGCCACTTCGAGCGGCAGCCAAAATGGCTCGCTTTCGCAGTCTGCCGACGAGTCGGACAGTTCGGGCAGCGTCGGCTCGGGCGTGGTGCTCGATACCGAGGGCCACATCCTCACCAATAACCACGTGGTCGATGGCTATGACCAGTACGTGGTGACCATGGACGACGGCACCACCTACGAGGCCGAGTTCGTGGGCAACGACGCCTCGAGCGACCTGGCCGTCATCAAGCTCAAGGATGCCGATGCCTCCAAGCTCACGCCGATCGAGATTGGTGATTCCTCCAAGCTCAATGTGGGCGAGTGGGTCATGGCGATCGGCTCGCCGTTCGGCAACGAGCAGTCCGTCTCCACGGGTATCGTGTCGGCGCTGTATCGCTCCACGGCCATGAGCTCTACCAGTGGCAACACCATCTACGCCAACATGATCCAGACCGATGCCGCCATCAACCCGGGTAACTCCGGTGGCGCGCTCGTCAACGACAATGGCGAGCTTGTGGGTATCAACTCGCTCATCGAGAGCTACTCGGGCTCCAGCTCGGGCGTGGGCTTTGCCATTCCGGTCAACTACGCCAAGAACATTGCCGACCAGATCATCGACGGCAAGACGCCGGTGCATCCGTACATGGGCGCTACGCTTTCGAGCGTCAACGCGCTCAACGCCCGCACCAACAAGCTGAGCACCGATAGCGGCGCGTATGTGGCGAGCGTCGTCGAGGACGGTCCTGCCGCCAAGGCTGGTATCCAAAAGGGTGATGTCATTACCAAGCTGGGCGACGACGAGATCACGAGCGCCGATGGCCTGATCATCGCACTGCGCAGCTACGAGGTGGGCGAGAAGGTCGAGATCACGCTTATGCGCGGCAAGGAAGAGAAGAAGGTCACCGTCGAGCTGGGCTCCGATGAAGAGCTGCAGAACCAGCAGCAGGACGACAGTTCGACCGACACCGGCAACGGCGGTATTACCGACGAGCAGCTGCGCCAGTACCTGGAGGAGCTGCTAGGCCAGCAGGGCCAGGGCCAGGGTCAAGGCTACGGCCAGGGCTACTAGCGAGCCGTTTCGCATATGCCGAAGCCAGAGGGGCTGTCCCGCCAAGTGTGGGACAGCCCCTCTTTTCTTATTGATCCGTTGGGGACGGAGGAAAACGGATCATTTAGAGCTGATAAGAGCATGGTTTGATTGCGCGATCCACCCCGGTCTGGTGGCTGCCGATTCGGTGCGGTTCGAAAGGGCTATTCGGCCCCATGGTGACCGGTGGTACTCTTGTATCCGTTTGAAATCGAGCGAAGGAGTGCCGCTATGGAGCAATCGAGCCTGTTTGGTGACGGCGTGGACATCGATACCGAAACGCCCACGACCGCGGAAGCCGCCGCACCGACCGATGCCCGTGCCCAGGCGGCAGCGCGTGCGGCCGAGCTGCGCCACGAGCTCGATTACCACGCCTATCGCTACTACATGCTCGATGCGCCCGAGATTACGGACGCCGCCTTTGACAAAATGCTCGTTGAGCTGCAGGAAATCGAGGCCAACTACCCCGACCTGGTGACACCCGACAGCTACACCCAGCGTGTGGGCGGCTACGTGAGCGAGCAGTTTACGCCGGTCACGCACATGGCACGCATGTATTCCATGGACGACGCCATGGATCTGGACGAACTCGACGCGTGGCTCCAGCGCACCGAGGATGCGCTCGGTGCCGGTAGCGTCACCTATACCTGCGAGCTTAAGATCGACGGTCTGGGCGTGGCGCTTACTTACCAAAACGGCGCCTTCGTACGCGCGGCCACACGTGGCGATGGCACCACGGGCGAGGACGTGTCGCTCAACGTCCGTACCATCAAGGATGTGCCCATGCACCTGTCCGAGCCGGCGCTCGCCCACATGGGCGCCGACCGCGAGCGCTCCATTGAGGTGCGCGGCGAGGTCTATATGCCCAAGGGCAGCTTTGTTCGTCTGAACGACGAGGCCGATGCCGAGGGCCGCGACCCCTTCGCCAACCCGCGCAACGCCGCCGCCGGCAGCCTGCGCCAAAAGGATCCCAAGGTCACAGCACGCCGCGATCTGGCCACCTTTATCTACGCCATCGCCGATACCGACCCGTTGCACGTCCACAGCCAGCGCGAGTTTCTGGACTGGCTGCGTAGCGCCGGCTTTAGCGTCAACCCCAACGTGGCACGCTGCGCCACGCCGGCCGAGGTCCACGAGTTCTGCGCCCAGGCCCTCGAGCACCGCGGTGACCTGGACTACGACATCGACGGCGTGGTCGTAAAGGTCGATAGCTTCCAACAGCAGCTCGACCTGGGCTTTACCGCCCGCGCGCCGCGCTGGGCCATTGCCTTTAAGTTCCCGCCCGAGGAAAAGCAGACCGTCCTGCGCGAAATTCGCATCCAGGTGGGCCGCACCGGTGTGCTCACGCCGGTCGCCGAGTTCGACCCGGTGACGGTTGCCGGCTCCACCATCGCGCGCGCCACGCTGCACAACATCGACGAGATTCGCCGCAAAAACGTGCGCGAGGGCGACACCATCATCGTGCACAAGGCGGGTGACGTGATCCCCGAGGTCGTGGGTCCGGTGCTCGACAAGCGCCCGGCCGACAGCGTTGACTGGCAGATGCCCGAGGTCTGCCCCGTGTGCGGCAGCCCCGTGGTCCACGAGGACGGCGAGGTTGCCTACCGCTGCGTGTCCATCGACTGCCCCGCGCAGCTTAAGGAGCGCCTGCTCCACTGGGTGAGCCGCGGCTGCATGGACGTCGACGGCCTGGGCGACGAGATCGTCGACAAGATGATCGCCGCCGGCCTGATCCACGATGTCGCAGACTTCTACCAGCTTACGGTCGACGATATCGCCGGCTTGGACACGGGGCGCGTGTACGCTAGCTCCAACAGCAAAAAGGGCGTCAAGAAGGGCGACCCCATTCCGGTAGGCCTCAAGACGGCCGAGAAAATCATCGCCGAGCTCAACAAGTCCAAGAGCCAGTCGCTCGGTCGCGTGCTGTTTGCCCTGGGTATCCGCCACGTGGGCAAGAGCGTGGGCGAGGTTATCGCCGAGCGATTCCTATCGATTGACAAGCTTATCTTGGCGAGCGAAGAGGACATCGCCGAGTGCGAGGGCATCGGTCCCAAGATTGCGGCGAGCGTCAAGCAGTTCCTGGCCGTGCCCGAGAACCTTGCCGTGCTGGAGCGCCTGCGCCAGGCGGGCCTGTCGCTCGAGGTCGACTTGGGCGCCGCTCATGCGCAAGCCGCAGCCGACGCTGGCGTGGCAGGCGAGCTCGCCGACGCACAGCCGCTCGCGGGTCTGACCTTCGTGCTCACCGGCACGCTCGTCAACCGCACGCGCGACGAGGCAGGCGCGGCGCTCAAGGTGCTCGGCGCCAAGGTTTCGGGCAGTGTGTCAAAGAAGACGAGCTATCTGGTCGCCGGCCCCAAAGCGGGCTCCAAGCTCACCAAGGCCGAGCAGCTGGGCGTGCCCGTGCTGGACGAGGATGCCCTCGAGCAGATCTTGGCTACTGGTGAGGTGCCCCAGGCTTAGCGCATCGATAGCCTAATTGAAGAACCGCCCGGAAAGCATGATGCCTTCCGGGCGGTTCTTATTTGGACGGGGCAACCGGTACCGTGATCTGCGTCATGTAGGTTGCTGAGGGTGACCCTGCGGAGCGGTGTCGTTCCGGAGCGATAGAAGATTCATACAAAGCAAAGGGGCCCCGCAGTGAGGTCCCACAACAGGGCTGCCCCATTGTGATGAGTTTTATACACTTTAATATTAACATTAACGTGTATACTTAGCAGTGAAGATATATGTTGAGAGGAGCAGTTATGGTTACCGTCGCGTTTTCGGAGCTGCGCCAAAACCTTACGCAGGTGGCCGAAAGGGTTGCCAATGAGGGCGAAGAGGTTGTGGTCTTCAAGCGGAGCAAGCCGTTGTTCAAGATCGTACCGCTCGACTATCAAGGCCCGGTTGCAGTGGAATATGACGCTGCCCAGGAGCGCGGGGGTGCAAAGCCGACGCGCGGCTCGGACAAGCCCAAGCGCGACGTGGGTACGATGTGGCATCCCAAGATTACCTGGAAGGAGATTCGCGAGATGCTCGCGGAGAATGAGGACTACCAGGAGTATCTCGATATCGTGGCTAACATGCCAAAGGGAACGCCGCTCGATACGATGACGGTTGAAGATGAAAAGCGCGTCGCGAGGGAGCGCTACCTATGAGGGCATTTCTCGATACCAATTTTCTGCTCGATTGCGTGCTTCCGGGCCGGCCGGAGCACGCAGCGGCGCAAACGATCAAGGGGCTCGTCGACGTGGGGCTTATCGAAGGCGTTGTTTCGGCCTGCTCTCTCAAGGACGCGTACTACATTCTCACCAAACAGGCCGGCGAGGCGCGCGGGCGCGAGGTAGTGCGCGACTGCCTTAAGAGCTACTCGGTAGAGCCTCTCGACCAAGAAGCTTGTTTTACCTCCGCCTATTCCGATGAACCGGACTTTGAGGACGGCTGTATCCGTGCGATGGCCGAGCGTGCCGGCGTGGACTTTATCATCACGCGTGACCGCGCCGCTTTTGTGCGCTCGACCATCAAGACCTTCTCGCCTGCAGAGTTCATCCGTGCGTTTCCGATTCCGGAGGAGTAAAACCGCCATATTGGGGATTGTCCCCGGCGTTTGGCGAGCTTGTTGGGAGGCTCCTGGTCCAGTGACTGTTACAAAAAACGGCTATAGCAAATTTGTTGTACTTCGATCTGAAGACTATGACTTCATGGTTCAGGAACAGGCTAAGGCTCGTCTGATGGCTCGTATAGCTGTGGCCGAGCGGGAGCGTGCTGCTGGCATGGCGCGTAATGCCTTTGAGGCTCTCGATGACCTTGAGGCAAAATATGGCCTATAACGTCAAGATTCTGCCTTCAGCCGAACGTTATCTAGGCAGTTCTTATCTGAACGGGGCAACGGGCACCGTGATCTGCGCCACGTAGGTCGCGGGGTCGTCGCTGATGATGTCGTCGATCAGGGCGATTTCGCGTCGCCCCGCTACGCTGCCAACTTGTCAAAAGCCCCGCGCCGGTTGAGCACGGTAAACGCGACAACACAGATGACTGCCGACAGAATCGACCCGCACGGCGAAGCGATGCCCATGGGAAACAGCGTGTCGGAATAGGCGTTCGACAGCAGCCACGCGCCCGGCACGCGAATGAGCGCCACGGCCAGCACGTTGTGCGCAAAGCCGATGTAGCTCTTGCCATACGCAGCGAAAAAGCCGCTAAAGCAAATGTGGATGCCGGCAAAAATCGCGTCGAAAATATAGCTGCGCATATAGCCGGTGCCGGCCGCGACCACCGCAGAGTCCTTGGCAAAAAAGCCGATAAACGCCGGCGCCACCAGCCACATCAGCACCGTGATCAGGCAGCCGTACACCACCGAGATCGTCATGGCGTCTTTAAGCACCTGACATGCGCGGTCGCCCTTGCCCGCGCCGGCGTTTTGCGCCGTGAGCGCGCTGACGGTGGCACCCATGGAACTCGGCACAATGAACAAAAAGCTGATCATCTTCTCGACCAGGCCCACGGCGGCGGCGTCGACGAGCCCTCGGTGGTTGGCAATGACGGTGATGAACATAAACGCCACCTGGATGCAGCCGTCCTGCACGGCCACGGGCACGCCGATCTTAAGAATGCTGCCGAGCACCTCGGGCTGGGGGCGCAGGTCGCTGCGCTTAACGTGGATGTTCGTGCGGCGGCTCTTGAGCCACACGAGTGCGAGGGCAACGCTGGCCGTCTGGGCGGTTACCGTGCCGAGCGCCGCGCCCACGGGGCCGAGCCCCATGTGCCCGATAAACAGAAAATCGAGCGCGATGTTAATGATGCACGCCACGCCGATCACGTACATAGGCGAGCGCGAATCGCCCAGCCCGCGAAAGATGGCCGAGAGGATATTGTACGCGGCGATAAAGGGAATGCCGACAAAGCAGATACGCAGGTAGGCGGCGGTGCCTTCGACCGCCTCGGGCGGCGTGCCAATGAGCGCTACAACCTGCGGGCACAGTGCGAGCAGGACAGCGGCCAGCACCACCGAGACACCCATAAAGAGCGTAATGGTGTTGCCGATGGCGGTCTCGGCGCGGTCAAACCGGCGCGAACCCACGGCGTGGCCGACGATAACCGTCGTTCCCATGGCCAAGCCCACGAGCGTCACGGTAATGATATAGAGCGTCTGCGCGCCATTGCCCACGGCGGTGATGCCGGCGGCGCCGCTAAACTGCCCCATCATGTACAGGTCGGCCATGCCGTAGAGCATCTGCAAAAAGTACGAGAGCATATAGGGCAGGGCAAAGACCGCGATGGTCTTAAGGACATTGCCGCGTGTGAGGTCGTGTTCCATGGGCGGGGCACTTTCTGGCTGGGTTTGTTTACGTACCAGTGTAGTGAAAACCCTACAACGATTGTAGAGTCAAGGTTTGTGATGACGCCGGAGCGAAAAAGTCTCGCGCACCATTATTCCAAGTGAATATGGACACACATCACGAGAACTCGCCGCCGGCGCTAACCTTGCAGAAAACGATTTCGGAATACTTGACACCATTATTCGGCGCGCAATAATACGTGCGTTTGCGAACAACGTTTGATGGGGGTTGAACCTGCGTGCGCAATCTCAAAATACTGTTTTCCTATCTAGGGACATACCGTCGCGATGCCATCCTCGGCGTGTTCTTTGTGTCGGTCGAGACGGTGCTCGAGCTGTTTATCCCGGTCATCATGGCCAACATCATCGATGTGGGCGTGCCTGCGGGTGATATCAACTACATGCTGCTGCAGGGCGCGTACATGTTGGTGTGCGCTGCGCTTTCGCTGGTACTGGGCTTGGGTTATGCCCGCACGTCCGCCCGCGTTGCCTCGGGCCTAGGCGCTAACCTGCGCGAGGCCGAGTACAAAAAGATTCAGACGCTCGCTTTTGGTAACCTGGACAACTACGACGCCAGCTCGCTCGTCACCCGCATGACCACGGACATCACCGTTATCCAAAATGCTGTGGGCAACGGCTTTCGCCCTATGGTGCGCGGCCCGGTGACGCTTATCGTCGGCCTTATCTACGCGCTGATGCTGTCGCGCCCGCTCGCCACCGTCTTTGCGATCATCTTGCCCGTGCTGGCAATCGTGCTGGGCGTCATCACCTATCGCGTGAGCCCGCTCTACCGCCAACTCCAGACCTCGATGGACCACCTCAACGGCGTGGTACAGGAAGACCTCACCGCCGTGCGTGCCGTCAAGGCCTACGTTCGTACCGAGCACGAGGAGGCCAAGTTCGACACCGTCAATACCGAGCTCGCGCGCACTGCGACAAAGACCTTTGGCAGCGCGGTGCTCAACCTGCCGGTGTTTCAGCTGTCGATGTACGTGGCTGCGCTCTCCATCCTGTGGATTGGCGGCCGCATGATTTTCGCCGGCAAGTTGGGTGTAGGCTCTCTCACGGGCTTTATGAGCTACGTGCTGCTGATCATGAACTCGCTCATGATGATTTCCAACGTGTTTTTGCTGCTCACACGCGCTCTCACGAGCGTGGGCCGTATCGCAGAGGTGCTCGATGAAGAGCCCTTTATCGCCAATCCTGCGGGGGACCTCGCGACTGCGGCGCCAACGGACGGCAGTATCGAGTTTCGCGACGTGTCGTTTAAATACCGCGCGGATGCTGCCGAGGATGTGCTCGAGCATATCGAACTTCGCATCGAGAGCGGCTCGACGGTGGGCATCCTCGGCGGCACGGGCTCGGGCAAGAGTTCGCTTGTGCAGCTGATTGCGCGCCTGTACGACGCCACTGAGGGCACCGTGCTTGTGGGCGGACACGACGTGCGCGACTACGACCTCGCGACCCTACGCGACGCCGTGGGCATTGTGCTGCAAAAGAACGTGCTGTTTACGGGCACCGTGCGCGAGAATCTGCAGTGGGGCAATCCGCAGGCGTCGGACGATGAGCTCCTCGCGGCTTGCCGCGCGGCGTGCGTGGACGAGTTCCTCGATCGCATCGGCGGGCTGGACGGCGAGTTGGGCCAAGGCGGCGCCGGTGTCTCGGGTGGCCAGAAGCAACGCCTGTGCATCGCGCGCACGCTGCTCAAGCACCCGCGCGTGCTCATTTTTGATGACTCCACCAGCGCGGTCGATATGGCGACCGACGCTAAGATTCGCGAGCACATCGCTCGGATTCCCGATACGACCGTGCTCATCATCGCCCAGCGCATCGCGAGTGTCATGGATGCCGATCGCATTGTGGTGCTGGACGACGGTCGTGTCCACGGCGTGGGCACGCACGAGGAACTGCTGGCGGGCGACAACATATACCAGGAGATTTACGCCTCGCAGATGGAGTTTGCGGGGAACGCGGACGCCGGCGATGGCAACGACGGTGGCTGCGCGAATGATCCATTTTCCTCTGTCGCATGCGGATCACCCTTGGAAGGGGGTGAGCGCCATGCCTAAGACCGCAGCCCAAGCACGCCCGGCCGACCTCAAGCGCACGGTGCGCCGCCTGCTCTCCTACATGGGGCATGCCAAGTTCTCGTTGCTCGCGGTGGGCGTGCTCGCCTCCGTCGCCGCCATCGCGAGCCTCGCCGGCACCTACATGGTGCGCCCCATCGTTAACGGTTTGGCCACGGGCGGGGAGGAACTGCTTGCCAGGCAGGTCATCCTGACGGCGATCATCTACGCCGCGGGCGTGCTCTCGGCCCTGGGCTACTCACAGATCATGGTGCGTGCGGCCCAACGCGTGGTGTCCGATATTCGCCGCGACCTGTTCGCGCACATCCAGACGTTGCCGCTCAGTTATTTTGACGGCACGCGCTCGGGTGACATCATGAGCTTTTTCACCAACGACGTCGACACCGTCTCCGAGGCGCTCAACAACAGCTTTGCCAACGTGATTCAGGCCGCCATTCAGGTTGTGGGCACCACGGCTATGCTCATCATCCTTAACTGGCAGCTCACGATTATCACACTCGTGTGCGATGCGGCCATTGTGCTGTATGCGCGCTACTCGGGCGCGCGCTCTAAGCGTTTCTTTGCTGCCCAGCAGGCATCGCTTGGCGACCTGGACGGATATATCGAAGAGATGGTCTCGGGTCAAAAGGTCATCAAGGTCTTTAACCGTGAGGCGGCGAATGTCGCCGGCTTTGCCTGCCGCAACGACGAGCTTCGCCGCACCGGCACCGCCGCCGTGAGCTATGCCAACTCCATGGTGCCCATGACCGTCGTGATTGGCTACGTCAACTATGCCATCGTCGCCGTGGCGGGCGGCATGCTCTGCATCAAGGGGCTCGCCGACGTGGGCGCGCTCGCGAGCTACCTGGTCTTTGTGCGCCAGGCGGCCATGCCCATCAACCAGTTTACGCAGCTCGGCAACTTCTTGCTCAACGCGTTGGCCGGTGCCGAGCGCCTGTTTGCGGCTATGGACCTTGAGCCCGAGGTGGACGAGGGCTGCGTGGAACTGGTGCAGACGGGCGATGCCGCGTGGGCGTGGAAAATTCCCGAGGGCCAGGGCGTGGGCGTCTACGGGCACCTGCATGACGTGGCAGCCGTTGATGAGTCGGGCCGCGCGGTGGCCGCCGACGGCACCGAGCTCACGTGCGGCTTGGTCCCGCTTGCCGGCGACGTGCGCTTCCATGCCGTGGACTTTTCCTACGTGCCGGGCGCCCGCGTGCTCACGGACCTCAACCTGTTTGCCAAGCCGGGGCAAAAGATTGCGTTTGTGGGCTCCACGGGCGCCGGCAAGACGACCATTACCAACCTCATCAACCGCTTCTACGAGGTCGATGACGGCGAGATCACGTACGACGGCATCGACGTCAAGCACATTGCCAAGGCCAGCCTGCGCGGGTCGCTCGGCATTGTGCTGCAGGACACGCACCTGTTTAGCGGCACCATTGCGCAGAACATCCGCTTTGGCAAGCTCGACGCGACCGACGAGGAGGTGCGCGCCGCTGCCGAGGCCGCCTGCGCCGACTCGTTTATCCGCCGCCTGCCGCGGGGCTACGACACACCGGTCACGGCCGACGGCGCCAACCTGTCGCAGGGTCAGCGTCAGCTGCTCGCCATCGCGCGCGTGGCCGTCGCCGATCCGCCGGTGCTCATCCTGGACGAGGCCACGAGCTCCATTGACACGCGTACCGAAAAGCTCATCGAACGCGGTATGGACCGCATCATGCGCGGACGCACCACGTTTATGATCGCGCACCGCCTGTCCACCGTCCGCGACGCCGACGCCATCATGGTCCTCGAACGCGGCCGCATCATCGAGCGCGGCACGCACGAAGAACTGCTCGCCCAGCACGGCGAGTACTGGCAGCTGGCACACGGGTTAAAAGAGCTGGATTAACCCGTTCGAGCACGATGCTTTGATCCCTCCGTGCCCCTCACCTCGCCTCAAACCATCACAACATTCGACCGGGTGGAATCGCTTTCTTGCGCACGAAGGTGTGCGGACCCGTGGGCAGGGGAATAAGGTTGGTTATCCGACTCCATTGGAGGGCTTATGGACCTGCCGATCGTCCTGTCCCATAAGACTGCCTGGCTGTACCACAACGTGTCGCGCCCGTCCGAGCCGCTCTCGCGAGCAGGCAGCCTATACGATGAGGACTCGCTTGCCAACGAGGCGGAGCTGACCGCGAACCTGCCCAAATTGGGACTCGATGCCAAGGGGCTGAGGGCTTCAACGGCCGTCGGGATTGTTACCGACTATCTGGTTTCGCTCGGTATTCCACGAGAAGAGCTCGATCATGTCGACACGCTCGTCAACTTCGATTTTGAGCGCTCGACGCCGGCTGGATTTAGGTGCCACGTGTTTGGGGCGCCGGTGCCTCCAGGCCATCTTATCGAGGTGGCAGAGGGCCTTCTAGTGGTTGATGAGGTCATGTGCTTTGTCCAAGCGGGTTCGTGGATGAGCGAGCCCGAGCAGCTGGAATATGGCTACGAAATCTGCGCCCGATACCATTTGAATCATCTGTCGGCAGGCGATTATATCGAGATGGGGCAGAGGTATACCGTTGCCGACTTGATTGCTTATTGCAATGAGAACCGATCTCGTCAGGGGGCTGTACGCGCGGCCGCCGTGCTCAAGCGCGTGCACGATGGCGCGCGGTCGCCCATGGAGACGGCCACCGCAATCATGGTCGTGGCAAAGCGTTCCCAGGGAGGGCTTGGATACGCCAAGATCGAGCTCAACCATCGGGTCGATGTTCCCAACGAGTTCAAATATCTCGCAAAGGCCGGGTATTTCGAGATCGACGTATATGCGCCTGCAAGCGGTACGGGGATTGAATACAACGGTTCGGACCATCTTGATAAACAGCGCAGCGCGTCGGATGCGGAGCGTATGACCGTGCTGAGCGCGCTGGGCTTTAGGATGATCGTCCTCACCGGGACTCAGTTTGCCCATCAGCTGCAATTGCACCGGGCGATGAATGCCATCGCGCTCGCTATGGGTCTCAAGTGCGACCGAAGCGAGGTGTTTCAGAAACGTCAGAACGACCTGCGAGAATTCGTGATTCGGCACTGGGACGGCGGCCTTTAGGGGCGCTTTGGTCCTTCTACGGGGTGCCGTGGGTAGGCAGACCATCACAACATTCGACGTTTTTCGCCGAAAACGGGAAAAGTGACGAATGTTGCGATGGTTTGTATGCTGAGGATGGGCTTGGAAAGTCCGTCCTGCTCGAAGCGCCCTGTCCTGTCGTACGGGTGTCGGCGTGATTCTCTCGTGGGGTATTATGTTTTCCGAAGAATAAAACGCCGCGTGAGGGGAGGGCTGCGTGGACGGGCACGTGCAACATGACGGCTTTGGCCGCGATATCAACTACCTGCGCATTGCCGTCACCGACAAGTGCAATTTCCGCTGCATTTACTGCATGCCGGCCGATGGCGTGGCGCCCCGCGCACACGACGAGCTGCTCAGCGCCGAGGAAATCGCCCGCTTTGTGCGCCTGGTGGCGAGGGAGGGCATTCGCCGCGTACGCCTGACGGGCGGTGAGCCGCTGGTCAGCCGCCGTATCATCCCGCTCATTCGTGACATCCGTGCGATTCCGCAGATCGAGGACATCTCGCTCACCACCAACGGCGCCCTGCTACCCAAGCTGGCGCCGCGGCTCAAAGATGCTGGGCTTAACCGCGTCAACATCTCGCTCGACACGCTCGACCCCACGCTCTTTGGAAAGATCACGCGCCTGGGTCGACTCGAACAGACCATGGCTGGCATCGACGCGGCGTTGGCTTGGGGCTTTGAGCCCGTTAAGGTCAACTGCGTTGTTGTGCGCCGGCTCAACCAGGATGTGGCGGCCCTCGCGCGGCTCACGCTCGACCGCCCCATCCACCTGCGCTTTATCGAATACATGCCCATCGGCGACGAGCGCACGAGCTCGCATTGCGCTGTGGACCCGCATGCGCCCACGCTCAATCCCGAGCTGTGGGACGCGAGCGATACCGTGCCGAGCGACGAGTTACGGGCGCGCATCAATGCCGGGGCCGCCGCGGCGGGACTGGGCGAGCTCGAGCCGCTCGACATCAACGACGCTCCTGCCGGCGCGGGCCCTGCGCGCTATTGGCACTTTCCGGGCGCGGCGGGGACGGTCGGCTTCATTAGCGCCATGTCCAACCATTTTTGTGCGAATTGCAACCGTCTGCGCCTGACGGCCGATGGCAACGTGCGTCCGTGCCTGTTCAGCGATGCCGAGTATTCGGTGCGTGAGGCGCTGCGCCGTGGTGATGATATGCAGGTACTTTCGATTTGGCGCGATGCCGTGGCCCACAAACCGCAGGAACACGCGATAATTGAGGGCACGCAACGATTTATGTCCCAAATCGGAGGATGATCATATGGCCAAGAGCAGGTACGCCGATGCCACCAAGGCCGCTCGCAGGGCCGCGATGTCTGCCCACAAAGTCACGGCTGCGGCCAGCGATGCCGTTGCAGGCGCGCAGTCGACTGCCAGCGCTGCCACCGAGCCCGCCCGCGACGCCCGTCGCGACGAGCTGACGCACGTGGACGCCAAGGGCGAGGTGCGCATGGTCGACGTGTCCGACAAGGCCGAGACCCATCGCATCGCCATCGCCGAGGGCACCATCCTCATGCATCCCGAGACACAGGCCATGGTGCTGCAGGACCGCGCCAAAAAGGGCGACGTGCTTGCCTGCGCGCGCGTGGCGGGCATCATGGCCATCAAACGCACGAGCGACATCATTCCCATGTGCCATCCGTTGCCCATTACCAAGAGCAAGTGCGACATTGCGCCCATCGCTCCGGCGGGGACGCCGGCCGAGGACGTGCCCGAGGGCTGGGCGCCGGCGCGCGCGGACGGGCAGGTTGGCTTTCACGTACTGGTTACGGCCGGCGCGACGGGCAAGACGGGTATCGAGATGGAGGCGCTGACTGGCGCGAGTGCCGCGTGTCTAACGATCTACGACATGTGCAAGGCGGTTGATCGCGGCATGGAGATCGTCGACGTGCGCCTGTTGCACAAGGAGGGCGGCCGCTCGGGCGTATGGGACCGCGCAGAGTGTCAGGCTGCTGCTGTTGAGGCCGTGGCCACTGACGGTGCCGCACCCGCGAGCGCACCCGTCGCCGTCGCGCCCGCAGCTCCGACACCGGCCGTCCCCGCGATTGCGTTTATCGGCTACCAAAACTCGGGCAAGACCACGCTCGTCGAGAAGGTTATCGCCGAGCTCACCCGTCGCGGCCTGCGCGTGGGATCGCTCAAGCATCACGGGCACCACGGCTTTGATATCGACGTGCCCGCTAAGGACACCTGGCGCCATCACCAGGCCGGATCCAAGCACGTGGGCCTCATCTGCGCCACGCGCTGGGCGGAGTACGCCGACACGCGCGAGGAGGACGAGATGCCCGCGCGCGAGCTGCTGTCGCGTTACAACGATGTCGACGTGGTGATCATCGAGGGCTACAAGACCGAGGGCTTCGACAACATCGTGGTCGCGCGCTCCGGTGTCGACCGTCTGCGCGGCAAGAGCTCGCTCGACCTGGTCGACGGCCGCACGCTGGCCCTTGCCTGCAACGAAGCCCTGGCACGTCAGGCCTTCGACGCAGGCTTTGCGACCCGAGCCATCAACATCAACGACGCCCGCGCCATCTGCGACCTTATCCAAGACCACCTTTAAGGCTTGGCGCTGAACCTGCCAAAAAGGGACAGGTTTATTTTGGCAGGTTCTATCTGGGCAAACGTCATTTCCACCACAAAGGGGCCAGACACCTTTGTGGCGGTTTTTGCTTTGGTAGATTTTTGTGACATGCCTTACAATCTACCAAGTAGTTCATGACGGGCGAAAAACGGAGAGAAGGGTCCTGATGCGTCCTTAATGTTTCATGCGGATAGATTGATTTGACAGACGGCGGCGAATGTCCACCGCCTGTATTCGTATGAAACGAGGAGTCTCCGTGCTCGTATCTCTTCTCTCAAAACCTCACCCTTCGTTGTCCGCGCAGGCTAAGCACCTGGTGGCAATGCGCTTTCTCATCTACACCGGTTTTCAGATCAGCTACTTTATCGGCGTCATCGGAACGCTCACCTATGCGGACGATGCCTCGGTCGTGGCGACATCGCTGGCTGTCCTTTTTATGAACGTCTTCGTGATCCTGGGATCCTTTGCGGGTGGAGCGGCGCTTGACGCTTGGGGTCCGTGCCGGCATTTCCGGGCGAGTATCTTCGGCACGCTGGCAACCGGCGCGGCAATCCTCGCCTTTGGCAGCGCGACCGGAACAGTCCTTGCCGGCGCGGTACTCCTGGGCTTTGTGATGGGATTCGCCCAGCCCATCGCCACGTCCTATCCGGCGTATCTCACCGACGACCCCGGCGAGCTCAAAGACATCAACTCCGCCATAACCATGTTCTCCAACGTGAGCATTATCGTCGGCCCCACGCTGGGCGGCTTTGTCGCGGCGGCTACATCGTCACGCGCGGTGTTTGTGCTCATGATGATTTTTACCGTACTGGCGTTCATTGCCGGCTGGGGCTTTAGACCGCAAGCAGTTCGCGTCGCCGCGCGTGAAAGTACTCCCGCGGACAGCAGTACAACGGCAATCACTGCCAGCCATAGCTCCAACCCCAGCACGTTCGTCCGCGTCACCTTCGCGACAAGCATCAAGACAGTCTTCACCAACAGTATCCTCGCCTTGCTGTTCTGCATCGTCTTCCTCTCGAACTTTGGCTACGGTGCCTTCGATCCGCTGGAGTCGTTCTTCTACCGCGATGTCCTGCGCGTCGGTGTTGAGTGGATGGGCTGGCTCTCGTCGGCCAGCGGTGTAGGCGCGGTGCTGGGCGCCGTCCTCGCGCTCCGCTTGCCACCGCACCTGGTCAACCTTAAAACGCTGCTCGTGGCGCTTATGTCCGTGGGCCTGGGAAGTTTGCTCTATGTGGGGACACCGTACGTGGGAGTAGCCCTTGTCGGCCAGATTGCCCTGGGCGTGGCCTGGGGCGTCGTCAACCCGCTCCACAACACGATCGTGCAAACGACGGCCCCGCTCGGGCAGCTCGGTCGCGTCAACTCGGTCATGGGTTTTGGCAACATGTTCGCCGGCGTGGCCCCGCTGGCGATTGCCCCTTGGCTGGCGGCGACGTTTGGTGTGCAGCAGACGCTCGTAGGGGCGGGCATGGTCGTGACGGCGGTTCCCGCGGCGTTGCTGCTGTTTGGACGCCGGCATTTTGATCGTTCTGCAAGGCAGTAAAACCATCACAACATTCAGCGAAAATCGCGATTTTGACGAAAAGCGTCGAATGTTGTGATGGTTTGCGCTCCGGGCAGGCCGCCCTTCGGGTCCGGCCACCACAAGGGGGGCAGGCACCTTTGTGGTGGTTTTTGCTTTGATAGGCCGCGCCCGCGCCTTGGTATACCATGTACGCCGTTCACGAATACACCCCACACCGCCGCACAACCCAGAAAGGCTCCCATGGACACCACCTTCAGCCACATCAAAGCCGTGCTCTGCGATCTTGACGGAACGTTGCTCACGAGCGAGCACGCGGTGTCCCCGCGCACCGTGGCGGCGATTCGCGCTCTGCGTGAGCGCGGCGTGCTGTTTGGTCTGTGCACCGGACGCGACGCCCAGGCGACCGAAGCCATGTTTGGGCTCTGGGGTATTGACGGCCTGGTAGACGTGCTGGTGGGCTGCGGCGGCGCCGAGGTCATCGACCGTGCGCACGGCATCAACGAGCTGAGCTACCCGCTGCCAGGCGAGACTATCGCGCGCATCTGCGAGCACATGGCAGGCCTGCCGGCAACGCCCGTTTGCCCTCGGGATGGCGTGCTCTATGTGCCCGAGAGCAATGCATGTGTCGAGCACCTGTCGCGTGTCGACGGAGTGCCCTACCAGGTGGTCGACTTTGCCGAGTTTTTGCGCGAGCCGCAGACCAAGGTGATGTTTACCATGGCGCCCGAGGTAATGCCGCAGGTGATTGAGCGGGCGTCGACATTTGCCGATGACACCGTTAAAGCGGCGGCTCTGCAAACCACGCAGCGACTCTACGAGTTCATGGATCCGCGCGTGTCCAAGACGCGCGGCCTTGTGCGCGTGGCGGAGCTCAACGGCATGGAGCTTCAGAACATCTGCGTGTTTGGCGATGCGGACAACGACACCTGCATGGTGGCCGACGCCGGCGTGGGCGTGGCTATGGCAAACGGCAGCGACGCCACCCGTGCCGCCGCCGACTTTGTAACCGCCAGCAACGACAAAGACGGCATCGCGATCTTTATCGAGGAACATCTGCTGTAGCGTCGGGGGAGAGCCACCACAAAGGGGACAGGCTCCTTTGCGGTGGTCTCAGGCGATTTGGGCGAATTGATGCCTAAAATCTGCGCGAAAATTCAAATTTAGTTGTCTGAACATCATGCTTCTAACCACCGATGGGTTAAAGATATTCTCATCAGTTTGGTAGGATATTCCTCCCGATTAATGGGCTACCGCTCACGGTCGATTTTCGACCGGGAGCGGTAGGTTTGCTCCTGAGCAAAATGTTGTGCAAATAAATAAAATGCTATTAAAAAACTGATAACTAACTTAATTACCAGTAGAAATAAAAAATAGATAGCGAATAAACGAAGGCAAATCTGAGTAAATGTCAAGAGAATTGAGAACTTGCTACAAAGCTTTCGGTTTTGTTGCTCATATGTTTAAACAATAGTTACAATAGCTTTACTAAACGAGCGCAATTACATATTGCGCAGATACGTTTGATAGTGAAAGAGCAAGATCGCAGTCTCTTGGGGAGGAGACATCGATGAAAGCGAATTCAGAAAAAACTAAGCAGAGTAATAAAGCGACACATCGTGTACTAGCAGGTGTTTTGTGCGGAGCTTCCGTTTTGAGCCTGGTACTGTCGCTCGTTATGCCCCCGATCTCGCAGGCCATCGCCAACGACGCCCAGACAGTTTCTACCGAGGAAACTGTGATGGGGGGTTCCTCAAGTGAGTCTACTGATGTAGACAGCACCAACAACGGGGATACCGAAAGGCAGGATAACAACGACGTCAAGAATGACGAAGCCTCTGGCGACGCTGGTGCGGCGAGCCTGTTGTCCGATGACGCGGGGGTTGAGGATGCTGTACAGCCTGCGGATGACAGTGCTAATGATGAGGGCGATATTGCTCTAGCTGTGGAAGACGCGGACGGATATACGCAGATTAATACAGCGCAGGACCTCTACGATTACCTTCAAAATGATAAAAAAACCGGCAAGTTTCGCCTGAATGCCGATGTCGAGTATGCAAGTGACATTACGTTGGGCGCAGGTGAAGTGACCTTAGATTTAAATGGTCACAAGATTAAGCATAATGATACCCAATCAGGTCGCAACAACATGTCCATGTTCAATGTGCCTGCGGGCGCGACGCTCACAATTGAGGATTTGAAGCAGGGCGACGACAGCGAGCACGAGCAGAGTGGTGACAAAAACGGCAACCTTGCCCAGCCCGATTACAGCGACGATGGTACGCCCAATAAGCTGACGTATTACGTGACTAAGTCGAATCCGAATCCGAATGGCACTACTACAACTGAGACTCTCTACAAGCATGAGGTCATCATCAGCGGCGCCATTGTGGGTACCACTAAGGGCTCCACGATGAAGCTCATCAACGTTTATGCGGGCGGTACGTTTAACCTTCAGAGCGGCGTACTGACCACGGCTCAGGACGCAAATGTTCGCCACCTGATTTATGCCGAGAATGGCTCTACCGTCAACATGAGTGGCGGATACGTTTGTGGCGCTTCTATGGGCCGCGATGGTGCTGGTGCTGGAATTCATGTTGAGGGCTCAACCCTGGAGATCTCTGGCGGCGTAATCGCTGGTAACTATGCCCCCAGTGGCGGCGGCGTTTATGCCCAGAATTCTACGGTAAACATGGCTGGCGGTATTATCTCCGGCAACGGTACAAATAATGATCAAAACGGTTTTGGCGCGGGAATTTGTGCTGAGAACAACTCTAATGTGACCATTACGGATGGTTACATTACTAACAACAGGTATCAGTACTATGTCCCTCAAGAAGGCTCCACGACGCATCTCGGCAACGGTTGTCACGGTGGTGGCGGCATTGCTGCTTGGAATGGCGGCGGTCTCACAATTGTAGGCGGCCACATCACGGGCAACTACTCTGCCGAGGCTGGCGGTGGCGTTTACGCTGGCGTTTGGGGTAAACCTCTTTCTTGGTTTACGTTTTATGGTGGAATCATCGCCAGCAATGTGGCGCAAAATTCAGAGGGTGGCGGCATCCGTATCACTGCGCCTACAGTTGGCGAATTTAATGTGAGCGGCAAGAAAGCCTACATCACTAACAATACGACCAATACCACCAACGACTGGGGTGGCGGTGGCGTATTCGTCCAGGGCGGCGGCGAAAACGTTCAGGCGGCAAGCCTCGAGATATTTAACGCTCTGATTACCAAGAATGATGCCCAGGGCTTTGGCGGCGGCTTTGCCGCCTGCCCGACCGGCATGACGGCGATTACCGACACCAATGGTATTGCGATTTTTGGCAACACTGACGCAAACGGTGCGCATCGATCGCATGGCACCCACGAGAAGACCGATGACGCGGATGAAAACAAAGGCGGCGAAATAACTGATGATTTTAAAAAAGCCGGTCACCAGGATCTTTTTCTTATTCGCGATAGCGCTAACGCTGAATCGCTGCCGTATATCGCTGCCGTAACTGGACAAATGCTTGGCGGCGGTGCTGCTAACTGGTCGGGCACGATCGACAAAACACCAACGTCTATCGGCAAGTACGAGGGCGCCCAAGCTAAGTACATGATTGGCCTTAAATCTGAGCCGATTCAGGAAGATAGGGATGCTGCTACCGCGGCTGCGTCCCTCTTCATCACGGGCAACAGATCCAACATTCACGGTGGCGGCATCATGACCAACGGAAACGTTGTCGCCGGCTCCACCACGGAAGTGAAGGTTTACCCCAAGATGAAGCTCAACGGCATCAAGGTGCTTGAGGGCGGCTCGCTTGAAGGAAATGACTTTAATTTCCAGCTACTCAAGCAGAACGAGATCAAGGATAAGAGCGGTCGGGTTACGGGATATACGGTGCCGAGTTTTGATGCCAATGGCAATCTGCACCTCAATGGCTGCTCAGTGGTTGATACGGCTGCAAACGCGAAAAACGGCAGCTTCTCCTTTAACCTGAGCGAAGTATACGCTGATGCCGACCTTGTTTACTACTTGGTAGAGGTTCCGGGTACGGACAAGGACGTTAATTATGACAAGACTATCTACGAGATAGATCCTACAGTTACAGAGGATCCGACCAAGACGCACGACGTGCTTGGCATTAAATACAAGTACTACACGGTAAGTAACGTAGAGATCACCAAGATGTTTGATGGTAAAACTGAGACTTCGGACGTTACACCAACGTCCGAAGACGGTGTTGCATGTGTTGCGCTTACTGGCGGTGCGACCTTCACCAACAAGTACACTCCGTACACTTCCACCGGCTCTTGGACTCCTAAGGCGACTAAGGTCGTTAAGGGTGGCGAGATGAAGGAGTTTACGCTTCAACTTGCAACTAACAAGGAGTTCACGGAGAACGTTCAGGATAAGTCGACCCAGGCCGCTGGCGATAAGTCCCAGACCCTGAGCTTCGCCGAGATCGAGTACAAACTTGATCAGCTCGAAAAGCTCGCGTCTGACTCCACCGGCCGCGGTGCAAACAAGACCTTCACCTATTACGTTCGCGAACAGCAGCCGAGCGCACTGTTTACGAACTACAAGTACGACCAGTCGGTCTACAAGATCACGGTCACGGCAACTGATCAGTCTGATAAGACGATCAAGTGCGATGTGACCTACACCAAGATCGTCAATGCCGATGGCAAGGATATCCCCGAGAACGAGCAAAATGCGGTCACCTACGTTCCAACTAAGGACGAGGCCACTGGCAAGGAACAGAGCGTTCCGGTCTTCACCAACACCTACTCAGCCTCTTTGCCCCTTTCTGGTATGTCGGGCGTCACTCTGACGTACCTTGCCGGCGCGGCGGTGCTTTGCGCTGCTGCGGCCTGGATGCACATTCGTCGCAAGGCGAATGCGAAGGGAGGTGAGCGTCGTGAATAAGAAAGTTTGCTCCTTCCCGATCTTGTTTGCGTTGCTTGCCCTCGTGATCGGCACCTGCGCGGTTGTGTTCCCCGCATCCGCGCAGGCCGCGCCGACCTCGACCGGTTCCATCACGGTGAGCGGCACCGTGGCGAGCAGCTACGACGCCTACCAGATTTTTAGCGCCAACGTCGTCGACGGCGACAACGACGCTAAAATCGCCACCGACCTCGCCTGGGCAAGCGACGACGTGCGCGACGCCGCAATGCCTGTGCTGCACAGTGCCGGCATGCCCAAATCCCAGACCACAGCGCAGGAAGCTGCCGAGTGGCTCAACGCCGATTCCCACCTTACGAGCGCGCTGAGCGCACAGCTTGCTCGTTCCCTCCAGAGCTCTGGCGCCGTGTCCGTGGCCCTTAACGCGGGCACAACGGCCGAACTGTCCTGCGGCTACTGGCTCATCGTCGCCGACGATGACGCCATTTCCCAGAACGAAGCCAGCACCGCGCCGATCATGGCCCTGGTGGGCGGCAGCGCCGTCACCGTCAAGCCCAAGGCGGCGACCCCCAAGGTGTCCAAGCACGTGCTGGAGGACAGCACCGCCGCATGGCAGAAGGCCGCCGACGCCACGGTCGCCGACGACCTGTACTGGCGCCTCTCGGCCACGGTCCCGGCGGGGCTCACGGCCTACGACACCTATGCGGTGCAGTTCGTCGACACCATGAGCGCGGGGCTCGACTCCTCCAAGGTCGCCGCGAGCATGCGCGTGTACGTGGCGGCGGGCGCGGACGGCGGCTTCGGCGCCGTCTCGGCCGGCAAGGACGGGCGCGCCGGCACCGAGCCCGCGAAGGGCTGGACCGACATCACGGCCCGGTGCGCCACCAAGGTAGCGGCCGACGGCAAGACTTTCACCGTGCGCACCGGCGACCTGATTGCCGCGCTCGGCGGGGCCGACGCCTTCGCCGCGGGCGCCCGCGTGGTCGCCGTGTACAATGCGCCGCTCAACGGCGCATGCAGCCACGGCATCGCGAAGGGCAACCCCAACGAGGTCTACCTGCGCTACCCGCGCTCTCCCTTTGCCGACCAGTCCGGCGACGCCGGCTTCACCCTCACGCCGAGCGATGACGCGTGCGCCTACACCTGGGATCTCGCGCTCACCAAGCGCGGCAGCGACGGCGACAAGCCGCTGCCCGGAGCGGTCCTGAGCATCGCCGACGACCGCGGCCGCACGCTGGCGGCCGACGGCACGTGGGATGCGGAGGGCAAGGCCACCGTCACCACGGGCGAGGACGGCCGCGTGACCGTCTCGGGCGTGGACTCGGGCAAGCTGGAGGTCCGCGAGCTCAAGGCACCCAAGGGCTACACTGCCTTTAAGGGCACGCACTTCGTGACGGTCAAGGCCGATGGTCTGGACGTCGACCAGGTGGCCGCCGCCAAGCCCAAGCTCACCACCACGGCCGAGTCGCCCCTGCGTGCCGACAGCGCGGATGGGTCGACGGGCAGCCTGGAGGCGTCGCTCATCAACACGCCTACCGGCACACCCCCTAGCATTACCACCAGAGGCTTTATGCCCTCGACTGGCGATATGGCAATGTACGCCGCGGCCGCCGCAGCGGTCGCCGGAGCCGCGCTCATCGTGGTCGCGCTCCTGGTCAAGCGGGGAGGTGGCAGCCATAAAGAGTAGCTGGCAGCCCCACAGAGAGCGGGGCGAGACGTAGCGAAGTAGATGCTAAGACACAGACAGATGATGACCGATCGAATGGGAATCAAACGGAAAGTAGAGGAAAAGAAGATGAGCATGAACAAGAACATCGCACGCCTGGCAGTAACCGCCGGCCTCACGGCGGCGCTGAGCTTCGGCGGCGTCATGGCCCCGGTGACGATGGCGTTTGCAGCAGAGGGCGACAACAGCATCACGATCAGCCGGGTCGAGGGTAACGAGAGCACCAAGTTCAAGGCATACCAGATCTTTAAGGCTGATGTCGTGGATCTTACCGAGGCGGGGGCGACTGATAAGATCGTCTCCAACGTCAAGTGGGCGTTTGATAACCAGGAGATCCAGAAGGCCATCATCGACGCTATTAACGGTTGTCATCCGAATGCACTGAATTCTAAAGCCAGTGCACAGGACGTCGCCGACTGGCTAACCGCGAACGTGACGAACACCACTAAGGAGACGCGAGTCGACAAGGATAGCGTTCTCAATAAAATTGCCAATGTTGTTAAGGACAAGGTCATGCCGACGGGCAATCCGTTTAACGCGGGCAGGGCTTTTGAGCCTAAGAATGCTGATAATACTCCCAACACGGGCTATTACCTCTTTCTGACCGATGACACCGGCATTGGCCAGTTGACCGAGAACAACAAGAAGAACACTGGTACTTCCCCGATTTTTGCTGTTGTTGGCGGTAATCCCGTGACGGTCACCGAGAAGACCAGCATTCCTACCGTCAACAAGGAAGTTCGTGAGGGCACGACATGGGGAAAGCGGAGTGACTCGTATATTGGCGAGGAGGTTGAATATAAACTGACTGGCTCCGTCGCGAGCAACATCGACACCTTCACCAAGTACGAATATTCGTTCCAGGATCATCTTTCTGTTGGACTGGAGGCTATCAAGGACTCCGTTAAGGTGACAATTAACGATAAAGTTATCCAGCCTGCAGATGGCTACACGGTAGGCCTTGACGAGACTAAGGACGCTTCTGGGAACCTCACTGGCGGTCATGACCTGACGATTTCCTTCTCTGATCTTAAGGCTGCTGCAACAGCCGCAGGCGTGACGCTTACGGGCGACTCTAAGGTCGTTGTGACCTATAAGGCAAAACTGACCGATAAGGCGGAATATAAAGGCACTGGTAACACCAATGAGGTCAAGCTTGTCTACTCCAATAATCCCATGACTGAGGACACGGGCACATCTGAGTCGGACAAAGTTGCTGACTACGTCTTTGGCCTCGATGTTACCAAGACTGCTTCGGATGATTCGCAAAAGAAGCTCGTTGCCGGCTTTAAGGTCAAAATGACCAAGGAGGGTACCACTCCTGTTACTGGCGATAAATGGCTGACGGAGACTGGTGGATTCACTAGCGATTCAGGCAGAGCTGGAGTGTTTAGGACTAAAGAGACTGATAGCAAGGTCTTTATCCCTGGTCTTGTTGCAGGTGAGTACGAGATTACGGAGTGTGAGACGCCCGCGGGTTATAACTCCATTAGCTTTACCATTACGGTGACGCCTACATACAATGAGGCGACCGGCGAACTGACAGGACTCAACGTAACCCCCAGCTCTGATATGGTCACTTCTGAGCTCGATGGAAACGTTACCTCGACCAGGATTCCCATCACCATCGAGAACAAGAAGGGCTCTGGTCTCCCGCTGACCGGTCTCAACGGCGTGACCTTCACTTGGATCGCTGGTGGCGCGGTGCTCGTCATCGGCGTGGCGCACCTCATCCGCAGCCGTAAGCAGGCCGAGGAGTCCGAGCAGGAGTAACGCTCGCTCAACCATCCCTTTGGCAGGTGGGATGTGATGGCCATGAGACTTGCGGACACTTTTCTCGTCCATTGACGTTCTTGCTTTGCCATTCTCTTTTCGGGGCAGACTCCGCAATGGAGTCTGCCCCGTTCTTTTTGGACAACGCAGTCAGGTTTCATTGCCCGATAGATTAAGCGTATGAATATCGAACAGATGTTTGCAATTATTGCGTTCACTAGCTGTTGGTGCATACACTCGCAGTAAAATGGCTTTGCGACGCATCCCGTGCGCGGGCGGCCGACGACTCGATCGGAGGTCCCCAAATGCTGAAATTCCTTAACGCGCTCGCCGCCCTCGCGGCGGTGGGCACGTTCGTCATCGCGTTTCTTGACTCGTATGAGGTTCGGTTTAAGGTCCGTAGGCGCACGCGCGGTGCGGACGGTAGAAGGCATTTGCGCCGCAACAAGCGCAAATAAGAATGCCCGGGGGTCGGATCCCGGGCATTTAACTAAAGCTGAAAACTAGGCCGCCCGCGCTCTCGTACACTTACGCGGGGTGCGTCGTTTCCTATTGACATTGTATCCCGAATCGCCCAGCCGATCCGGGATATTCTGAAAACTCAAATATGGGCTCAGGCACGAACGGAATCTCTTTAATTCCGAAAATAATGTATAATTCCAATATAAACTGGAATCAAACGAAAACAATGGAAATGAACGAAGCGCTAATCTACTTACAAGAAGCACTAGGCCTCTCCGCCAAGACCAAAACTTGGTCTGGATCCGCACGCTTGCCGCTGCATCTGCGGGCGATTGAGGTCCGCGCTGTTGACGCAAACGGTTTTTCGTTTTT
Organism: uncultured Collinsella sp.; assembly: GCA_958445985.1. GTDB lineage: Bacteria > Actinomycetota > Coriobacteriia > Coriobacteriales > Coriobacteriaceae > Collinsella. The sequence continues at coordinate 37,005 of CAUCUN010000010.1, read as the reverse complement.
GCTTGCAAGTTTGCCTACTGGCGTCGGGCTTCCCGAGGCCAAGAGAGTCTATAGCCAGCTAGCCTTGCGTGCGGAGACTCCTGTTGTCGTTTCGTTTCCTGATGCCGATGCACGTCAGCGCAAAGCATTAGTTGCACAAGGGATTCCCTTTGTCTGCCCAGGTAGACAGGCTTTTCTTCCATTTATGGGCACAGCCTGCACGGAGAGGGGCGGTGCCCGGTTTCGCAGTCACGCGACCAAGATGTCACCCAACGCGCAGGCTGCCGCAATCTGGGGAGCAGCCCAGGAGCCATATCGCCCCTATGACCTTTGTCGTGCGCTTGGGATCTCGGCAAGCCGTGCGAGTGAGGCCATAACCGAGCTTGTCGACAGGGGGCTCGCGAGGCGCGAGCGTCGCGAGCGACGTGTCGTCGTGTTCCCTGTTGCCGCTGATCTTCTACTCAGCGAGCACATGGCAGAGCTCTCCTCGCCTGTCTCGAAGGTCTTTTTTGCAAGGAAGACGCCGCAGATCGACTATCTTGCTGACGCCGGGGAGACGGCGCTCGCCGCGCGTTCGATGCTCGCTGCACCGGGCATGGAACAAAAGGCCGTCTTAAGAAGTGCATGGCGTCAACTGAGCGACCTCGAAGTCGCAGACGGGGAGTTGCCGGATAACGAAACGGCGATGATCCAAGTGTGGCGCTATGCGCCCGTGTTTGCCGGCTCCTCCCGCGTCGATGACATTTCGCTTGCGCTATCTTTGGCGGCAATCGACGATGAGCGAATTCAGCTCGAAGTCGATCGCATGTTTGGAAAGGAATATCCATGGCAAGAAGCGCTGTAGAAGGCCTTCAAGAATTCGAACCGTAGGCGGTGCTTCGGTCCTAGCTGCGTTGTCTGGCGCGGAAGCTCGCTAATCGGCTATTATTTGTTTAGACAACTTGAGTTGTAGAGGAGTGACCGGCGATGGTGCAGGGCGCCAAACACATGAAGAGCAATAACGCCGCGGCCAACGGCGGCTCAAGCCCCCAGCCCAAACCTCAACCAAAACCTAAGCGTCGTCGCAAGCGACTGCCGCGCTGGGCCGACCGGCTCATCACCATCGTCATCATCCTTATCGGCGTGGGCCTTATGACCTGGCCGTGGATCTTGGACCGGCTCGAAGCCTCGGGCGTGTTCAACCAGATCAGCACCGTGTCCAGCACCGTGGACGCGCTGTCGGAAGAGGAGCGCGAGCGCATCCTGCTACAGGCGCGCTCCTATAACGAGCAACTGGCGGGCGAGGTCACCGAGCTTCCCGCCGACCAGATCGAGCCCTACGCCCAGCAGCTCATCTTTGACCGCGACCCCATGATGAGCTGGGTCGAGATCCCCTCTATCGACGTGAGCATGCCTATCTACCACGGCACGAGCGAGGAGGTCCTCATGGCGGGCGTCGGCCACCTGGAGGGCACGAGCCTGCCGGTGGGCGGCGCCTCGACGCATTGCGTGCTCACCGCGCACTCGGGCATGCGCAACCTGAGCATGTTCGACGACATCCATTCGCTGGAGCCCGGCGACCTGGTGCTGCTGCACACCATGAGCAAGACGCTCGCCTACAAGATGGTGGACTCCGAGGTCGTGCTGCCCGAGGAGATGGAGTCGCTGACCATCGAGCCCGGCGCCGACAGGGTGACGCTCGTCACCTGCACGCCCTACGGCGTGAACGACCATCGCCTGCTGGTGCACTGCGTGCGCACCAAGTACAACAAGAAGGACGTCGACAAGCAAAAGTCGCTGGCCGACCGCCACTGGGGCAAGCGCGAGTTTGCCGTGCTCATCGTGGTCGTGGCCATTGTGCTGTTGCTGCTGGACATCGTGATCCACGCGGTCCGCAAGCGCCGCAAGGCCAAAGCCTCGGCATAGGACATCGTTCGGAACCACCACAATGGGAACAGGCACCTTTGTGGCGGTCGGGGCTCTCAAACCATCACAACATTCGATGAAAATTGCGATTTTGGCGAAAAGCGTCGAATGTTGTGATGGTTTTCGTTGTGGACGGGATGGTCTTCGCTATGGACGGTGCGGTTTCGCTGCAGAACCGCCGGCCCGCCGCCTGCCAACCGCCGCCCTCGTTACGTTTTCGCTGCATTTGGGTAAAGCGCCTGCTCCAAGCCGGCGCTGCCCTGTATACTAGAGCGGTTTAACTGTTATGCGGAAGGGAGCGCCTATGGCACTCAGCGAGAAAGACGTGCGCGGTATCGCCGAGTACGCAAAGATCGCACTGACCGATGACGAGCTCGCCCAGATGACGTCCTACATGAACGATGCCGTCCAGATGCTCGAGCCCGTCTTGCAATATGACTTGCCCGACGTGGAGCCCACGTTCCATCCCATCGGAAGCCTGTCCAACGTGATGGGCGATGACCTGCGCGAGCCCGAGCGCGACCTGCCGCTCGACGTCGCGCTCGAAAACGCCGGCAGCGCGCGCGACCGCTACTTCCGCGTGCCGTCCATTTTGGGAGAGGGGGAGAGCGAGTAATGGCGCAGAGCTTCGATTCCCTTACCGCTGTCCAGATTGCCGCGGGCGTTGCCGCTGGCGACTTTACCGCTACCGAGGTGGCCCAGGCCTCCCTTGCCGCCATCGAGGCGCGCGAGGGTGGGGTCCAGGCATTCCTGCAGGTGTCGCCCGAGCTTGCGCTCGAGGCCGCCGCGCGCGTGGATGCCGATCGTGCCGCAGGCAAGCCGCTGCCCCCGCTCGCGGGCGTGCCGCTGGCCATCAAGGACAACATGAACCTTGTGGGTACGCGCACCACCTGCGCTTCCCGCATGCTCGAGAACTACCAGAGCGTCTACACCGCCACCTGCGTCCAGCGCATGCTCGATGCCGGCTGCCTGCCCATGGGCAAGGCCAACATGGACGAGTTTGCCTTTGGCAGCTCCACCGAGAGCTCGGCGTTCCACCGCACCAACAACCCCTGGGATACCGAGCGCGTGCCCGGCGGCTCCTCGGGCGGCTCCGCTGCCGCCGTCGCCGCGGGCGAGGTCGCGCTCTCGCTGGGCTCGGACACCGGCGGCTCCATTCGCCAGCCGGCGTCGCTGTGCGGCGTGGTGGGCTTTAAGCCCACGTATGGCGCCGTGAGCCGTTACGGCGTAGTTGCCTTTGGCTCGTCGCTCGACCAGGTGGGCCCCTTTGGCCGCACGGTCGAGGATGTCGCGCTGGCCATGAACGCGCTTACCGGCGCGGGCCACGATCCGTACGACTGCACCAGCCAGGATTGCGCTGTCGACTTTACCGAGCATCTCAACGACAGCATCGAGGGCAAGCGCGTGGGCATCATCCCCGCGTTTATGGAGGCCGAGGGCCTGACGCCCGAGGTCAAGGCCGCTGTTCAGCGCGCCGCCCAGGAGCTGCAGAACCAGGGCGCCGAGCTGGTCGAGGTCGACCTGCCGCACCTGGACGCCGCCATCGCCGCCTACTACGTCATCGGCCCGGCCGAGGCGTTCTCCAACCTGGCTCGCTTCGACGGCATTCGCTACGGCTACCAGGAGGAGGGCTGCGCCAACCTGTCCGACCAGAGCTCGCTTTCGCGTGCCCACGGCTTTGGCGCCGAGGCCAAGCGCCGTCAGATGCTCGGCGCCTACCTGCTGAGCTCGGGCGTGTACGACAAGTACTACTACGCCGCGCAAAAGGCCCGCACGCTCATCACGCAGGACTACGACGCCGCGTATGCCAAGGTGGACACCATTCTCATGCCCGCCTCGCCGCGCACGGCCTTTAAGTTTGGCGAGATCAGCGACCCCACGCAGATGTACCTCTCCGACCTGTACACCATCTCACTCAACATCTGCGGCAACGGCGGTATCTCGGTGCCGCTGGGTCTGGGCGAGGATACTCAGCTGCCCGTTTCTGCCCAGCTGGTTGGTCCGGCGTTTAAGGACCGTCAGCTGCTCACGTTTGCCCGCGCCCTGGAGCGCGGCTTTGCCGATGCCGCCACGGGTACGCCCGCGCTTTCCGTCGCGCCCGATTTTGCCGGGAAGGGGGGCGAGCTGTAATGAAGGAGCTTTCCGAGGTCCTACAGGATTGGGAGGCCGTGATCGGCCTGGAGATCCATACCGAGCTCACCGCACTCGATACCAAGATGTTCTGCAACTGCAAGCTCAGCCACGATGACGAGCCCAACGCCAACGTGTGCCCGGTGTGCCTGGGCCTGCCCGGTGCCCTGCCGGTGCCCAACAAGCGCGCCATCGAGAGCATCGTCAAGGCCGGTCTCGCCACCAACTGCGAGATCCAGCGCCACTCGATGTTCTACCGCAAGCACTACTTCTATCCCGATATGGCCAAGAACTTCCAGACCACGCAGGGTCCGGTCGCCTTTGCCATGTACGGCCACCTGGATCTTGATGTGACCGGTCGCGGTGCCGCCGAGCGTCCCGACTGCGCGTTTGGTGAGGCCGAGGCCCAGAGCCTGGCGAGCGCTTCGGCAAACGCTGAGGGCCTGTCCACGTCCATGACGTCGACCATGCGAGAGGGCAACCAACGCGCCGGCCACCTGGCCAGCTATGACGCGTCCAACCTGCAGATGCCCGAGCGTCGCGAGGACGGTTCCTACACGGTGCCCATTCGCATCCTGCGCATCCACATGGAGGAGGACGCCGCCAAGATGGTCCACGTGGGCGGCGCCGAGGGCCGCATTACCGCCGCGGCTGAGTCGCTCGTCGACTACAACCGCTGCGGCACGCCTTTGATTGAGCTCGTGACTGAGCCCGATCTGCGCACGCCCGAGGAGGCTCGCCTGTTTATGGAGAAGCTCCGTCGCATCTTTGTGACGCTGGGCATTTCGGACTGCTCCATGGAGAAGGGTTCGATGCGCTGCGACGGCAACGTGTCGCTGCGCCGCCGCGGCGAGACCAAGCTGGGCACCAAGACCGAGCTCAAGAACCTCAACTCGTTTAAGAGCCTGCATGACGGCCTTGCCTACGAGATCTGCCGCCAGGCCGAGGTGCTCGAGGAGGGCGGCATCATCTATCAGGAGACCCGCCACTGGGAGCCCAGCCGCAAACGCACCGTGGTCATGCGTGTGAAGGAGACGGCCGACGATTATCGCCTGTTCCCCGATCCCGACCTGGCGCCGTTCGACCTGGACGACGAGTTCATCGACCGCTGCCGAGGCGAGATCCCCGAGCTGCCCGATGCCAAGCGCGCCCGTTTTGAGGCCGACTTTGGCATTAAGGCGGCCGATGCCGAGCAGATCGCGGGCGACCCCGAGTTTGCCGAGTTCTTTGAGACGGCCGCTGCCGGTATGGCTGGCAAGGAGGCCCAGACGGTTGCAAACTTGCTGGTGAACGAGATGATCGCCTACCTTAAGGGCGCGGGCGTCTCGCTCGCCGAGTCCGGCATCGCGCCGGCTCAGGTGGCAGCGCTGGCTAAGCTGCTGGCGACCGATGCCATCAGCTCCAACCAGGCGCACGAGGTCTTTGAGGCCATGGCCCAGACCGGTGACGATCCCAACAAGATCGTCGACGAGCGTGGTATGCGTCAGGTGAGCGACGCCGGCGCGCTGCAGCCGATCGTGGACGAAGTGCTGGCAAACTGTGCCGATCAGGCACAGCAGTATCGTGACGGCAACCAGAAGGTCATCGGCTTTTTGGTGGGCCAGTGCATGAAGGCGAGCCGCGGCAAGGGTAACCCGAAGCTCTTCAACGAGTTGCTGAGAACGTCGCTCTCGTAAGCGGGAACCGAGGGGCCGGGCGCAGGGCCTTGCCTCTCAATTTCGGACAGTCCTGCGCAAGACGAAGGCCACATTAAGTGGCCTTCTTTGCGTGCGGAACTCATTTTGAGCAAGCACCCGCCCTGCCGGGGCTCCCGGGTTCTGCAACGACTCGGCCGTTCGGGCCAGGTGGGGCTGATATAAATAGAGTGAATGGGCGCGCCGTTGGCGCGTCCATTTTTGTGCGGGTGACAAAGGGACTGTCCCTTTGTCACATTGCAATAAATGTGATGGAAGTGTGGAGAAATGAGCTTAAAACTTCCGTAAATGTGATAAATGTCACGTTTTAACTAGGGTAAAATGTGGGAAATATCACGTTTACGGAAGTTTCTTTGCGGGAGGTTCGGTCATGCAGCGAGATATCATTGCCAAGCTTAACGCTTGGAAAGCGTCAGAATATCGTAAGCCGCTTATCCTTAAGGGGGCGCGCCAGGTTGGAAAGACGTGGGCGCTTAAGGAGTTCGGCCGAACCTCGTACCTCAATTTTGTGTATCTGACGCTCGAGGAGCCGTCACCTGGGGTACAGAGCGAGTACGCTCAGTTTTTCGAAGGTACGCGCGATCCTCGACGGATCATCTCAAATCTTTCCCTGGCACTTGGACAGCCTATCGATCCCGGCGAAACGCTGCTTATTATTGATGAGATCCAGGATTGTCCTTCTGCAGTCGGCGCCCTTAAATACTTCTGTGACGAGGCCCCCGAGTATCACGTCGCATGCGCAGGGTCTTTGTTGGGCGTTCGCTTGTCCCGTGAGACCAGCGCTTTTCCGGTGGGAAAGGTCGAGTTCATGGAGATGCGCCCCATGAGCTTTTCCGAGTTTCTGAAAGCCGAGGGCGCTGCAAACTACGACGAATACCTTGGCGGCCTGGATCAGATCGAGACAGTGCCCGATTTCTTCCATGTCCGTCTCGTCGAGCATCTTCGTCGTTATTTTGCATGCGGCGGCATGCCAGAGGCTCTTGGCCGGTGGGTGGAGACGGGCGATATCGTTCAGGTCGATAAGGTGTTGTCTGATCTCTTGGATTCCTACGAGCGCGATTTTGCCAAGCATGGTGGCCGTGCGCAGTTCGCCAAGCTTTCACAAATATGGAACTCGATTCCAGCTCAGTTGGCGCGCGAGAACAAAAAGTTCGTTTGGGGTGCGGTGCGCGAGGGGGCTCGTGCTCGAGAATACGAGGATGCTCTGGAATGGCTTGCCGATGCTGGGCTCATCACGGCGGTTCGCCTTAATGCTGCCGGTGGTGTGCCGCTCTCTGCGTACGATGACCTCAAGGCATTTAAGGTCTACTGTCTTGATGTCGGCTTGCTGCGCCGCATGGCAAGGCTGGATGCGTCCGCTTTTGCCATCTCGGATGCGCTATTTTCGGAGTTCAAAGGTTCGTTCGCCGAGAACTATGTGCTTCAGGCATTACTTTCACAGTTAGATGCTGCTCCGCGTTATTGGACAAACGAGAAGCCGAAGCACGAAGTCGATTTTTTGATTCAAGTCGGAAACGAAATCGTTCCCGTCGAGGTCAAATCGGGAGAGGTCGTTCATTCCAAGAGCCTTAAGTACTATGCCGACAAGCATGCGGAGACGACTCCATTGAGGGTCCGCTACTCACTTAAGAACCTAAAGCTCGACGACGGGGTGCTCAACATTCCGTTGTATTTGGCTGATCGATCTGTCCCTCTTATCAAAAAGGCGCTTGATCGTGCACATCTTGACGTTTAGATCCTGGGTGAGCTGACGGGCGGCGGCTAATTAATCGCTCCGTTACGGCCAGGGAGCCTGGGCCTTAGCGATGCTTGCTTCGCCAAGCCGTGGGTGTCATGCCGGTGTATTGTTTGAAGGCTTGGGTGAAGGCGGCCTGCTGAGGGTAGCCTAGGCGCTCTGCTACCTGCGCTATCGTGAGCGCGCTATCGGCCAAAAGGTCCTGTGCTCGCTCCATACGGCGTCTGCGAATGTAGGCGCCCAGGGACTCGCCAGTTTGGGCCTTAAAGGTGGCGCATAGTTTGGAGCGGCTTGTGTAGAGCCTCTCGGCCACCTCGTTGATACCCACATGTCTGCCTTTGTCGAGCGCGCGCTCAATCATTGCCGTTGCTTCTTCGGCAATGGTTATGCTGACGCGTGTGTCTGCCGCCTGCCGCGCCTGCTTGTGGGCCGCGCACGAACAGGCGAGCTCCGCGACCATGGTCTCCACGATGCCCTGCATATAGACGTGTCCGCCTACGGTGCGGGCGCGGTCCTCGTTAATCCGGCGCAGCGTGTGGCAGATGGCAGACGTCGCTTCCTCGTGCCATGGCTCGGCAAACGCCTCAAAGATTCCCGCGAACTCGGTGGGATAGCGGTGCTCCAGTTCGTCAAAATATCCAGGCAAAAAGAGCACCGAGCGCGAGTGATAAAGCTCCCCCGCAAACAGCGGGCTTAATTCTTCGCCACAGCTATCTTGGATAAAGCTGCAAACGGCATTGTTTGGCCACGGTCCATGCAATGGTTTGAGGTTCGCGGGCGTTATGCCAGCCTCGGGCATGCATGTAAGTGTGGGCGCGCTGACTTCGCTCACGCAGGCGTATGGCTCGGGTGTGTATTCGGCCAGGTACATATCGTGCGTCGGGGTGATGAAATGCTCCATGACGATGCAGGCAGGGGAGAGAGGCATAATCCATGCGCGGCCGTGCGCCCGGTCGTTTGCCACCTCGCCGGTAAAGACGGCGCCCTTGCCGGTAAGCTCCAGGCCAAACTGCTCAAATTGCGGTGCGTAGAGCTCGGTTATGTCGGTCGCTGCCCGCCGTATTTGCAAAAGCGTTCCTTTCCTTTGCAGAAACGTCCACGCCTGGCTTGATTGTGAGCCATGGCTAACACAGCAATGATAAGTTCATTACGGTTAACTCTCAAGCCGTTAGAAAGGAATCTCATGGCAAAGGAATCAAAAAGGGAAGGTGGAGGCATCGGCGAGCTGCTCGCGTATGCCGGCGACCGCAAATTCCTAACGTATTTGGGCATGGCGCTCTCGGCGCTCTCGCAGCTGCTGAGCTTTGGCCCGTACGTGTGCATTTGGCTTGTCGCGCGCGACCTGATCGCCGTGGCGCCCAACTGGAGCGAAGCCACTAACATCGCGATGTACGGTTGGTGGGCCGTGGGGTTTGCGCTGGCAAGCATCGTAGCTTATTTCGTGGGGCTCATGTGCACGCATCTGTCCGCGTTTCGCTGCGCGTCCAATATCCGCAAGACTACGAGCGAGCACCTGCTTAAGCTGCCGCTCGGCTACTTCGACACGCATGCCACCGGCGAGCTGCGCCGCATTGTAGACGGGTGCGCCGCCTCCACCGAGACTTTGCTCGCACACGTGCTGCCCGATATCGCAGGCGCCGTCGCCATGGTCGTGGGCTTGCTCGTGCTGCTTTTCGCCCTCGATTGGCGCTTGGGCGCGGCATGCCTCATCTCGGTGGCCATTTCGTTTGGCGCCATGGCCGCCATGATGGGCGGCAAGGGCGGCGAGTTTATGAAGGCCTACATGGGAGCGCTGGTCAAGATGAACAAGACCGGCACCGAATACGTACGCGGCATCCCCGTGGTCAAGGTGTTTCAGCAGACGGTCTACTCCTTTAAGGCTTTCCACGATGCGATCGCCGAATACGCCGACATGGCACAAAACTATTCGGGCACGTTCTGTCGAGGTCCGCAGGTACTCAACCTTACCGCGCTCAATGGTCTTGTGGCATTCCTGTTGCCCGTGGCGTTGCTGTTGGCGCCGGGCGAGACGGACTTCGCGCATTTTATGGCCAACTTCACGTTTTACGCGATATTTTCGGCCGTGGTGCCGACGGCCATGACCAAGCTCATGTTTGTGGGCGAGGCCTCTCAGATGAGTGCCGATTCGCTGGCTCGTATTCGAAGCGTCATGGATTCCAAGCGGCTCTCCGTGCCCGCGCAACCCAAGCATCCTGCCGGCGGCGACGTGCGATTTGAGGACGTGAGCTTTACGTACGAGGGTGCCGAAGCACCTGCCGTTAGCCATGTGAGTTTCAGCGTTCCCGCTGGTAGCACCCTCGCCCTGGTGGGTCCCTCGGGTGGCGGTAAGTCAACCTGCGCAAGCCTGATCCCGCGTTTTTGGGATGTCTCCTCGGGTCGAGTGCTCGTAGGCGGTGTGGACGTTCGCGATATGGATCCGCACGAGCTTATGGACCAGGTTGCCTTTGTGTTCCAGACCAACCAGCTGTTCCGGCAAACACTTGCCGATAACGTGCGCGCCTCCAAGCCTACGGCCACTGACGACGAAGTGCGTGCGGTCCTCTCCGCAGCTCAGTGCGACGATATTGTGGCCAAGCTCCCACAGGGTATCAATACCATGCTCGGTGCCGGCGGAGCTTATCTTTCGGGCGGCGAGGTCCAGCGCGTGGCACTCGCCCGCGCGATCCTTAAAGACGCGCCTATCGTGGTGCTCGATGAGGCCACGGCGTTTGCCGACCCCGAGAACGAGGCGCTCATCCAGCGCGCCTTTAGCAAGCTGGCGGCGGGTCGCACGGTCATTATGATTGCGCACCGACTCTCGACTGTAGTGGGCGCAGACCAAATCGTGGTGCTCAACCAGGGCAGCGTGCAGGAGTCGGGTACCCATGCCGAGTTGCTGTCCCAAGAGGGTCTGTATGCCAAGATGTGGGCCGAATACGAACAGGCCGCGAGCTGGAAAATCACTGCAGCGACCGCGGATGCCGTCGTCACGAAGGGAGGCGAGGCCTAAATGTTCGCCTCATTCCAAAAGAAGTATTTCCTATCCGATAAAGGCGTCGCCGGCGTAAAACGCGGCATTTTCTGGACCACGCTCACTAATCTCATTACCATGGCCGGCATGGGCTTTTTATTCCTGGTTATGGCCGGTTTTGTCGAGCATCTCGCCAGCGGGGCTGACCTGCCGGATGCCCTGCCGATCGTGGGCGGGCTCCTGGTCTTTTTCGTGTTGCTCTTTGCCTCTAACTGGCAGCAGTATTACTACACCTACTGCATCTTTTACGAGGAGTGCGGCAAGCAGCGTATGGAGATTGCCGAGCGCTTGCGCAAACTGCCGCTGTCGTTTTTTGGTCGTCGTGATCTGGCCGATTTAACCGAGACCATCATGGGTGACGTCCAGGCCATGGAGCACGCCTACAGCCACGTGCTGGGAGAGCTTTGGGGCGCCATCATCGCAAGCGCCATTGTGTTCGTGGCGTCGCTGTTCTTTTGCTGGCAGCTGGCGATCGCGGCGTTTTGGAGCGTTCCCGTGGCCTTTGCCGTGCTGTATCTAACACGCGGCCCCATGACTCCGGTGTTCGATCGCGTGCGTGCCGAGAAGGTCAAGGTTACCGAGGCTATTCAAGAGACGCTCGACTGCGTTCGCGAGATCCGCGCCACCAACCAGGAGGCCCATTATCTTGAGGGGCTCAACGCCGTGATCGATGCCGAGGAGCATGAGACCACCAAGGGCGAGCTCGCTAACGGGCTTTTGGTCAACTCCGCCTTTGCCATCCTGCGTCTGGGCATTGCCACCACGCTGGTCACGGGCGCCGCGATGGTCGCCTCCGGGCAGGTCGACTTTTTGGTGATGTTTGCCTTCCTGCTTATGGTGAGCCGCATCTATGCGCCTTTTGACCAGGCGTTAATGTTAATGTCCGAGCTGTTTGCCGCCGAGTCGTCTGCCAAGCGCATGCGTTCCATCATGGAAGAGCCCGTGGCGCGGGGCAGCGAGAAATTTGAGCCCGCGGGCCACGATGTGGTGTTCGATCACGTGGCATTTGGATATGGTGCGGGCGAGGACGGCCGCGCCGGCGAGAAAGTTCTTACCGATGTGAGCTTTACCGCCAAGGAAGGCGAAGTTACGGCACTGGTCGGTCCTTCGGGTTCCGGTAAGTCTACGGTGAGCCGCCTGGCCGCGCGCTTTTGGGATGCCACCGCGGGCAAGGTTACCGTGGGTGGCGTGGATGTTGCGAGCGTGGATCCCGAGGTGCTCCTGCGCGACTACGCCATTGTGTTCCAAGACGTACTGCTCTTTGACGACACGGTGATGGGAAACATCCGCCTCGGGCGTCGTGATGCCACCGATGAGGAAGTGCTTGCGGCTGCGCGTGCCGCCAACTGCGACGAGTTCGTGAACCGCATGCCGCAGGGCTACGACACCATGATCGGCGAGAACGGCTCCAAGCTGTCTGGCGGCGAGCGCCAGCGCATCTCCATCGCTCGTGCGCTGCTTAAGGACGCCCCCATCGTCCTTTTGGACGAGGCCACGGCGAGCCTGGACGTCGAGAACGAGACCGTGGTTCAGCAGGCGCTTTCCCGCCTGCTCGCGGGCAAGACGGTTATCGTTATTGCTCACCGTATGCGTACGGTGGAAAATGCCGACAAAATCGTTGTACTCAAGGATGGTGTGGTTGCCGAGCAGGGCGCTCCGGCGCAGCTCAAGGCAGCAGGTGGAGAATTTGCCCGTATGGTCGCACTGCAAAAGGAGTCGGCGGACTGGCAGCTGTAGGAATGTGACAAAGGGGCAGTCCCTTTGTCATATTGAGTTCACCCCCATAGTTTCCAAAAAGTTAACCTTTGTTGACCTTAATAGTTAGATAAACTAAACTATTTTCCAAAAGTGTGCTCGAGCAAACTTGTTTACTCGGGTGCTGAGGCACCGTGCCGCGTCCAATGCGGCAAAAGGGAGAAGCAACATGAAGAAGTCGACGTTCAATACCCTGCTTGTCGGTGGCGGTTTTCTGCTTGGCACGGCCGGCATCAAGCTGCTTACCAGCGCTCCGGTCAAGAATGCCTGCGTGCAGGGTATCGCGTGCGGCATGCGCATCAAGAACGGCTACCAGGACATGGTCGAGCAGGCCAAGGCCAATGTCGATGACATGGTTGCCGAGGCTGCTTACATCACCCAGAGCGAGGCCGCTGCTGACGAGGCAGCTGAGTAACGCTCCCAGGCGCAAACTATGAGATTCTCGATTATTAGCGAGATCCCTGGCAGGACCCGTCTTCAATTGGCGGGTCCTGTGCCAGAGAGCGATCTCGATGCACTTCTTAAGCTCAGCGGCGATATCGACGGCGTGCACAAGGTGCGCGTTTATGGCCGTATTGGCCAGATGGCGCTCGAATATGACGAGCGGTGTCGTGCGGGCGTGCTCGACGCCCTGGGCGCACTCGATGCTCAAGCTATCGCCGATGCCAAGTCGGGTTACGTGATGCAGCTTGAGCCACGCAAGCACAAGCTCGTCATGGATCTTGCCACACTTATCGGCGCCCACTACGCACGTCGCTGGTTCTTGCCGACGCCTCTGCGTGCGGTGTTTGTCGTGGCCGGTTACATGGCATTTTTGCGCGCTGCCCTTCATGAGCTGGCGCAGCCGCGCCTGACCGTTCCCGTACTCGACGCTTCGGCCATCGGTATCTCGTTTGCCAAACGCGACGTCGATACTGCGGGCCAGACGATGTTCCTACTCAACGTGGGCGAGTTACTCGAGGACTACACGCGCGCCATGAGCGAAAACGAGCTCATCAACTCGCTGCTCGACGTACCCGACAAGGCGCAAAAAGTGGTCGGCGACACCGAGGTGAGCGTTGCCGCCACCGAGCTTGAGCCCGGCGACTTGGTCGCCGTTCGCACCGGCATGTCCATCTGCATCGATGGCGTGGTCGAGCAGGGAAGCGCCATGGTTAACCAGGCGACCCTGACCGGCGAGCCGCTTGCCGTCGAGCGCAGCGCAGGCGACGACGTGTTCGCCGGCACTGTCGTGGAAGACGGTAGCATCTTGGTGCGTGTGCGCGCCAATACGGCGCAAACCAAGCTCCGCTCAATCGTCTCGCTCGTGCAGACGGCCGACTCGCTCAAGTCCGAGGGCCAGTCGCATATGGAGGACCTTGCCAACAAGATCGTCCCGTGGAACTTCCTGCTCGCGGGCCTGGTTGCGCTTACCACCCGCAGCCTCATCAAGACCTCAGCGGCACTGATGGTCGACTACTCGTGCGCACTCAAGCTCACGGGTTCCGTCGCCGTTATGACTGCTATGAGCGACGCTGCCAAGATGGGCGTCATGGTCAAGGGCGCGAAGTACTTTGAGTCGTTTGCCAAGGCCGACACCATTGTGTTTGATAAGACCGGCACGCTCACCGAGGCACAGCCGCGTCTTGCCTGCGTGCTCACCACCGACGGCTGGAGCGAGGACGAGGTCCTGTGCCTTTCCGCATGCCTGGAGGAGCATTTCCCGCATCCGGTGGCGCGTGCCGTGGTCAACGCCGCTCGCGAGCGCGGGCTCGAGCACCGCGAGCGCCATGCCGCCGTCGAGTACATCGTGGCGCACGGTATCGCTTCGTCCATCGAGGGACGTCGCGCCATCATCGGTTCCGCTCACTTTGTATTCGACGACGAGCATGCCCAGCTAGAGGCGGAGACGCAAGAGCAAATTGAGTCCCAGATGCAGGGGCTGTCGCCGTTGTATCTGGCGGTCGACGGCAAGGTCGTCGGCGTGCTTGGTATCGAGGACCCGCTTAAGCCCGGAGTGCGCGAGGCCATCGCCGATCTGCATGCGCTGGGCGTCAAACATGTCGTTATGCTTACGGGCGACTCCGAACGCACGGCCGAGCGCATTGCGCGCGAGGCGGGGGTCGACGAGTTTAAGGCCGAGCTGCTGCCCGAGGACAAGTACGCCTATGTGGAGCGGATTAAGCGCGAGGGGCGCCACGTTGCCATGGTGGGCGACGGCGTCAACGACTCACCGGCGCTTGGTTTGGCCGATGTGGGTCTGGCCATGGGCGGTGGAAGCGACATCGCCAAGGAGGTCGCCGATATCATCCTGACCGACACGGATCTCGCCGCGATCGTGCGCCTGCGCCGCATGAGCCAGGGGCTTATCGACCGTCTGACGAGTTCGTATTCCAAGGTGATGCTCACCAACTCGGCGCTGTTGGCATTGGGTATTACCGGCATGATCACTCCACAGACGTCGTCACTGCTGCACAACGGCTCAACGATTGCCTACAGCCTGAGCAATGCGAAGGCTTACCTGCGTTAGCGTTTTCGATTGAGTATATGGCCTGCATTCGGGTGGCACCGCAGCCGCCAGGGTGCAGGCCTTCTTTTGTTTGACGAGATGTTAGCTCGGATATATGCTTGTGCTAGCACTGCTAGCAAATGCTGAAGGTGAGGTTGAGATGGCTACCGTTGGCGGCATGGCGCAGGTGAACGTTCGCGTAGATCGCCAGGTCAAGAACCGTGCCGAGGAGGTGCTACGGCTTTCGGGCGGGTCACTGCCCGAGCTCATCAAAAAAGTCGTGGCCAAGGTCGCACAGGGTGGCAGGCAGTGCGAGGAAGTGCTTGCGGCCGTCGACGACCGGCAGCAGACCGTCGCGCCCGATACGCCGTTCGCCGCGTCGTGGGCAGCGGCAGACCGGCTTTATGCAGATTTGGGCATCGCTGCGTCGCCCGTATCCGACGATCGCGGTTGGGACACAATCTATTCCGACGCCATGGATGAGCATTATCGCCAAAAGGGGATGATCCAGTGAGTGGAGCGCCTCTCAAGATCATGGTGGACGCTAACGTATGGGTCGATTCGTTTTGCGCCGACCATGCCGAGTCGCTTGCCGCGCGTGCGTTTATTGGGCGGGCGACGGAGACGGGGGCGTTGCTGTTCTTTCCGGTGCATATCGCCAAGGACGTGCTGTACGTTGTCCAACACGAGCTGAAGCGTAGAGTTCTTGCCAGCGGGGGAGCGCTCGACGAGGCATCTGCCCGTGCAATTGGCGATGCGGCGCTGGCGTTTGTGCGGAACATGACCGAAAACGCCACGGCCGTGGGTGCAGATGCGTCGGACCTTTGGCTGGCCGACAAATACTTAGCGCTTCATCGCGATTACGAGGACAATTTGGTGCTCGCCGCGTGCAAGCGCGCACAGGTCGATTACTTGGTAACTAACGATCGCAAGCTGCTCGAACATGCCGATCTTGCAGCAAAGACCCCGCGCCAAATGATGCCGATTCTGGCTTTGGCCGAACGTGGTGGCGCGGCTATCGGTTGACGCGAACTGTTTGCGGGCCTCTTGGACGACGATGCGCCAAGGGGCCCGCGTCTGCTATTTACAAAAGCTCGGCCTTGATGGCGGGACTTTCTGCGAGCTGCTCGGCTGCCTTTTCGTCGGAGCTGTCGAGTGCTGCCAGGCTGCGGTAGACCCACTCGTTGACCTGGGTGTTCTTGACGCCTGCGGTCTGCATAAGGGCGCCTACCTCGCGGATTGCTGCGAGCAGATCGGCTTTGGGGCCCGCGACCTCGACCTCGATGCTGTGGTAGGCGGACACGCCGCGGTTCTCACTCACGTGGTCGATAAAGCCCTCGACGGTCTCAAGCTGCTGGGCGAGAGCTGCATCATCGTCGGCGTCCAGCGCGACGAGTGCGTTCGATACTGTGAGGGCGGGATGTCCGCAGGGGACAAAGCCCTCGATGACATCCATAGCTTCGGTAATGGTTGAGCCCAGGCCTGCGAGGGCATTGACGAGCTGCTGCTTGGTATCCATAACGGTCCTTTCGACGGGTCAATTTTGCTTGGCGAAAATATACGTTACGCGATCGGTAGCAAAAGTGCGAAGTGCGGCGCACATTGGGGTCTTCACAGCTCGTGCATAGAACAGCTGTCCGCTTTCAGAACGTGGTAAGATAACACTCCACAAGCGGGGCTCGCCCTGCATGTTCCTTGAAAAGTCGACGGGTGTTGGGTATTCGTGCCCGATACCATCCAGACTTTCCCGACATTCGGGGGCGACTGGTTTCGACACGATAGCTCTGAGAGAGGAAGCAAGCCGAGGTCTCCTCGCCTCGTTAAACAGGGGTACCGTCAAATTGAATTGACAACAACTCTTCTTTTGAGCCTATGGCTCTCGCTGCTTAGTTTATAGCGGCGCGTCAACCCGGTGATTTCCCCGACACCGGCGCGACGTCATGTTAGGGGAATGCTCCTGCGCACGTAATCGGTATGGCGCAGGCTAAGACCGAACCGGTTAGGACGCCGCGAGCGTGTCGCTGCGCGCAAAGCGTCCGAGACTAAACCAGCGACTGAGCTTGGAGATGCCAATCAGGGGGCTTTCGTGGACCGGAGTTCGATTCTCCGCGCCTCCACCATAAGTAACAGGCAGGTAGACATTCGTATCTACCTGCCTTTTTATTTCTAGTCCGCACCGCGGAGAATCGAACTCTGCGCAGGGCGCGGGCGTAAAGAAAACGCGTAAGCGTTTTTAGCCCGCGGGCGAGGACGCCGGCAGGCGGCCGAAGCCGGTGCGGATTTGCGAAGCAAATACGCGGATTCTCCGCGCAAAGCCTCAACTTTATATGGATGCGATGTTATCGAATATCAGCCTGCCATGCGTCGCATCAACGGAACCCCAAACCCGCGGAGAATCGAACTCTGTGCAGGGCGCGGGCGTAAAGAAAACGCCTCGGTGACGCAGAGTGAGACACGCTTTCCCAACGGCGGTCCAAGCGGAAAGCACATCCCGGAATCCCGCCTCAAACTGGGACGCACTTTCCGTTTCGCCTGCCGCCTCAAAAAAACCTGTGCGCCCTCCATTCCAAAACTGGGTAGAAGAAAGTCAAAACGTAATCGCAGGAGGTCAACATGACTGCAGAAGATAAGGCAAAGAACGCCGGCAAGGTCGCGCTCGTCCTGGAGGGCGGTAGTTTTCGCGGGCAGTTTACCGCGGGCGTGCTCGACGTTCTCATGGAGGCCGGCGTCGAGATTCCGGCTGTCTACGGTGTATCGGCCGGCGCCCTCAACGGCGTGAACTACAAGTCGCACCAGATCGGCCGTGCCAACCGCATCAACCTGGCTTTCTGCAACGACAACCGCTTCATGGGCGCCGCATCGTTTGCGTCCACGGGCTCCATTGTGGGCTACGACTTTATCTTCAACGATGTCCAGGACCGCCTGGATCCCTTTGACAACGAGACGTTCGACGCGAGCCCCATCGAGATGTACGCCGTCGCGACGGACATGCTCTTTGGAACCGCCACGTACCTGCCGGTCAAAAGCGCTGTGCTCGATCTCGACGCCGTGCGCGCCTCGACTTCGTTGCCGCTGGTGACGCCGCCGGTCGAGATAGACGGGCACAAATACGTCGACGGTGGCGTTGCCGATTCGGTCCCCATCGAGCATGTGCTCGAGGAGGCGGGCTTCGACCGTGCGGTCGTCATCGTTACGCAGGACCGTTCGTATGAGAAAAAGCCCTACGAGTTTATGCCGGCCGCGCGCGCCCGCTATGCCGACTACCCCTATCTGCTCGAGGCTATCGAGACGCGCCACGACCGTTACAACATCCAGCGTATGCACCTGTGGAAGTATGAGCGCGAGGGCCGCGCGTTGGTCGTCGCTCCGCAAAAGCCGGTCGAGGTCGGCCATGTCGAGCACGATTCGGCAAAGCTTTTGGACCTGTATATCCAGGGTCGTCAGGAGGCAAAGCGCCTGCTCGCGGAAATCCAAGAGTTCGTTGAACGCTAACGACGGCGAACTATCAAAAAATGACAACAGCTAAAGAGCTGGAAAATCACGGCTCGTGGGTGACATGTGCAGAAACTCTGGTCGGAGCCAAAATACCTGTTGACTCGTACGGCGAGCGGGGTAATATGGACGGGTTACTTGCAGAGCCCCGTGAATCTCTGTAACAACACGTACTGTACATGGAGGAGTCTAAGTGATTTCGAAATCGACTCACTACGCCAAGCAGGGCGAGGTCCAGCGCAACTGGGTTCTCGTCGACGCCGATGGTGCTGTCCTGGGCCGTCTTGCCACCCAGATCGCAATGATCCTGCGCGGTAAGAACAAGCCCCAGTTCACGCCCAACAGCGACTGCGGCGACTTCGTTGTCGTCATCAACGCCGATAAGGTCCAGCTTACCGGTAACAAGGCCGACACGAAGACCTATTATCGCCACAGCGGCTACAACGGCGGCCTCAAGGCTGAGAGCTTCCGCCAGGCTATGGAGAAGCACCCGGAGAAGGTCATCGAGCGCGCCGTTCGCGGTATGCTGCCCAAGACCACCCTCGGCCGTGCCCAGATGACCAAGCTTAAGGTCTACGCTGGTGCCGAGCATCCGCATGCTGCCCAGAACCCCACGAAGATTGAGCTGGAGGCTTAAAGATGGCTGAGAACACCGTTGTCTACCAGGGTACCGGCCGTCGTAAGAACGCCGTCGCCCGCGTCCGTCTCGTCCCCGGCACCGGAAAGGTGACCATCAACAAGCGTGACGCCGAGCAGTATTTCGGCCGTCATCAGCTCGTTGAGAACGCCCTTGCCCCCTTCAAGGTGACCGACACCGCCGGTCAGTTCGACGTTATCGCTCTGTGCGATGGCGGCGGCATCTCCGGTCAGTCCGGCGCTCTGCGCCTGGGCATCGCTCGCGCTCTTCTGAACGCTGGCGACTACCGTGCTGACCTCAAGAAGGCCGGTTTCCTTACGCGCGATGCTCGCGTGGTCGAGCGCAAGAAGTACGGCCTCAAGAAGGCCCGCCGCGCTCCCCAGTTCTCCAAGCGCTAAGGTTTTATCTCCTTTCGAGATACAATGTACAAGCGGGGCCTGCCGATTCCTCGGCGGGTCCCGCTTTTCTTTTTCGACTAGGGCGGGCGGTTGCATATCGCCTGCTAGGGAAGGAGCGATCCTATGCCCCAGAACATCTTCGGTACCGACGGCGTCCGTGGCGTCGCCAACGCCGATCTTTCGTGCGACCTCGCGTTTCGCCTGGGCCGCGCGGCGACCAAGTTCCTTGGTCCGGATATCTGCATCGGCCGCGATACGCGTCTTTCGGGCACCATGCTCGAGAGTGCTCTGACCGCCGGCATTATGGCCGAGGGCGGCCGCCCGCATTGCTGCGGCGTCATCCCCACGCCTGCCGTGGCACTGCTCACTGTTCAGAACGAGCTCGACGGCGGCATCGTCATCTCCGCTTCGCATAATCCGCCGGAGTTCAACGGCATCAAGTTCTTTAGCCGCAAGGGTATGAAGCTTCCCGATGCTGTCGAGGAAGAGATCAGCGCCTGGGTCATGTCCGAGGAAGCCATGGCTGCCGACACGCTGCCGACTGGCGCCGGCGTGGGCCACATCATCAAGATGAAGGACGCCCGCAAGGCATACGTCGACCACGCCATCGATACGCTTGACGGCCTGAGGCTCGACGGCCTGGTCGTTGCCGTCGACTGCGGTCACGGTGCTTCTTGCCAGACCACGCCCGCCGCACTGCAGCGCCTCGGCGCCACGGTGCACGCTATCAACACCGATTATTGCGGCACCGACATCAATGTCGAGTGCGGCTCCACTCACCTTGAGCCCCTGCGCGAGCTCGTGCTGCGCACCCACGCCGATATCGGCCTGGCCCACGACGGCGACGCCGACCGCGTGCTCTTTGTGGACAGCGAGGGCAACGAGATCGACGGCGACTACATCCTGGCTATCTGCGGTTCTGACCTCGCCGCTCGCGGCAAGCTCGCCAACTCCGAGATCGTCTCGACCGTCATGTGCAACCTGGGCTTCTCCATCGCTATGAAGGAGCAGGGCTTCGAGATGGTTCAGACCGCCGTGGGCGACCGCTACGTTCTGGAGCGCATGCTCGCGGACGGCGCCGTCATCGGCGGCGAACAGTCCGGCCACATCATCTTCCTGGAGCACAACACCACCGGTGACGGCCTGGTGACGGCTCTGCAGCTGCTGGCCGTGCTCAAGCGCACCGGTCGTACCCTCACCGATCTTGCCGGCATCATGAAGAAGTACCCGCAGGTACTCGTCAACGTGCATTCCGACAACAAGGCTGGCCTGGACGATTGCCAGCCCATCTGGGATGCCGTCGCTGCTGCCGAGAAGGAGCTTGACGGCCGCGGCCGCATTCTGGTGCGCCCGAGCGGTACCGAGCCGCTGGTCCGCGTGATGGCCGAGGCCGAGACGCACGAGCTGACTCAGCGCGTTGTTGACGACATCGTCGAGGTTGTCAAGCGCGAACTTCCCTAATGGTCAAAAACCGTTGCCAAGTGGTAAACTGTTAAGGTTATTTTGATTGATTGGTATGTCCGAGGGGGAGCATGTTCACTAAAGTCCTAAGGTCTTTTGGTATGCGTGGTCGAGTCCTTACGCTGGATGCTCCCATCTCGGGCGACGTCATTCCGCTTTCCGAGGTAAACGACCAGACGTTTGCCACCGGCCTTTTGGGCCAGGGCGTGGCGATTCAGCCCACCGGAACGCGCGTGATCGCGCCGGCTGATGCCAAGGTCGAGGCTATTTTTCCCACGGGACACGCCGTTGCGCTTAACACGGTCGATGGCTTGGACGTGCTCATCCACGTTGGTTTGGACACTGTTCAGCTCGAGGGCAAGCACTTTACCGTGCATGCGCAAGTGGGTGACATCGTCCATAAGGGCGATGTACTCATTGAGTTCGATCGCGAGGCAATTGCTGCCGAGGGCTACGATGTGACGGTTCCCATCTTGGTGTGCAACTCCGTTGAGTTCTCGAGCATCAAGGGCTCCGTTGGCGTGCATGTCGAGGAGATGGATCAGCTCATCGTTGCTCGCGAGCGCTAGCAAGTGCACGTGGCCATTAGCCTACAATTCAAACACGTTTACGGAGGGCGCCCTTGAAAGAGGACGCCCTCCGTGGCAAGATGGGATTTGTCCGAAGCTAAAAGGCTTTGGGTCACCGTGGACGGGCAGGGGCCTCGACGCGGTTAGACACGAGACACATACATTACGCGACCTCGCCCTGGTGGCCGCACACGTTGGTTGCGGCCGACGCGGGCCGCGGGCAAGTGCTTGTAAGGGAGCCTTGCCTCTCTTGTACGAGAAAGGACGCGTAATGAAGATCATTAAAGCTAAAGACTACGAGGATATGAGCCGCAAGGCCGCTAATATCATCTCGGCCCAGGTTATCCTCAAGCCCGACTGTGTGCTGGGCCTTGCCACCGGCTCCACCCCGATCGGTGCCTACAAGCAGCTCGCTGCTTGGTACAAGAAGGGCGACGTCGACTTTGCCGAGGTCAGCACCTACAACCTGGACGAGTATCGCGGCCTTTCGCACGACGATCCCCAGAGCTATCACTACTTCATGCGTGAGAACTTCTTCGATCACATCAACATCGACCTGAACAACACGCATGTGCCCGACGGTTCCAACCCCGACGCCGCCGCTGCCTGCTCTGAGTACGACAAGATCGTCGCCGCCGCCGGTTACCCGGATCTGCAGCTGCTCGGCATCGGCAACAACGGCCACATCGGCTTCAACGAGCCCGATGACCACTTCTCCAAGGGCACGCACTGCGTCGACCTCACCGAGAGCACCATTCAGGCCAACAGCCGCCTGTTCGACAGCATCGACGATGTTCCCCGCCAGGCCTACACCATGGGTACCCAGACCATCATGTATGCCCGCATGATCCTGGTCGTCGCCAATGGCGAGGCCAAGGCTCAGGCCGTGCATGACATGTGCTATGGTCCGGTTACGCCCGAGTGCCCGGCTTCGATCCTGCAGCTGCACACCAACTGCGTTGTCGTTGCCGACGAGGCCGCCCTTTCGCTCTGCGAGTAGCGCGAATCCTGAAGCTCGACATAGCCTTGCCTAAGGCCTCCGCTTTGCGGGGGCCTTTTTGCTATCCCTTTCCGCCCACTTGACCAAAATCTTGCGCGAGTTTGACGAATGCCGGATGCCCAACAGCTTGATTCATTCTATACCAGATTCTATGCAAAAATGCCACTAGAAGGTCGTAGACGGTAGCGGGTGCTAGGCGAGTTGAATGACATAACTGAACCTTGTTCATCTGCGTTACACTGCCGCTTGGATGGGACAAGCTGACAAGCTCATTTACCTGCTTAAAGACCGATTAGTCGGGGGATTAATAACAATCGGCCCTCGCTGTACAAAAACTTGCCGCTTGCGTACCAAAAGACAACCTAAAACACAAGGTCGCTCTATTCATAGCGCGGCTTGTATGGTCTTGCGGCTACAGTGTCCATACGGTCGAGTTGAGGAGCGGGCATGGTAAACGATTTGAGCGGTATAGACGACCTCGAGCTGATGCCGCTGGGCGGAGGCTATATGGTGCGACGCGAACGCTTGATGAATGAGCTTATCGCCAAGGGCCGAAAGGCCGGCATCGTGGTTCTTTATGCGCCCGACGGGTTTGGGAAGACCTCGATGTTGCTGCAGTACACCCATGAGGTTAAATGCGACCCGACGCGAGGCCCCGTGCGGATTATC
This sequence comes from uncultured Collinsella sp., assembly GCA_958445985.1. Classification (GTDB taxonomy): domain Bacteria; phylum Actinomycetota; class Coriobacteriia; order Coriobacteriales; family Coriobacteriaceae; genus Collinsella. Next base: position 14,062 of record CAUCUN010000010.1, on the reverse strand, counting down.
GAGGCCGATCGCGCCATTGGGCGCGAGGTGTTTATGCAGCTCGAGGTGGTTACCGAAGAACTCAAAGACAAACCGCACTCCCTTATCGCGATTGATAATGTGCCAAACCTCGATCAGCACGATACCGAAGACCTCATCGACAGGATTCGCGGCTTGCGCGCTATGGGGATAGGGGTCTTTATCTCCTGCCGTCCTTCAAATCGTCAGCTGATTCATGGGCTGGGCGATTCGGTTAAAATCAATGCGCAGATGCTCAAGGTGCATGCCTATGAGTATTCGGCGTGGGCATCGGCGTTTTCGATCAGCACATCGCTCGACTTTTATCAGCTCACGCAGGGCGTGCCCGAGCTCGTTTCGGCATTGCAGACAGGTCTGTATGGCCAAGGCGACGTGGCCGGCCTGCTCGAAAACGAGATTGTCAACGTATATGGTGCGGCACTTGCCGATCTGGCTTCACTCGACAATAATGCGCTGTTTTGCGTGGCATGCCTCATGGTTTTGATGGGCGAGGGCAATATAGCAGAACTCGAGGCTTGCGGGGTGAGGCTGTCGATGGTCGACCAGTCCTACTTTGTACGCGACTACCCGATCTTTGGCTTGGACCCCGCCGAGCGGAGTTTTACGTGTCTGGGCACGGAGGATAACGGACGCTTGCGTTTGCGTAAGTTGGTGGCCGAGGTTCGCCCCGAACTTGTTCCGAGGGCGGCCCGGATTTTGCTTAAGGCGGGCCGATGCGATGCGGCGATGGGCCTGGCGGACGCCTTTTTGGACCGTGATGCGGTCCTTGAACTTGCTGGGCAGTATGGGGTCGATCTTGCTCTGACGGGGCACGGGGCCGATATCTGCCGAGCAGCGCTGGGTACGATCGATGCCGACGATCCGGCTCTAGAGCCAACGCCTGCCGAGGCGCTTGGCGTATATCTGGCAGCGGTCAGCGTGTCCAACACAAAGCTCGCCCGCTATATGGCATCGGTCATCGAGCGCGAGGGCGAACGGGCGGCCTGTGAAATAGACCCTGTTTCATGGAGGGTAGCCCAGACACTGACGGCTGTTTGCTATGGGGACAACGGGCTTGTGCTTCCTACGAACCTGGCCGTGCCAGAAATAGAGACGTCCCACACCGCACTCGACATGTTGTCTGCGCATATCGAGGTCAAGCGATGCCTGACCGAGCGGGGAGATGACGGCGACGTTCTACAGCAGCTCAAAACGAGCAAGGCCTACGACTGCGAGCTCGACATCGCGGGGATTGTTATACGGGCCGACAGCATGCTGGTGGAGCTCTTTGACGGGTCGTTTGCAGGAACCGACGAGCGCGACGACGAGATGACGGTGGTGCGGGAGGCGCTCGACGTACGTGGACTTAAGGCGATGGCTATCTGGGTGCGCATGGTGTTGGCGGCACGGCGGCTCCTTTCCGGCTTGCCGGTAACCGACGACGCGGCGTTCAACGAGCTCGATCGTTTTGCCGTGCGCATGCGCGACAACCAGATTCAGCTGTTTGGCCTGTTGTTAGAAGGCTGGCAGTCGCTGGCAGAGGGACGGCCGGTTAATGCAAAGTTCCGTGCGGTCCAAGTGCTCAAACTTGCCGAGGAGTCGATTGCGTACATGCGCGATAACGCATTGCTGCTGGAGCGCGCGGCATATCTGCGAAATACATCGATGGTTTCGGTGCGCGAGGAAGCGGAGTTGCTCGATATAAGCCAGACGCAGGTTGGTGGCGCAGAAGCCTGGATGGTGGCGCTGCATTTGGCCTGTGCGGGCCGAGACAGCGACCTTGCGGCCTGGATGTCCATGAATCGTGCGGGGATTCTAGAGCCATCGTATCGGCTCTTTGCGCGCCTTGCCATGCATTGTCTGGGCGAGCCGGCGGCCAGGATACGCAAGAAGCTTCCCGTGCGCGAACTGTCGCGGTACTCGCTGCGCGACGATTTGGAAGGGGAGGGCGAGCGCCTGTTCCAGGCTGGCGAGGTTGAAGCCGTTGATACCATCGACCATATCGAGATTCGCATGTTTGGTGCGTTTCGCGCCGAGCGCGACGGGTTTCCCATCACGGACAAAATGTGGCGTCGCAAGAAGGCGGCGACACTTGCCGAGCGGCTTGCGCTGGGCATGGATGCGCTCGTCGATCGTGAGACGCTGGCCATGGAGCTGTGGCCCCATGCCGAGTTCAATAGCGCCCGCAATAACCTGTACTCGACGATATCGCGCTTGCGGTCGGCTTTGGGGCCGACGCCGGATGGCAAGTCGTGTGTGCTCATCCAAAATGAATGCATCGGACTCAACGGCGACTACGTCAAGACCGATGTACGGCTGTTTGACCAGATAAGCCGCGAGGTTTTGGGAAATCGCACGGGTGCGCGCGGGCCCCATTTAGTTGAGCTGTGCCTTAAAATTGAGCAGCTTTATGCCGGACCGCTGTATGTTCCCAATGGCTGTAATCCCACCTACTTTTTGCGTATGCGACGCATTATGCAGTCAAAGTACATCGATTGCATGATTAAGGGAGCAAATGCCGCTCTAGAAGAAAACGATCTGCAGTCGGCGATTTGGCTGGCGGAGTCGGGGCTTCGGCAGGAAACGGCGCGTGAGGATATGGTGCGCTGCGCCATGCGTGTCTACAGTGCGGCGGGGCGGCGGCGCGATATCGTCGAGCTATACAGTGGGCATATGCACCATCTGAGGGAGCAGGTCAATGGCGTGCCCGAGCCCGAGACGCGGCGTCTATACGAGCGCTTGGTGGAGGGGCGGCTCAATCGCGTGCTGGTCGAGCGATAAAAAACGGGCGCCCGAAGTACTTGGGCACCCGTAAGCTTGCTATGTGTTGGTTCGCCGGATCATTGGCTCTTAGACGAGCTTGATCTTCTCGATGTCCTTGCGCGAGGACTCGCGATACAGTGAGAACTTGCGGCCGATAACCTGGACGACCTCGGCGTGGCAGCGCTCGGCGAGCTCTTCGGCGGCCTCGCGGGCGGAAAGACTGGAGCCATCGAGCACGGAGCACTTAACGAGCTCGTGCTTCTCCAGGTAGGCGACCGTCTGCTCGACGGTGCCCTCGTTGACATCGGACTTGCCGATGATGATGGCGGGGTTGAGGTGATGGGCCATGCTGCGAAGCTGCTTGACCTGTGCTCCTGTCAGTGCCATGGGTTCTCGCTTTCTATGTATGGGGCGCCCCGCGACGGGGCCTTAATCTACGTGAGCTGTCCCACGATAGCGCAGGAACGGCGCGGTGTGGAGCGCGTTTGCCCAGTTCAAAAAGAATGCGGATGCCGAGTGAGTGGGCGGCGCGGGCTGCGAACGGGCTATGAGCTGGGCGCAGAGACCGGCTCCCATGCAATAAACGCCCAACGGACTTTGCGGACGTGGTCGAGCATATAGCGCCCCTGCGGCACGCCCTTGGAGCCCGGCTCACCGGCATGGGGGTTCTCAATCATGTGTTGAGCGATGTAGTCGCGCAGGCGGTCGATCTTATCCTCGTTGCCATGCTCGAGCATACGGGAAAAATCCGCTACGCCCGCCTCAAGGCTATCGAAGGTGTCGCGACGGGGCGATTCAAAATACGTGACCTGCGGCAGCGCACCCATCTGAATAAGGATGTTAAAGGCATACACAAAGCCATTACTGCAGGTAACCGAGGCACCGATGGCGTTCATCAAGTGCAGATCATAGCGCGGGCTGGAGTTGGCGACCATCGTGACAGCACAACGACGACGAGCCGTACGATCAAGCTTGGCAAGCGCGCCTTTTAGATTGGTCGTCGTAACCGACCGACTGGCAAAGGCGACATCCACCGCCTTCGCGACCGGTCCAACCAAATCCCAATCATCATCCCAAGCAAGCTCAAGCGGCGTTATGCGCCTTTCGAGTCCGTAGTACTCAATGCCGGCATCAAGCGTGCCCAGCATAGCGGGGGAGAAGTCGGCAGCAATCACAGGATGCCCAGCCTGAGCAAGCGGAATAGCAATCGACCCAGCCCCACATCCCATATCCAGCGCCGACTCACCAGGCTCAAGAGCCAGCAATTTCATAAAATCCCGGGCATACGGAGCAGTCTCCAGTGGACGAAAATGCCGAGCCCGCTTATCCCATTCAAAAGAATCATCAGCCCGATGCCGAGCGGCCTGCAGACGCATCCATTCGCCATTCCAATCCGCAGAAAGCAGCTCAGAACGAGTATCCCCATCAACCACGGGCCAACCTCCTAGCAACAAAAAAGCGACTCCCCCCAAAAGAAGAGCCGCAACCAGCATATACCAGAAAAGAACCGTTCCAATGCCAAACCGCCGCACCAGCCAAGTGGTGCAGGAGCGAAGCAACTGCAACCGGGATAGACCCCAACTGAGGTCCCGTTGTGCGGGAGCCCCGGGGAGGGCAAATATATAAGGTCGATCGCGAGTTCCGCACGAGCCGGAGAGCACTTAATGTGCTCTCCGTGCGAGTCAGGACTGTCCGAGCAGGCGACCTTATATATTTGCCCTCCCCGGGGCTCCTCGCCAGTCCCCCTCAGCTAGTTCTTGAGCGAGTTCAGCGGAGCCGGGAAGCGTCCACCGCGGTGGGCAAGCACGGTGCCGGCGTTGGGGTTTACCGGCATGATGGGCGCACGGCCGAACAAGCCACCGTACTCGACGCAGTCGCCCACGCCCTTGCCGATGGCGGGAATCACGCGGACGGCCGTGGTCTTGTTGTTGATGACGCCGATGGCCATCTCGTCGGCGATGATGCCGGCGATGGTCTCGACCGGAGTGTCGCCAGGGATGGCAATCATGTCCAGGCCAACGGAGCACACGCAGGTCATGGCCTCGAGCTTCTCGAGCGAAAGCGCACCGGCCTCGACGGCGGCGATCATGCCGGCATCCTCGGACACGGGAATGAAAGCGCCCGAGAGACCGCCCACGCTGGAACTGGCCATGACGCCGCCCTTCTTGACGGCATCGTTGAGCATGGCGAGCGCGCAGGTCGTGCCGGGGCCACCGCAGGTGCCCACGCCGATGATCTCGAGGATGCGCGCGACGGAGTCGCCGATGGCAGGCGTGGGAGCCAGCGACAGGTCGACAATGCCCTTCTCGACACCCAGGCGATGGGCGGCCTCGCGGCTCATGAGCTCGCCGGCGCGGGTGATCTTAAAGGCGGTCTGCTTAATCTTTTCGGCGACTTCCATCATCGATGCGGAATCGGGCAGCGTCTCCAGGGCTGCGGCCATAACGCCGGGGCCTGAGACGCCTACGTTGATGACGGCGTCGGCCTCGCCACCGCCGTGGACGGCGCCCGCCATAAACGGGGAGTCCTCGACCATGTTGGCAAAGCAGACAAATTTGGAAGCGCCGACGGAATCCTGGTCGGCCGTGAGCTTGGCGGCATCGATGATGGTCTGGGCGGCCATGAGCACAGCGTCCATGTTGATGCCGGCACGCAGGCTGGCGACGTTGACGCTGGAGCAGACGCGGCTGGTGGTGGCGAGCGCCTGCGGGATGGACTGGATGACGCGGCGGTCGGCGTCGCCGATGCCCTTCTGGACGAGTGCGGAGAAGCCACCCAGGTAGTCGATGCCGAGGGTCTCGGCCGCGCGGTCGAGGGCATGCGCGATGGGGGTGAGGTCCTCATCCTTGCAGCACGCGGCGATCTGCGCCACCGGGGTGACGGAGACGCGCTTGTTGACGATAGGGATGCCGTACTCGCGCTCGAGGTTCTCGGCGGTCTCGACCAGATGCTCAGCCGTGTGCGTCACGTGGTCGTAGATCTTCGTGCACATGCGGTCGAGGTTCTCGTCGCCGCAACCCATGAGCGAAACACCCATGGTGATGGTCCTGATGTCGAGGTTCTGCTCCTCAACCATGCCGCGGGTTTCCGCGATTTCTGCGGGCGTGATCGCCATTCTTGCGCTCCTATCTGCCAAAACGAGCATAGTCTTATCTATTCTAACGTGCCGCACGCGCCAAGTGGCGCATGCGGCACGTTTTGGTGCTCGGTTGTTTCCGTTGTGTTACTTCCCAAAGACCTCTTCGGCGATGCGCGCGCTCTCGGCGGCGTCCTTGGCGTAGTAGTCCGCGCCGATCTGTTTGGCGTATTCGGGGGTGAGCACGGCGCCGCCCACGATAATCTTGACGCCCGGCACCTCGGCATGAAGCAGTTTGATGGTCTCCTCCATGGCGACGACCGTGGTGGTCATAAGCGCCGAAAGGCCGACGAGCTTAATGTCGCGCTCCTGCACGGTCTTGAGCACCTCCTGCGGATCGACATCGCGACCCAGATCAAAGACGGTGTAGCCGTAGTTGTCGAGCAGCATCTTGACGATATTCTTACCGATGTCGTGGATGTCGCCCTTGACGGTGGCCACGCAGATCTTGCCCTTGTCGGCAATCTCACCGGCGGGCATCAGGCGCTTGATGGTGTCGAAGCCCACACGCGCGGCCTCGGCCGAGGCCATAAGCTGCGGCAAGAAGAACTTGCCCTGGTCAAAGAGGACGCCAACCTCATCGAGGGCGGGGATAAAGTGGTTGTTGATGAGGTCCATGGCGTCGTGGTCGGCCAGCAGGCGTTCGGTCTCGGCCGCGATCTCGCCCTTGCGGCCCGAGACGACCATGTGGCGGATGGGGTCGTCATCGGCGCTTGCGGTGGTGCTTGCGGCAGGCGCGGCATCGCTCGATGCCGACTGAGCGGCCGCCGGGTTCGCGGCGATCTTATACGGGTCGGTCCAGCCGGCGTAGCGTTCGATGTATCCGGTTGAGCCCTCGTCCTCAACGCTCAGCACGCGATAGCTGTAGACGGTGTCCATAAAGCGCTTAGAACCCGGGTTCATGATGGGGGCGTCCAGACCTGCACCAAAGGCGGCGGCCAAAAAGACCGAGCCCAGCAGCGGCCGCGCGGGCAGGCCAAAGCTGATGTTCGATACGCCGAGTGCGCACTTGACGCCCAGGCGCTCCTTGCACATAGACATGGCGCGCAGGATCTGCTCAGCCTGGCGCTGGTTGGTCGAGGCGGTCATGACCAGGCAGTCGATGAGGATGCGGTCTGGGCCGATGCCGTAACGGGCAGCCTCGGCCACGATGCGCTCGGCGATGGCATAACGTGCCTCGGCGGTATCCGGGATGCCGCCTTCGTCGAGCGTGAGGCCGACGACGTTGGTGCCGTAGTGGGCGACCAGCGGAAAGATCTCATCCATGATTTGCCGTTTGCCATTGACCGAGTTGATGATGGGCTTGCCGGCGTAGCGGCGCACGGCTGCCTCGACGGCTGCGGGGTCGGTGGAGTCGATCTGCAGCGGCAGCAGCGTGGAGCCCTGGAGCTGCTCGGTCGCCTGCTGGATGATCTTGACCTCGTCGATCTCGGGCAGGCCTACGTTGACGTCCAGGATGTCGGCGCCCTGTTCCTGCTGGCTGATGCCCTGGCTCACGACGTAGTCTAGGTCGCCGTCGCGCAGAGCCTGCTGCAGGCGCTTTTTGCCGGTGGGATTGATGCGCTCGCCGATGACGGCGATCTTGTGGCCGTCACAGGGGAGGTCCACGACCGTTTGGGCGCTCGTGACCGACATGCTGGGCTTGCGGTGGCGCGGGCTGGGCGTGTGGTTGTCGATGAGGGTGCGAAGTGCCGCCATGTGCGTGGGCGTGGTGCCACAGCAGCCACCCACGACGCTCACGCCGTCCTCAATCATGCCGGCGACGGCCTCGGCGTATTCGGGTGCCTGGATGTCAAAGACGGTATTGCCGTCATCGTCCACGCGGGGCAGTCCCGCATTGGCCTGCACCATAACGGGCTTGTCGGTGACGGTGAGCATACGCGCGGCGAGTCCTCGGAGCTCGGCCGGGCCCTGGCTGCAGTTGATGCCCAGGACGTCGGCGCCGATGGCGTCGAGGGTGATGGCGGCGACCTCGGGGCTCGTTCCCAGGAAGGTACGGCCGTCTTCCTCAAAGGTCATGGTGGCAAAGACGGGCAGGTCGGAGTTCTCGCGGCAGGCGAGGACCGCCGCCTTGATCTCGGCAAGGTCAGTCATGGTCTCGATAATAAAGAGGTCCACACCCGCATCGACGCCGGCACGCACTTCCTCGGCAAAGAGGTCATAGGCCTCGTCGAAGCTCAGGGTGCCCAAGGGGCGAAGCAGCGCGCCGATGGGACCGATATCGCCGGCGACGTAGTGGGCGCCGGCCGCGCGGGCGCAGGCGACGGCGGCGGCAAAGACATCTGCCACGGTGGCGGCGCCGTCGAGCTTGTGGGCGTTGGCGCCAAAGGTGTTGGCGGTGATTACGTCGCAGCCAGCCTCGACGTACTGACGCTGGATATCGGTGATGACCTGAGGCTCCTCAAAGTTGAGCAGCTCGGGCAGGGCGCCGGCCTTCATGCCGGCCGCCTGCAGCATGGTGCCCATGCCGCCGTCAAACAGCAGGTGCCCCGTGCCCTCGATGGCGGCACGCAGGCGGTCATCCTTAATGCGAAGGTCGTCGATCGTGCGCGTCTTGTATGCAGCGCCATTACGGCGTGCGGCATCAACGGGTGCCGCCAGCGCGGCGCCGTCCAGATCATGAGTGATAAGCGGAGTAAACATCGATGGCTCCTAATGGCTGGAATAGCAGGTGGTGTGGGCGGCGCGGAAGCGGCAGTGCTCGCGCATGCGGCAGATATTGCAGGTGGGGCGGCTCTGGGCGTCGTGGACTTCGCCGTCGAACAGACCAATCACAGCGGTCACGCTCTTGGTGGGCATGAGCAGACTGGTGGGGGTGACGGTAAGTCCAATGAGGCGCGTGGCGTTGAGCGCATTGACGATCGAGCGCTGGGCAGAGAGCGGGCAGTCGCCATAGCCGGGGCTGAAGCGCCAGTTGCCGGCGAGCCCGTGCGCAGCGGCTGCAGCCTTGACCTGCTGGTCCATCTGCTCGACGGCGGCCTCCACATAGGCAGAGCATGCGGCGTCGAGCACGGCGCCTTCCAGGGGTTGCTGGGCTCCCGTGGTGCGCAGGCGACGCTCGGCGTCCATGCCGAGGGTGCATGCCATGAGTGCGGCAAAGCGGGCGTCTTTGAGGTGGCGATAGATATCGCGACCGCGCAGCTCAACGTTGGTGCCGACCAAGCGAATGCAAGGGTCGCCCTGTTCATCGGCTCCCGTGGCATCGATGGCAAATATGCGGCGCACGCCGCGGGGCTCAATGTCCAGCTCCAGACGCTCAACGACAAGTTCAATACGCTGCGACAGTTCGGGCTCAATCTGCTGGCCGCCGTAGCCCAGATACCGCAGCATCTCGGCACGGTCGACACGAGGGTGGTGGGCAGCATCGATACGGTAAAGCGCCGGCGACGCAAGGTCGGCCGGCACTTCAACAACGGTTGTATCGACGTGCGGTTTTTCCATTACCCCAGGCGCTCCATAATGGTCGCGGCGATTGCAGGACGGTTCATAGTGTACAGGTGCAGACCGTCGGCACCGTGCTCCTTAAGGTCGCAAAGCTGACGAGCAGCATAATCTACACCGGCTGCCTGCAGGCTCTCGGGGTCGTTCTCGTACTTGGCGAGGATCTTGATGACGGGGGAGGGCAGCGACGCGCCGCACATAAAGACCATGCGGCTGATCTGCGACTTGCCCATAAACGGCATGATGCCCGCGGTAATGGGCACGGTGATGCCGGCCTTGTCGGCAAGCTCGCGGAAGCGATAGAAGCACTCGTTATCAAAGAAGAGCTGTGTCACAAAGAAGCTCGCGCCGGCGTCTTGCTTTTGCTTGAGGTGCTCGACCGAGAGGTTGAGATCCTCGCAGGCAATGTGGCCTTCGGGGTAGGCTGCGGCGCCCACGCAAAAGCCGGCGTCGACGAGCTCGGGGATGAGGTCGCGGGCGTAGGCGTAGTCAGAGGCGGGCTTGTCGTCCTCGGTCGCGCCAGCGGGAAGATCACCACGCAGGGCCAGGATGTTTTCAACGCCGGCGGTGCGATACTCGTCGATCTTAGCGGCGATATCGGCGTGCGAGCGGCCCACACAGGTAAGGTGTGCCACCGAGGGTGTATCGAATTCGCTCGTAATCATATGTGCGATGGGGGCGGTGGTGGCGCCGTTGCCCGAGCCGCCGGCAGAGCAGGTGACCGAGACAAAGCTCGGCGAAAGCTTGCACAGATTGCCTGCCACCTCGCGAGCCGTGTCGAGGGTAAGCTCGCCCTTGGGCGGGAACATCTCAAACGAAACGGGTGCGGTGCCCTGGGATGCTGCCTGCTTAAAAACCTCGTCGACGCGCATATCGTGCTCCTTTAGATACGCAATAGTGTGATGTGTTTTAAGGATTCTACAGCACCACTGTGTCACGGTGGAGTTTCACTCGCTATTTGGGGATACCAATCGAAAATGCTTTGCTATCGGCATTTCCTATAACAGGGTAGTCAATCTAAGATGGGGCTATATTGAATGGTATTTGATGCGAAATACCAGTTAAGAAAGCCCCGTCCCAAATTGACTACCCTTAAATCGTGGGGAGAGGTCTGCAATTTATACAGTTGATTGACCATTAAGGGCGGCAGCGCCGCTGTGATGCGGTAACCTCATTGATTGGTTTCGCGACAGCAACATAACGGTAATGTCGCGGAAACACGGCGAGTCTAAGCTATGACTCGTTCGTTAGTAATCAACACCGCATCTCACGCGGTGCCGATACGAAGGGAGTTCCGTATGGCCGAACTTACTGACCGCTTCGGGACCATGGTGTTCTCTGAGGAAGTCATGAAGGACTACCTCCCCAAGGACATTTGGAAGCGCCTTGCTGCAACCCTCGAGGACGGTGAGCCGCTCGACCTGGATGTGGCCAACGCCGTTGCCCACGCCATGAAGGTCTGGGCCATCTCCAAGGGCGCGACGCACTACGCGCACTGGTTCCAGCCGCTTTCGGGCATTACTTCCGAGAAGCACGACAGCTTCCTCGAGCCCAACCACGACGGCACCGCCATTACCAAGTTTACGGGCAAGAACCTCATCCAGGGCGAGCCCGATGCCTCCAGCTTCCCCAACGGCGGCCTGCGTGCCACCTTCGAGGCCCGTGGCTACACCGCCTGGGATCCCACCAGCCCCGCTTTTATCAAGGACGATGTCCTGTGCATCCCCACGGCTTTCTGCTCCTACACGGGCGAGGCCCTGGACAAGAAGACCCCGCTACTGCGCTCCATGACCGCGCTCTCGCGTGAGTCCAAGCGCGTTTTGGCGCTGTTTGGCAAGACCCCCAAGAAGGTCGTTCCTTCCGTGGGCGACGAGCAGGAGTACTTCCTGATCAAGAAGGACGCCTATCGCAAGCGCAAGGACCTGGTCATCACCGGCCGAACCCTCTTTGGTGCTGCTCCCTGCAAGGGCCAGGAGCTCGAGGAGCACTACTTTGGCGCTATCCGCCCCACCGTCTCGGCCTATATGAAGGATCTGGACGATGAGCTGTGGGCGCTTGGCATTCCCGCCAAGACCAAGCACAACGAGGTTGCTCCCTGCCAGCATGAGCTTGCACCGGTCTATGGCGAGGTCAACGAGGCCATCGACCAGAATCTGGTCATGATGGAGAAGATGAAGCTCATCGCCTCCCGCCACGACTTGGTCTGCCTGCTGCACGAGAAGCCCTTCGAGGGCATCAACGGTTCGGGCAAGCACAACAACTGGTCGCTTGGCACCGAGTCCGAGAACCTGCTCGATCCGGGCGACACCCCGCTCGACAACCTGCAGTTCATCGTCTTCCTCACCGCGGTGATCGAGGCCGTCGATAACTATCAGGAGCTCCTGCGTGCCTCTGTTGCCTCGGCCGGCAACGACCATCGTCTGGGCGCCAACGAGGCTCCTCCGGCGATTATGTCCATCTTCCTGGGCGACCAGCTTACCGAGGTCGTCGAGAAGATCATCGATGGCAAGGCTTCCGTCCATGCCACGCGCGGCGTGCTCGACCTGGGCGCCGATACCCTGCCCAAGCTGATGCAGGACAACACCGACCGCAACCGCACCTCCCCGTTCGCCTTCACCGGCAACAAGTTCGAGTTCCGTGCCTGCGGCTCCGAGCAGAACGTCTCCGACTCCAACTTGGTGCTCGATGCCGCCGTGGCCAAGTCGCTCAAGTCCTTCGCCGACGCGCTTGAGGGTACGCCCGAGGATGAGTTCCAGGATGCCGCGCTCGAGTACTGCAAGAAGGTGTTGACCGATCACCAGCGCATCCTGTTCTCCGGCGACGGTTACTCCGACGAGTGGCCCGTCGAGGCCGAGAAGCGCGGCCTTGCCAACAACAAGACCACGGCCGACGCCCTGCCCGCCTTTGTTTCCGATAAGGCCATTGCGCTCTTTGAGGAGACGGGCGTCCTGACCAAGGCCGAGGCCCAGTGCCGCTACGATTGCAAGCTCGAGAAGTACAACAAGCTCATGAACATCGAGGCCACCACGATGGTTCGCGAGGCGCGTCGTACCTATCGCCCGGTCATTACTGCCTATGCCACCAAGGTCGCTAAGGGCCTTGAGACTATTCGTGCCGCCGGTGCCGAGGCCGCCATGCAGTGCGAGCAGAACACGCTCAACAAGCTCTGCAACGGTATCACCACCATCAACGACTCCATCAAGGCGCTCGACGCCGTGCATCAGAAGGCCGAAGCCCTCGATGGGCAGGAGCAGGCCAACGTGTACGCGCACGAGGTCGTTCCCGCTATGGATACGCTGCGCGCTGCCGTGGATGCCATGGAAGAGATCGTGGCCGCCGACTACTGGCCGGTTCCGACCTACGACGACATTCTGTTCTACGTGTAGAGCGTAACTGACATATCGTCACGGTATTGAGCCGGGGTCCGCATCATGCGGGCCCCGGTTTTTTGATTGCGAAGGACGCTTAGGAGTCCGTTTCGCAACTGATTCGCCCACGTAATAAGGGGTCGTGGGCAAAAAACGTCAAATATGAGTACTGTCACAAGTCCTGTAGCATTATCTTTTTGCAAAATATGCAGTGTTACGCAACATATGTCCAAGTACTTAGCTGATAAACGCTTGCAATGCTTCCGCCGTAGGACCCCTGGCGTCTAAATCGCCTTCTGATGGCATGAAATCGCTGTTACTAAATTGATAACAGTACTCATATTTGCTATTTTTTGCCCACGGTCCCTTGGATGACAGTGTGATTTAATGCCCTCGGGGTTCGAATCCCGGCGTATCGGTAGCAAAAAGCCCGTCACCGCGGGGGCAACGGGCTTCTCGATTTAAATGGTGCCCCCAGCGGGATGTCCGCGTGCGGCTGACGCCGCCCGCTTTCGCCGCGTCGCTTCGCTCCTTGCGTGCTGCGCTGGAAAACGCTTCGCGTTTCCTCAGCTCCGCACCCTGTCGGGTTCGAATCCCGGCGCATGGGTAGCAAAAAGCCCGCCACCGAATTGGTAACGGGCTTCTCAGATTTTGTGGTGCCCCCAGCGGGATTCGAACCCGCGATATCCACCTTGAAAGGGTGGCGTCCTTGGCCGCTAGACGATGGGGACAGCGGGAAAGAGTATAGCAGACTTTTTTGGCCGTTCACATATCGTTGGCAAACTGAAAAACCACCACAAAGGTGCCCTTGATTCTCATTTTCATTGCAACAGCCTCAGGACTCAGCGCAACGCGTTGCGCTGAGTCCTGAGGCGCGAATCCGGGTAGGCAACCCCAGAGGGGCCGGAATCCCCCGGCCCGCGATGGAGGGAGGCCGGCATGTCCAGACCGAAGCCGTCCGGAAGGTCGTACGGGAGGCTCACGAGGCACGAGAGGAACACGGTCGAGAGGATGCTCGACCGCAACCGCAGCGCCCGCGAGATCGCCGCGGAGCTCGGCAGGTCGCCCTCGACCGTGACCAGGGAGGTGGCGGCGCACCGTTACGTCACCGCGCCGCGCTCGCGCTACGGCGAGCCCGCGCCCGCGGACCTGTCGGGGGCCTGCCCCAGGCTCTCCGCGTGGCCGAGGTGCTGCAACGGCTGCTCGCACAGGAGGGGCTACGGCTGCTCGAGGAGGCCCAGGGTGTTCTACAGCGCAAGGAGGGCGCAGGAGGCGGCCGACGCCGAGCTCTCGGCGAGCAGGTGTTAGCGTCAATCTATTTTTCACCAGTTTCGCTAAACAGGCGCGCCGTTCGCGC
>CAUCUN010000009.1:0-91346 GCA_958445985.1 uncultured Collinsella sp. | reverse complement strand
AAGACGGAAAGCACATTAAGTGCTTTCCTTTGCGTGCGGAACTCGCGACAAACTTCATGCCCTCCGGTCCGCCCCGGGAGCTAGGTTAACTAATTCGGGCCCGGCATTCAGAAAAGTCAGTGCAGCAAAATGGCGATGCGGATAGGAACGTGGGTATGGTTTTCGCTGCGCGCACGGGTCCCCTGGGGAGCGCCGTGCATTTTTGGGAGTATTCAGCAAGCCAGGACGGCTGCATACACGCCGGACACACCATATTGGTCCCAAGGACGCCTTCGACCGGCGATTTGAGTCGGCAGGCAAACCCCGCCAGGACAAAAAGGCATGCTTCGCGCCGCGCCGGACCCCAAAATGACGTCAATCTCCGCAACGTTACTCAGCCGCAGCGGCACCGGCAGAGCTCGCGGTGCTGAATACTCCGTTTTTTGCACGGCACGGGCGGGGGTACATCAGGATCAGAAAGGACATCCCAGCCTTTTTATGCGATCTGTAATGGGAAGTATGCAAAACACCAAGAGATAGCATTGCTGGTGTCCAAATTGAGCGCGGGGCAGCAGCACCTCCGCCCCGCACCCAAATCCAACAGAGCAGGGACGCTCATGGCGGATCCCCACCAAAACGCAAACGCGGCTCGAGTGCTATCCCAAAATAGGCTGCCCGAGCTGCGCTTAACGGTACGGCATGAATACTTAGCGCTCGTAAATCAAGTTACCTGCCAGGTAGGTGGCCTGAACCTTGGTGGCTTGGAGTTCTTGGGGGTCGATGGTGAGCGGGTTTTGGTCCAGGACTACCAGGTCGGCGTATTTGCCGGGTTCCAGGCTGCCGAGGTTTTGCTCGTCGCCTGCCGCGTAGGCGCTGCCCAGGGTGTAGTTGCGCAGGGCTGTTGCTGCATCGATGCGCTCGCTCGGCAACCAGCCGCCCTCGGGCCAGTGGCTTTTGGGGTCCTGGCGCGTGATAGCCGTGTAGAGCACGTTCATGCTGGTAACGGGCGTGATAGGGCTGTCAGTGCCGAAGGCTTGGCGAATGCCGCGCTGTTTATAGGTCGCAAACGGCCACATGATGCGGCTGCGCTCCAAGCCCAGGTCGCGCTCCGGACCACCTGGATCGAGCGTGATATGGCAGGGCTGGCTCGAGGCAACCACGTCGAGCTTGCGCAGGCGGTCGATGTCCTCGGGCAGGAGGTTCTCCAGATGCTCGAGCGTGTTATGACCGTGCTGGGGCAGTCCGTACAGTTCGGCGGCCTCCTCAAAGATATCGAGCGCGGCATGGATGGCACCGTCGCCGATGACGTGGATGCGCACGGTGTGGCCGCGCTCCGCGGCCGCCAGAACCAGCTTACGCATGCGCTCGGCAGGAACTGTCAGACGGCCCTGGTCGCCCGGGAAGCGCGGGTTGGTATAGAGCTCGGTGAGATAGGCCGTGTGTTCGCTCGACACGCCGTCGAAGAACTGCTTAAAGCCTGGCGCCGAGAGCAGCGCGTTGTTCGCGTAGCGGGTCTGCAGCTCTTCCAAGCGCGACTGGTCATCCAACAGCGTGGGGAACAGATGGGCTCGGATGCCCAACTTGCTGGCTGCCTGCAGTTTGTCGTAGACGTCGTCGCGGATAAAATCGCAGCCCGGCATGGGCATGAGCGACATATCGCATATCGAGGTGATGCCCTGCTCGGCCATACGCCTCATTTGATCGGCGTAAGCGCCTGCGATGCGATCTTCGCCCAGCCACTCAAGGCAGCGCGGCAGCAGCTGCATGGCAGCCGCCTCGTGAGCGATACCCGTGAGCTCGCCGTTTGCATCCTTGTCGTAGCTACCGCCCGCTGGCGGCTCGCTGTCGCGTGTGACGCCGAGCGCCTCGAGTGCGCGGCTGTTGAGCCACAGCGTGTGCCCGTCGCCCGAATACATAACGCAGGGACGATCGGGGAATGCCGCATCGAGCGACGCCTTGGTAGGATGCTCGGGCGGGTCCCAACGGTAGTCGCGCCAGCCCTGCGTCACGACCCAGGCGTCGTCGGGCAGGCCCTGGGAAAACTCGAGCGCATGCTGCACCAGTGCCGCCTCTGACGTGCCCATATCCATGAGCATGTACGGCGAGGAGCCAACCGAAGTATGGAAGAAATGCAAGTGCGCATCGTGGAAACCGGGGCAGATGAATTGCTCGCCGTAGTCGACCACCGGCGTGACGGCAGGTGCGGCGGCGATCACGTCGTCGGGCGCACCGACTGCGACGATACGGTCGCCTGCGATGGCAATCGCCAGCTCGCGGGCGGTATCGATGCCGTCTTGCGCGGTAAAGACGTTCTTGGAGCGGATAATCCGATCGATATGTTGCATGGGCATCCCCATCTCTGGCAGGAAATTCAACACCCCCGAGTGTACTCCCCCGCCCTTGTAACAAACCCCAAGCGGCAAACGGCAACTTTACCAGCCCTAGCGGCAGGTGGCATACTGGAGAGAGCCTGTACGATTTTGCGATCAACCCAGCAAGGAGCAAATCGACCATGACGAAGACCAAGGCACAGCAGATTATGGCGGCGACCGAGGCTCGCGCGGCTGACGACGTCACCGCAGCCATCAAAGATATCGCTACCGAGTTTGAACCATATATCATCAAGCAGCGCCGGCACTTCCATAAGCACCCGGAGCTGAGCCTTGCCGAGGAGCGCACGACCTCCGACATCGCCAACCAGCTCGACGCCATGAATATCCCCTACGAGCGTCCGCTCAAGACCGGCTTGGTGGCAACGCTTCGCGGTACCGCGCCGGATGCCTACCGCGAGGACGGCACGCCACGCCGCCGCATCCTGCTGCGCGCCGACATCGACGCCCTGCCCGTCACCGAGCAGACCGGCGAGGAGTTCGCCAGCGTCAACGAGGGCTGCATGCACGCCTGCGGCCACGACTGCCATATCGCCATGATGCTCGGAACGCTGCAAATCCTGCGCCATATGACCGACGACATCCACGGCGAAGTCCGCATCGTATTCCAGCCCAGCGAGGAAAACGGCCAGGGCGCTAAGCTCATGATCGGCACGGGTGTGCTCGACGGCGTCGATGGCGCCTACGCCGCGCACATCTGGAGTGAGGTCGACGCCGGCACCGTGAGCTGCGAGCCCGGTCCGCGCATGGCCAATACCGACTGGTTCCGCATCGACGTCCGCGGCACCTCGTGCCATGGCGCCATGCCCCAACGCGGCCACGACGCCGTCATGGTTGCCGCCGAGATTGTCAACGCCCTGCAGACCATCGTCTCGCGCGAAATCAGCCCCTACGAGCCGGCCGTCATCACCGTCGGCGAGCTGCACGGCGGCACCGCGCGCAACGTTATCGCCGGCACGGCCTACCTCGCCGGCACAGTGCGCACCTACGGCGATTCGACCCACGAGGAAATGCCGGAGCTCATGCGCCGCATCGTGGAGCATACCGCGGCAGCTCTGGGCGCCGAGGCAGAGCTCACCGACTACACCATCGCCAACTACAAGGTCGAAAACGACGCCGCCTCGAGCGAGCGCTGCCGTCAGGCTGTAATGAAGTGCCTGGGCCCCACCGGCCAAGGCCATTATCGCGGCACGCTTTCGGGCGAGGATTTTTCGGAGTACCTGCATCGCGTACCGGGCGTGCTCGCCTTTGTAGGTACGCGCAACCCCAAGATTGGCGCCACGTACGCCCAACATTCCTGCTTCTACAAGATCGACGAGACCGTGCTGGCAAAGGGCTCCATGGTGGCCGCCCAGTATGCTATCGACTTTTTGGCCGAGCCCACGCAAGAGGAGCTCGACGGCCCCGCGATTACCGCGGTCGCCGAAACTAACCCCGATCTGGCCGCCAAGTTGCGCTCTGCCAAGGCGACGACCGCCGAGGCTCGCGACGCCATCCATGATGCCCGAACGGCTCGCCATGCCGCGATCAAGGGCATCCATGACGCACGCGCTGCTGCACGCCGTGAGGAGAAGCACGACGAGTAATCGATTCGCTGGCATCTCGCAGTCATAGCCACATCGCGATGTCAAAGCGGGGGCGGACGTTTCGACACGTCCGCCCCCGCTCATTCTTCAAGCGCTATTTCTACTATTTCTACCCCGTCCCCAAATGGCAGACGGCATGGCTACTCGTCCTGAGGTTCCTCGTCGGAGCTTGGCTCGGACGCCGACTCAGGTGCAGGTGCCGGCTCAGGCTCAGGCTCAGGCGCAGGCGCAGGCTCGGGCTCAGATGCCGTCTCAGACTCGGGCGCCGGCTCAGGCTCGGTCGCGGGAGCGGGTGCAGGTGCCGGCGAAGCATCCGGAGCACCGTAACCCGAAGGAGCGGACTTCTTCTCGAAGGGCAATACAAAAGTCAGGACGTCGTCCTTATCCTCATCGGCCCACTCGCTTGCATAGCGTGCGGCCCAATAGCCAACGGCACGGTGCTTGAGCATCTTGCCAAAGACCGTAAGAAATACGGTGACGAAAGCGACCAGCACCAAGAACAGCGCGAGCGTGACGCCACCGCCGGTAACAATTGCCTCAATACCCGTAGGACGATAGTAGTAGCTATACATACCGACAGAGGCAATGGCGCCAAAGACGACCGTCAAGATCCATGTGACAACGTTGGCGACCAGGCCCGTCAAAAACTCGGGAAGGAACGAAGCACAGAACAGCTTGGTCTTGTTGTTCTTAAAGGCCGCCCAGACCTTATCGAGCGAAAACGCGCTCTCGACGCGACCGGTCACCGCAAAATGCATCACGGCGATGTCGGCGAACATCTTAAAGAAGACACCCAGAATCGCCGAGGCAATTAGCGCCAGGACAAGCAGGCCGAGCGAACCGAACAGCGCAGCCTCGAGCGCATAAGAGCCGTAATAAGAATACGAGCCCGCAGCGCCAATTACCACGCCCTCCACCAGCGAAAGCACTACACCGATCACGGGAATGGCAGCGATAACCTCGAGCACGACCGAAATAACGCTCGAAAAGACTCCGAGACCAAACGACGTGGAACGCATGAGTGGACGGTCCATGCCGTCATCGACCTTGAGCGACAGATCACGGCCCCACTCGATACCAAAGCCGGAACCACACACGCTCGCAATGCAAGCTGCCAAAAAGCCGATGGCAGCCGCAATGCCGCCAATAACGGGAATAAACAACACGAGCACCGACACAACGCAAATCAGCGCCGGCAAAAACGCGATTTGGCATACACGCTGAAGCACACCTGGAGTCTTGGTCATATCTTGGAACGCCTGAGCCACACAGCCCTTTGGCGCATTCGCCACGGGCGGTTGCGGAACAAACTGCTGGGGCTGAGGCTGTCCCTGGGGAGCGGGGCCAGCGGCACCGGCATTAGGAGCACCACACACGCCGCAGAACTTGTCATTATCGTCCATGGGGGCGCCACACTGCGAGCAGAACATAGAATCATCCCTTCGTATTTTGAACGAATCACTTGGATCGCAAACGATGTCTTTAGCATCATTATTGCCCAATGTGGAGTCAAATACTCAAAGATGACCGATTTGCAAGGTACACGGCGCCAACAGGCGGTTCGTTGAATACGTCTGCGCTAGTTCGTTCCGCGGAAGCCCTTACCGACGATCTCGGAGCTGTCGACGATAGTGATAAAGGCACCCGGATCGACTTCGCGCGCATAGCGGCGCAGCTGCACGGCCTCGCGGCGGCTCAGCACGCTCATGATCACCGTCACGCACTTGCCCGAGAAGGCACCGTAGCCGCGGCTGATGGTCGCCGTACGGTTGAGATGCTTGACGATAAACTCCTCGACCTTAAGGGGCTCGGAGCAAATGACCGTGCAGACTTTGCGCAGGTGAATGCTCTCAATGGCTTTGTCGACCACAAGCGTCTTGGCAAACAGGCCGAGCACACAATACAGACCGACACGCGGGCCATACAAAAAGGCCGCGATGGTCACGATGCCGATATCGACCAGCAGCAGGGCACGGCCAATCTCGAGCGTCGTGCGGCGCTTGAGGATCATGGCAAGAATGTCCGTGCCACCCGTCGAGGCGCCGATATCAAAGACAATAGCGCTGCCGAGCGCCGGCAAGATGACGGCAAAGCACAGGTCGAGCCACATATCGCCCGTCAGAGAGACATCGGTCGGAATAAAGAGCTCAAACAGCGAAACATAGGCGGACAACGCAAACGAGGCGAAGACGCTCCACAGGATTGCCTTGCGCTCCAAAAAGATAAAGCCCAAAACGACGAGAACCGCGTTAATAATCCACATAAAGACGCCGACGGGCAGGGTCGGGAACAGCGTGGACAGAATGACCGACACACCCGAGGTGCCGCCAAAAGCAAAGTGATTAGGGGTTTTAAACGCGACGATGGCAAAGGCCGTAAGAATCAGGCCCAGATTGAGCTCGGCAAAAAAGCGCGGGAAGCCCGGCTCCTGGCTGCGCTTTTGGCCGGCACGCTCGCCGCGCTCGATATCGGTGCGATCAACCAAGCGCTCCATCGGCACCACGGGAGGACGATGCACCTCCTCGGCAGCACGCGATGCCGCCTCTGCCGCGGCGGCCTCAATCGCCCATGCCTTGCTTTCTGTTTCGTGCTCGTCAGCCATTACGGCAACCCCTCGTTAACAATTTGGAAACAATGCGCCCATTAGGGTAACGCGGAACGCGACGATTGCAACCCCTAGTTAGACGAGCGGTATGCCTACATCGGGGGGCATACAAATAACGGCCGGCCACGCTTTTGCTTGCGCGGTCGGCCGTTTAACGTTTTCGCAGATAAAACCTGCCAAAACAAACCTGTCCCTTTTTGGAAGGTTATTCGTGCTGGCTGGTGCGGTGCTCGTACTCCTCGGGGGTGATGACGTCCTCGATACGCAGGTTGACGCCCGCCACCTCAAGGCCGGTCATCGCGGCAAGGCGCTCGGTGACACGTGCCTTGACATCGTCGAAGATCGCGGGCGCATAGGCGCCGTACTCGATAATGACGGAGATGTTGACGACCACGCGATTGTCATCGGTGACCTCGACCGTCACGCCCTTGGTCAGATTCTCGGCACCAAACTGCTCCTGCACAAAGTGCATGAGGTTACCCTTCATGCCCAGAACGTGCGGAACCTCGCGGGTGGCCATGGCAACGATCTTCTCGATCACACCGTTGGAATAGGTCAGCGAGTCCTCGGACTCGTCTGTTTCCTCGTCGTCCTCATCCGCATCGGACTCGGCCTCGACGAGTGCCTCGTCCTCGAGCGTTACGTCCTCCGCCTCGGCGGCGACGGCCTCATTCGCCTCGAGCTCGGTATCGGCTACATCGACCTTCGTATTAAAAGCCATGGTTCCTCCTTATGCCTGCCGCAGATGCGACAGTCGAATATATATTAGCGGCCGCTAAACAGACGGCCGAAGAAGTTGACGATACCGTTCTCGCCGTCGCGAATCTGGCCGATCACGGCGCCGATCAGCACAAAGAATGCGATGACGAGCGTGTCCCACAGGCCGAGCGTGAGCACCAACACGGCGAGGATAAAGCCAGCGACGGCACCGAACGTGGTGTTGGGATGACGCACAGCATAGCTCCAGATGGCAGCGCCCGTACCCTTGATGAGACCCATAGCCTCGTCAAAATCCGCGGCTGCCGCGTCTTGTAACTCGGTTGCTTCTGCTTTGGAATCAACAGGTTCGTTCGCCGGCGTGGCGCTCTGGTCAATCGTCAGGCGCGGCGTACGAGCGGTCTTATCTTGATTGGTATCACTCACCGGAAACCTCCACGGTCTGGACGGTAGTCTTGGACGGCAAAAAACGGACGCGCGTGGTCGTACCCGGCGTGCCGAGCATGGTGTCGCAAGCTTCCTCGATGCGTTGCTGCATCGCGGTAGCCAGAGATGCCACGTCCTTATCGTCAAGTGCGATAGCCTCGACCTTAAATCGGACGTGCGAATCGTCGGGGCCTTGGACGCGGGCCTCAACATGCTCGACCATCACGCGGTCGTCGCGCTCGGCAGCAACCCTAGCACACGAAGAAAGCGCCGCAAGGGTGACCTCGATATTGCGCTCCCCCGCCGGATGCACACAGGACGGCTCGCGACGAGCAAACATCAGGCGGAAGAAGCTTACCAGCACGCCGATCGCCACAACTCCACCGCATGCCGTCACGACAATGCGCGGCATGGGGTCGCGCATCAGCAACATAAAGCGATACGTATACGGCCCCCAAAACTGGCAGACAAGCGTACCCAGCGCCACGATGGTAGCGGCAAGGTACACGATCGCTAGGGCTCGTTTGAGTACGCGCACGCGGCGCTCCCTTCAAATCTCGGCTCTCGAAATGCAAAACGGTTCGCATCATTATAAAAGAGCCGGGTCCGGTGCTCTACGCACGCGGATCCGGCTCATCTATTCCACGAGGCTTGCATGCTCGCTTCATTATGCCCAGATATGCACGGCTCAATCCGTGCAGGCGCTACTCCTCCTCGAGGGCAGCGATGACCTCGTCGGTCATGTCCATGGTGCTGTAAACATCCTGGACGTCGTCGAGCTCCTCAAGACGGTCGATGAGGCGCTGAACCTTCTTGGCGTCGGCGCCAGAAACCTCGGTCGGGGTCGTCGGGACCATGGTGGTCTCGGAGCCCTTGACCTGGACGCCCTGCTCCTCGAGCGCCTTGGAGACAGCCATAACGTCGTTGGCAGCAGTCCAGACGATCCACTCCTCGCCGGCGTCCTCGTAGTCCTCGCCGCCGGCCTCGGCGATGGCCATCATGAACTCATCCTCGTCACCGGCAGCACCGTTGGCGATCATGGTCTCCTTCTTGGCGTTCTCGTCCAGGATCTCCTTGGCGACGACGATCTGGCCCTTGCGCTCAAACTGGAAGGCGACGGAGCCGGAGGTGCCCAGGTTGCCACCAGCGTGGGAGAAGGCGGAACGGACATCAGCGGCGGTACGGTTGCGGTTGTCGGTCAGGCAGTCGACGTAGACGGCGACACCGGCGGGACCGTAGCCCTCGTACACGATGTTCTCGTAGATGGCAGCGTCAGCACCCGAACCAAAAGCCTTGTCGATAGCGGACTTGATCTTGTCCTTAGGCATGGACTGAGCCTTGGCCTTGGCAACGGCAGCGGCGAGGCTGGCGTTGTTCTCGGGCAGCGGGTCACCGCCGAGACGGGCAGCAACGGTGATGTTGCGGCTGAGCTTGGAGAAGAGGGCGGAACGCTTGGCGTCCTGCGCGCCCTTACGATGCTTGGTTGTGGCCCACTTAGAGTGTCCGGACATACGTGTCTCCTATCGGTTTCGACCTAAAGCCCAGCGCAGATGCTCGGGCAATATAAACAAACGTCGTTATGATATACCTACTGGCCTGCGAGATAAACCCCAAAATGAAGGCGACGTGATGATGCAGCCCCTTAGTGCAAAGTAACCTGTCCCCTTTGCACCAAATTAGGACCAGAGGAGGTCGCTGCGGGTGATGGTGGCGCCGATGGCAAAGGGCATGCAGGCGATGACCGGATACAGATAGCGCATGTAGGTCGAGCCGTTGCAGGGACCGATCAGGCACACGGCGAGCACGCCCAGCAGCGGCACCCAAATGGCCAGCCCACGCCACGAATGACGACGTAGCAGATAGACCACCACGGCGATCATGATCCACACATAGGTGGCCGAGCTCATGGTGAGCGAGATAAACGGGACGCGTTGTACTGCCACGCGATACAGGTTGATCAGGTGATCGCACCAGCGCACAACCTTGCTATCGACCGGATGGAAGTCGAAGTACTTGAGGTTATCGGGCTTTGCCATGATCTCGGCACTGCGCGCCGTGCTGTAGACCCACGCATCGCGGGCACTCGGATAAAAGTAGCCGTAGTAGTTATTGATGAGCGCCGAGATATAGCACTCGGGATCCTTTTTGAACATCTGAGCCCACACCTCAAAATAGGCCTTGATGTCCTCCTGCGAGGCGTACTCGTTAAAGCAATTTTTAACGGCGTCCGACTTATCCGGGTTGTAACGGCGGCCCAGGTTCTCGTACTTGAGTACACGATCGATCACGGCACGCTCTTCGTCGGTCACCGAACCGTCGCAAGGAGCCTCCACGATGGTGCCGTCCTCCTTAACCGTAGGGTTGACGCCCGAGTTGAGGCCGTCGTGCTTTTGGACGAAACGAGCCGTCTGCTGGAACGGAATCGAAAGGATTTCGCGCTTGGAGCCGGGCGTAATGTCGTGCGCCGGCATAAAGACCTTGGTGAAGTACATATTAGAGGCAAGGCAGAGCGCGAGCACCGCGAGAACGCCAACCCAGCGGAAACGCGGGATGGCGCCCGAAGGCGCAGCGCCAGTCTGCTTGGCTGCACGACGAGCCACATGCACGTCCCATACGCAAAACGCCGCCGCGATTACGCATGCCGCCAGGGGAAACACCAGGCCGCCGTTGCGCAGAAACGTGGAACCCATGGCGCCCAGAGCGAGCAGCAGCCAGTCGTGGCGCGCAAAGAGCACGGGGGCTTTCTCGCCCGCTCGCTCGGCATTGGCATCACGACGGGGCAAGCCACATGCCACGAGCTTGACGGTCTGTACCAGCAGCACCAAAAACGCGTCGGCAAAGAGCACGTCTTTGGTGAGCAACGCCGCGTAGTTAGAGAACATCGGCATAAACGCAAAGAACAGCAGGATCGCACCGCGAACCGGCAGGCTCACGCCCAATTTGCGCAGCGACGAAATGGAATAGGCCATGCAGGCAGCCGTGATGACAAATTGAGCGCAGGTGTAGATGGCAAGACCCGCGTTAGCGCTGTTGAACAGCGAAAGCCCCAGCTGAACGCACGAACCGATGATAGCCGTGTGCACCACGGGGTGATGCCCGTTGAGCAGCACGTTTGGATTGAGCAGACGCAAGTAGTCGCTCGTGCCGTTGGGATAGTTGAACCACTGGCGAATCTGCGCGCCCGTATCTCCCATAAAAAGGCCGGGCAGCGAAGCGATGAGCGTGGGCGCCCAGGCGATCATAAGCACCAGGAAGGGCCCGGCAAAGGGATGGACCGAGAGCACGGCGTGAGTCACACGCCATACGCGGCCAAAGTGCGCCTCGGAAAACGGGATGCGTCGGGAGCTCAGCCAATCTAGACACTCAAAGACAAGGTAGAAGGCAACGACCGCCAAGAGCATCCAGCCCGCGCCGCCAATCCAGGCGCAGATGATGCGGGCTTTGTCGCCAAGGACAATCTCGGCCGAGTCGGTGAGATCGTAGCTGCGGCCGAACACCATGCAGATGGCAAAGAACAGCGACGGCAGAATGATCGATGGACGCCAGGTGTCGCCACGGCCAAAGAACACGTAGCGAAACGGCAAGGTGAGCAGACAGGCAAGTGCAAGCAGCATGACCGCGTCGGTATGGCCGGCAAACGAGAGGAGCACCTCGTAGCACACGTACAGCATGCCCGAGGCTTTGGGGTCAATCTCCAAGACTGCGTTGCTCGACACCGGGGCGGGATCGATGGAAAACGCCGTGGTCGCCAACAGCGCGAGCAAAAATGCGATGAGCGTCTGCTTGGCGGGGTAGCGCTTAAACCAGACGATGCGGGCAGCGTCGCGCGCAGCCGTTGTGGAGAGATCGGAATCCTTCACAGTCCAAAGAGCCTTTCTAGAAACCTGCCAAAAAGGGACAGGTTTATTTTGGCAGGTTTTATCTGGGGAAACGTTACGGTTCTGTCATCGTTGCCCAGCGAATCACCACAAAGGTGCCTGTCCCCTTTGTGGTAGTTAGGCGTCGAGGTAGATGCGCTGGGGTTGGTTGCGGCGACGAGCAAAGATGATGAGCGCCAAGCCCGCGATTACGAGCGGCAGGCTCAGCAGCTGACCCATCGTGATGACGCCACCAAGCAGATAGCCCAGCTGGGCATCGGGCACGCGCACAAACTCAATGAGGAAGCGGACGATGCCGTAACCCATCACAAACACGCCCATAAACGTGCCTTGGGGCAGTAGCGGCTTTTTGCGGCTGAGCACCTGCAGAATGCAAAAGAGCACGATGCCCTCAAGAAATGCCTCATAGAGCTGGGAGGGGTGACGCGGCATATCGCCCGCGGTGCCACCGAAGACCACGCCCCAGGGCAGATCGGTCGGCTTGCCCCACAGCTCACCATTGACAAAGTTGGCACAACGGCCCAGGCACAAGGCCAGCGGCGCGCCTATGACGGCAAGGTCTGCCAAAGTCCATGCGTCGAGCTTATACATGCGGCATACGATGATGCCGCCGATAATGCCGCCCACCAAACCGCCGTGGAAGCTCATGCCGCCCTCGTTGGTGGCAAAGATCTCGAGCGGGTGCGCCCAGTAGTAGCCATCACCGTAAAAGACGACGTAGAACAGGCGCGCACCGATAATGAGGCCAAAGACCACGCCGACCACGACACTCGTCAGGTCATCAATCGTAATGTCGAAGCCCCAGCGACGCTGCGTGCGGTACATGACAACCGCCGTGAGCAGGGCGCCGACCACATAGGCCAGACCATACCAGTAAATCGTGATAGGCCCCGCCGAAATCGCGACGGGATCAAGCATATGGTAGAGGTCGTTGAGCATATCGATCCTCCTGCTCCCTACATACAAATGCGGCCGCGGGCCTTGCGCTCGCAGCCGCATATTTGGGCGTAACGTCTATGCGGAGTATGCCGTCCGCAGCTTTCGCAGCTTAAAACGGCGCGTACTCGTCGTACAGGTCCTCGGCCTCGCCAGAGGCATTGACCTGCTCAACGCGGGTAACGCCGGGCACATGCTCCTTCAGGATACGCTCAATGCCCATGGACAGGGTCAGCGAGCTCATGGGGCAGCCGGCGCAGGCGCCCTGCAGCTCCAGCTTGACGACACCCTCGTCGTCGACGCCCACATACTCCATATCGCCGCCATCGGCCTGCAAGTTGGGGCGAATCTCTTCAAGAACCTTCTTAAGCAGCTCTTCGTTAACAGCCACAGGGGCTCCTTTCTCACAATTACGCGGGCGCGCCCGCGGACAGAAGCTATGTTACTACAGCCGTGTACCCGCTCACGAGCCGTCCATGCGCGCAGACGCGACTTTCACGAGTAGTCAATTTGGGACGGGGCTCTTTTGGCTGCCTTTTGTTGCCAGCTGGCGTTGCCACGCGCTACTGCTGAGCCCGCCCCTCGGTGCCGATGTGAACATCGACGATAACCTGGCGGTAGCTGATGCCACAGGAGTCGAGGATGCGGCGGCTGATGCGTCCATCATCGGTGTCGGCGTACTTGTTGTCCAGGTAGACAACCTCGCCCACGCCCACCTGAGCCAAAATCTTGGCGCAGTCATGGCACGGGAACAGCGTGACGTAGACCGTGGAACCCTCGAGGTCCTTGAGCGAGCCACGGTAGTTGAGCACGGCGTTGGCCTCGGCATGGACCACGTAGTTGTGCTTGTCCTGCAGCGGGTCGTCGCTCGTACCCCACGGGAAAAAGTCGTCGTTGAGCGCCGAGGGTGTACCATTGTAGCCCACCGAAAGGATGCGGTGGTTGGTGTTGGCGATGCACGCACCCACCTGCGTGTTGGGGTCCTTGCTGCGGCGCTGCGCGGCGATGGCCACGCTCATAAAGAACTCGTCCCAGCTAATGACGTCCAGGCGCTTGCCTGACGAAGTTTGATGAAGATCGTCCGACATGGCAGACACCTCCGTAATCGCAATAGTTTGACCCATTGTAGCAGGTGAAAGGTGGAGGCGTTTGTCCCACCGGCGCCTTCACTTTTACACGCGGCGGGGCTTTTGGTTGATGCGGTAGAGCTCGGCGAGACCCCGCAGCGTCAGCGCGTCGTCTACCGTCAGGCTGTGGCCGACCAACGCCGCGAGTGCCTCGGCATCGTCACCGGTAATGACGATGGGCACGTCGCCCTCCCCCGCGGCCTTGGTCGCGCGCATCTCGGCGAGCACCATGTCGAGCATACCGTCGATGCGGGCCACCTCGCCCAAGACCACGCCCGAGCGCATGGCCTCGCGCGTGTTGCGACCGATCACATGCGTGGGTGCCGAGGGCTCGACCTGCGGCAGGCGCGCCGCAGCGGCCGAAAGCGAGCGGGCGCCAAGTGCCAGACCCGGCGCGATAACGCCGCCCACAAAGGTACCGCACGCGTCGATGACCTCGATATTGGTCGTAGTGCCCAGGTCGATCACGATGCACGGAGAGCCGTAGACGGCACGAGCCGCCACGGCATCGGCGATGCGGTCGGGGCCGATCTCGGCGGGGTCGTCGTAGTGGACGGGCATGCCAGTCTTAAGTCCCGGTCCCACCGTGAGCACGCGTCCCGTGCAGGTACGGGAAAGCGCCACCTTCCACGGGCGCTCGAGCGCCGGCACCACGCAGCTCAGCACTGCGGCCGCGGGAACGAGCGCGCCGGGCATGCCCGCATCGGCCGCCAGCGCGCCCATGATCTGCGCGAGCCTCATGCGCGCTTCGTCGGCTGTAATGCTCGACGGCGTCGTGATCTCGCACGTCGCAAGCGGGCACTCCTGCGCCGCGGCCGAATCCTCGGCAAACAGGCCAAAGCGAATGAACGTGTTGCCCACGTCGACCGTCAATATATATGCGCACCCATTAAGCATCGTCGGCGCTCCTTTCGTCTGCCCAGCAGTATATCGCCTACCTAAACCAGTCATCCCAAAATGACTAGGTTGCGGCTATACTGATGCGCGGTCGCGCGCGAGCTCACGCGGCGACCCTTGGTAACCCGACTTCCCGCGCCGTATCCGTAGCGGCGCTCCCGGGGGAAGCGGATATACGCAAAGGAGTTCTATATGAGCAATCCCTCGAACCGTGCCTCGATGCGCGGGCAACTCACGCTGCGCGGCGTCGTCATCGGCGTCCTTGGCTGCGTGATCATCACGGCAAGCTCGGCCTAC
This sequence comes from uncultured Collinsella sp., assembly GCA_958445985.1. Lineage (GTDB taxonomy): Bacteria > Actinomycetota > Coriobacteriia > Coriobacteriales > Coriobacteriaceae > Collinsella. The sequence continues at coordinate 76,508 of CAUCUN010000009.1, read as the reverse complement.
ACCGCCCTCAAGATGGGCGCACTCCCCTGGCCGATCGTCTTCGCTGCCGTCATCTCGCTGTTCTTCCTTAAGCTCATGGGCAACGCCAGTCTCAACGAGGCCAACGTCACCCACACCATCATGTCCGCAGGCGCCATGGTCGCCGGCGGCCTGGCGTTTACCATCCCGGGCGCCTGGATGCTGGGCTATGCCGACCAGATCAGCTGGCTCGACATGTTTATCGTGGCACTCGCCGGCACCATCCTGGGCCTGCTGGCCACCGCGCTCATCCACCGTCACTTTATCGTGGACGCCGCGCTTGAGTTCCCCACCGGCAACGCCGCAGCTCAGACCTTGCGCGCGACCGAGGCTGGCGGCAAAACCGGCAAGCAGCTCTTTGGCTCCATGGCCATCGCCGGCATCTATAGCGTGCTGCGCGACGCCCTGGGCGTGGTACCCAGCATGCTATGCACGCTCAACATCCCCGGCGTGACCTTTGGTATCTACAACTCGCCCATGCTGCTCTCCGTCGGCTTCCTCGTGGGCTTCGCCCCGGTCGCCTTCTGGTTTGCCGGCGCCCTGCTGGGCAACTTTGGCATCATCGTGGGCGGCACCGCTGCCGGTCTGTTCGACGTTGTGACTGCACAGGGCATCGTCAAGTCCCTGGGCATGGGCCTCATGATGGGCTTTGGCGTCGCCGTCGTCCTCAAGGACATCCTGCCGCAGGTCGCCGGTATCGTCCGCGGTCTTGCCGCCGACAGCTCCACCGACACCGACGAGCAGTCGCTCATCTCGGGCTCCCTTAAGCTCGACGCCGGCATCATCGGCCTGGGCGCTGCCGCCATCGCCGTGATCATCGCCATCGTGCTTGACCTTGGTCCCGTTCCGGCCGTCATCGTGACGCTGTTCACCTTTGTCACCACCATCATGAGCGCACAGAGCTGCGGCCAGACGGGCATCGACCCCATGGAGATCTTTGGCCTCATAGTCATGCTCATCGTGGCAGCCTTCGCACAGATCGCTCAGGTCAAGCTGTTCTTTATCGCCGGCATCGTTGCCGTGGCGTGCGGCCTTGCGGGCGACGTCATGAACGACTTTAAGGCCGGCGCCGTGCTGGGCACCAACCCGCGTGCGCAGTGGATCGGCCAAGCCATCGGCGGCATCGTGGGCGCCCTGGTCGCCGCCGCCGTCATGGTCGCGCTCGTCACCGCCTATGGCCCGGACGCCTTTGGCCCCGACAAGAGCTTCGTTGCCGCGCAGGCAAGCGTCGTCGCCACCATGGTCTCGGGCATCCCGAGCGTGCCGTGGTTCGTTGGCGGCTTTATCGCCGGCATCGTCATGTACTGGCTCGGCATTCCGGCCATGATGATCGGCCTGGGCGTGTACCTGCCGTTCTACATGTCACTCACGGCATTCCTGGGCTCCTGCGTCAAGCTCGCCTACGACAAGTGGTCCGCTCACCGCGACGCCGAGGCCGGTCTTTCGGACGAGGAGAAGGCCGCCAAGGACGCCGCCTTCCAGGAGCAGGGGCTGGTTGTCGCCAGCGGCCTGCTCGGCGGCGAGTCCATCGTCGGCGTTATCCTAGCGTTTGTCTCCGTGGGCTTAAGCCTGCTGGGCTAAGTCGAGCAGCTGCTCGACAGCAACCATATTGCCTACGATTTGCCCGGTCGGTAGCTTTCGCGGCTACCGACCGGGCTTTTTGATATCGAAACAAAGAAAGGCCGGCGCGCTGCGTTTAACAGCGAGCCGGCCTTATCGGTTAAGCTATCGAAGCGTTCCTGCTATGAACTGAAGTTCGTTGCAGAATCTACGCTCGAAACGCTACATCTGCTTGCGACGACGATCGCTCAGCGTCACACCAGCGGCCACGAGGGTGATACCGCCGATGACGAACACCTCGCCCGCAAGAGCGGAGTCATCACCGGTCTGGGCGAGCGCGGCAGGCGCAGCCTGTTTCTTGGCAACGGGGGCCTTTGCAGCAGCCTGCGCAACCTGAGGCTTGGCCTGCGGCTCAGCCTTGGGATGATACTTGTCGTACTCGGCCTGCGCGGCAGCCAAGGCATCCTTGGCATCGTCAAGCTCGGCAAGCGCGTCGGCATAGGCGTCGTTGGCGTCGGACAGCTTGGCATCGGCATCGCTCAGGGCAGCCTTGAGACCAGCGGCAGCATCGACGGCAGCCTTGTAGCGAGCGTAGGCAGCGTTCAGCTTGACCAGCTTCTCGTTGCCCGTCGTGCCCGCGGCAAGGGATGCCTTGTGGTCGACAGCCTCAAGATCGGCCTTGAGTGCCTCATCGTTGGCAAGCTCGGCCTTGGCCTTGAAGATATCGAGGTTCGCATCGACGACGGCTTCGTTGGCGGCCTCGAGCTGCTTCTGGGCATCGGCGACACTGGCTACGGCAGCGTCATAGGCGGCCTTGGCGTCGTCGACCGCCTTCTGGGCACCGGCGAAGCGCTCGAAGGCCTTGTTTGCGGTGGCAAGCTCGTCCTCGGCGGCCTTGGCCTTCGCCTGTGCGTCGGACAGGGTCTGCGTCTTGGCGGCAACTGCCTGCTTGGCGCCCGAAAGAGCGGTCGCGGCGTGCGTATCTGCGGCCTGAGCCTTGTCAACGCCAGCCCGGGCGGCATCGTCGGCCTTCTTTGCCTCGTCAAGCGAGCCCTGCTTATTCGCAAGGTCCGCCTGGGCGGCATCGCGCTTGGCGGCAAGGTCCTTGACCGAAGCAGTGGCGTTGTCATACGCCTCATTGGCCTGCTCGGACTTTGCCTTGGCGGCATCGCGGGCGCTGCGAGCCTTCGCCTTGTGAGCAGCGGCCTCGGCTGCCTTCGTCTTGCTGTCAGCAAGCGTGGCGTTTGCCTTATCGAGAGCTGCCTGGGCAGTGGCAGCCTCGCCCTTGGCGGTATCGAGGTTCTGCTTGAGGGACTCGATGTCGATTCCGCCGAGTGCGTCCTTCGCGGCGTCGTATGCCGTCTTCGCAGCGGCGGTGCCGGACTTAGCCTTCTCGTACTCACCCTTGGCGGTGTTCATGTTCACATCTGCTGCGGTGAAAGCGTCCTGGGCGGCATCCTGCCCGTTTACAGCTGCGAAGTAAGCTTCCCTAGTAGTTCCAGAGTTCTTCTGCGCCTCGGCGAGCTTGCCCTGAAGCTCCTTGAGCTGCGCCTTCTGCGCCTGCGTGCCGCCAGCGTTATAGGCAGAGTCGATGTAGTCGTTCACGAGCTTCTTGAACTCGGAGACAGTGAAATCCTTCTGCCCCGTGCTCCCGCTATAGTCGAAAACGGTTACCTCGGAATCGGTATTCTTACCGCTACCGGTCGCGATGCCGATAGCCTTCGCGCCGGCATCGATGATGTTTAGATAGTGCCCGCACTCATGGTAGATGCTGTTGTAGTGCTGGTAGATATAGTAGGAATCATATCGATGGCTTCCAAGTGCGTCACCATACTGCTCGACGTACTTATCGAACGCCTTTTTCTCCTGGGTGTAGAGACCGGTATATGGCCAGCCAAGCGTATCCTCGGTCTCGCCTCCGGTGTATGCCCCGCCGCCGCCTGCAAGATTCTCACCTTGATCGAAATAGCAGTTCGAGTGTCCCCAGATGTTCGATGAATATGATGTATTGAGGGCGGCTGCCGCAGTCATGCGGAGGCTGACGCTAAGCTCAGACTGGCCGTTCGCCTTGCGGAGGTTGTTCTGGGTATCGAGGTAGGTCAGGGCGTTACGCATCTGCTCCAAGGAGAGCGGATTGGTGTCGCGAGACATGTCCTGATCGACGTACTTGTCATACCAGTCCTGTTTCTCTGTCGTCCCCATAAGCATCGACGCGGCGGTACTTGCATTTGACTTCTGCTGGGCGGTGAAATCGCTGCTGTTGCTGATGTAGGCCATAAAGCCGAGCATGCCCTTATTGATGACTTCCTGGTCAACGGTCATGTTGGACTTTAGGTCTGTAATCTGCTGCTCAAGAGCCTCAACCTGGGCATTAGCAGCGTCATAAGCCTTTTCCGCGGCGTTCGAAGCGGCGCAGGCTGCCTCCCACTCGCTGCGCTTCTGCTTGCGAACTTCGACAAGCTTATCGTACGCGGTCTTCTTGTCGGCCTCGGTCTGCTGGGCCTGCTCGTATGCCGTCTTCGCGGCGTCACGCTTACTGGCCGCGTCCTTGTACTCCTTGTTTGCCGCATCGTATGCAGACTGGGCAGATGCCACAGCAGCGTTGGCGGCGTTGGCCTTCTCCTGCGCGGCAGCGACGGCAGCCTGGGCGGCCTGCAGGTTCGCCTGGGCGGTAGCGTCGGCATCCGTCGCGGCATTGAGCTCCGCCTGCGCGGTCTTGAGCTCACCAGCAGCAGCGATCTGGGCGGCCTCAAGCGCACTCAGGTCAACACCCGTACCCGAGACGGCAGCATCAAGCGCGGCCTGCGCCTGGTTGAACTTCTGCTGGGCGTTATCGCGCGCGGTGGTTGCGGCTGCGAGAGCAGCGGCAGTCTCCTGCTTCTTGGCCTGGGCAGTCGTCAAAGCTGCCTCGGTATTCTGCTTTTCCTGCTGAGCGTTGGCCTCGGCAGCCTTGGCCTGGTCCAGATTGGCCTGTGCAGTAGTAACGGCCTTATTGGCGTCATCGAGCTTTGCCTGCGCGTCCTCGACGGCCTTCTTGGCGGCCTCGTACTCGTCCATACCCATGGCCTCGAGCTTGGCCTGGGCATCATCGAGGGCCTTCTTGGCCTCATCCTGCTTTGCCTTGGCGTCCTTGAGCGCCTGGGTCTTATCCTCGACACTCTTGTTGGCCTGTTCGAGCTGATCGTTCAGGTCGCCCAGCTTCTTCTGCTGCTGCTCGGTCTTTTCGACGGCGGCTTTGAGCTCGTCAATCTTCTCCTGGAGCGCGGCGACTTCTGCTGCGTTCTGCTCGATTTCGTTGTCGCTCACAGCCTGCGAGGCCTGATTCTTTTGCTGCTGCGCCTGCTTTTGAGACTGGCCCGCCGCGTCGGCCTTCTTCTGGGCAGCATCGTAGGCGGCCTGAGCGTCCTTGAGCTGCTTTGCCGATTCCTCGGCCAGCTGGGCAGCCGTCTTTACGACCGCTTGGTTACCGGCGGCAACGGTATTCTCTACAGAGCTACCCCCCCCCTGAACAGAATCGCCGTTATCGGTTGACGGTGCGGCGATTGCCGCCAGCGGCGACATGAGCGGCTGAGCGATGAGGCCCGCCGTCAAAACGGTTGCGACGGCGCGGTTGGCAACGCCCTTGACGTTGACGGCCTTAGCCCGAGGCTCAAAGTGTTGTGGGCTGTAGTTTGCCATGGCTTTCTCCCTTTGACACGGATGTATCCATACGTATCAAACGGTAGCTGTCGATTTTTGAATTCTGTTGCGCAACATTGGCGACCAGCGTATTTTTTGAAATTCACGCTCTTGTGCTTCACAGTTTCGTCACATTTGAAGGAGCTGGTGCATCATATTCTCGCGGGATGGAATTGAGCCTGTGATTTGCATTTGCTCCCGCGTCATCCGCCCTATCGGATTCCGCATCCAACAGACACCCCGCCCGCCACGGTGTAGAGTTAGGACAACGGGCGCGTTGCGCGGACCGCGCTGGAACGAGGTGGACATGGAACTCGATAGACAACAACTCAAGCGACTACGCGAACGCCATCACCGGCGCCACGGCATCCGCCCTGCCCATAGTGAGGCTGCCGAGCAGGCTGGTCGCTTTTTAAAGCGCGCGTTCAACATTCGCGAGGGACGCGCGCCCTATCACGTGATCCGCAAGCGTTTTGTAAACGGGGCGCGTCTGACTGGCTCCCACCTATGCATCCTCATCATCGCCATGCTGATCGCGAGCATCGGCCTCGATATCGATTCGGACATCGCCATCGTGGGCGCCATGCTCATCTGCCCGCTCATGGGCTCGGTCCTTGCCATGGCATACGGCATCGCCACGCTCGACCGCGAGATCACCCTTGAGGCCGTCGCGAGCTTGGCTCTACAGATGGCCTTTTGCCTGGTCACGTCCACGTTGTACTTTAAGCTCTCGCCCCTTGGCACCACCACGGCCGCCATCATCGACAACTCTACACCCACCGTCTGGGACCTTACCGTCGCACTCGCAGGCGGCTTTGCAGGCGGGCTGGGCAACTCGCGCGACCAGGAACCCGCCACACTCATCGCCGGCGTGGCCGTGGCGACCGCGCTCATGCCGCCTCTGTGCGCGGCGGGCTATGGCATCGCCATCGCAAGCGGGTCGCTGTTTCTCTCGGCGCTTTACGAGTTTGGCATCAACGTGGTCTTTATCGCACTCGCGGCCGAAGCCGTGCTGCTTCTTTTGCGCGTGCCGCTCAAGCGCGACCTCAACGGCGACGGCATTGTGACCGCTGAGGAAGACGCCGAGGTCGACGAGCTGTCACGCAAAGTGCGCCGCCGCATCATCGTGGGCACGGTGATCTTTGCCATCCCCTGCATCGTTATGACCGCGGGGTCTATTGGCTCGGCGCAGGCCGGCGTGCAGGACGGCTACGGTGTCACCGAAACTACGCGCGAACTTGCCGCGGTGCTGCCGGGCTTTAAGGATTACGCCGTCGCCGTCGAGACCTCGGCCACCGAAGGCGACGAGGAGGGCATCGTCGAGCGCCAAACTGTCGCCCATGTGACAACGAGCGAGGCGCTCGGAACGCACGACCGCCACGTCGCCCGCAAGCTCATCGACCTCAATGTGCCCGATCTCGACCGCGTGGAGTTCGATGTGAAGTGATGCCGGCGCGGGATGAATGCTCGCACGGACGCAAGTTACGACGAGGCGCAGACGCGATACGGACACGAGCAAATTGCGGGGTGCAGTTCACACCCGAGCCCCGCTCGCTGTTTTATTGCCGTGAATCAGACGTCCGCATTGACATCGCCAGACTCTACCGTAAACGCCGGATCGGTGCTCACAAGATAAAATCGGGTCACCTTGCTATCTCTAAATAGATAGAGCTGGCCCTGCTCGCGTCGGCGTGACATATACGCCACGTGGACCGTACCGAATTCTTCGCCGTTTTCCTTCTTTAATATCAGGATGTTGGGGTCATCCGTACGCTTAAACTGCCCGTCAACGCAGCTGCCGTCTTTGTCGACCAGTTGCCACCGATGGTTATCCTCTTCAAGAAAGGCCAGGGTTTCCAGACTCGTCTTGTCGTCCCGATAGTAACCGTCAATGGCAAACCCTTCGGAAGCGCATTCCTGCATATAGGACGTTTCTCGGCTTATAGCAAACAGCCCTGTAGCGCCCAGGAGCACAGCCAGGCAGACCACTGCAAGGGTTATCGAAATAGCACGGCGACCCATGTTAGCCCAACCGATAGTTGTTTAACGGAGCGCGAAACATACCTGGAACCTCCGATGTCAGGGGGAACGTCGCCAGCAGGCTGGCGACAACTATATGTTTCTGACATCAAACCATATGGCTGCCACTCGCGGAGGGGGCATCGGCGAACGGCGTGTTTTCATACTCCATTGGTCAAACCTAAGTGCAGTGCTACAGGTTGTACTTGTACACGCGATAGATGTACTTCTCGGCTTCCATCTCGTAGGTGGCGATGGGCAGTCCGCAGCGATCGTACTCGGCAAAGGTCTTGGCCTGACCCGATGCCACGAGCATGCTGTTCGAATTGCCGACGCGCTGCACACTGCTAACGTAGCCCGAGAACGGCACCGCGATCTGGTCTTCGAGCCCGTAGGTGCGTGCCACCTCGTCCACCGTAAAGATGCGCCCAAACGAATACGAGCCGCGGCTGTAGTCGGTCACCACCGCGGCGCCCAGCTGGCCCCAGTCGAACTTGGGATAGCTTTCGGCCGCACCAAAGTTGTTGTCGTATAGCAGCACCTGGTAGCGACCAGTCGCGGTCGTCTCGTCGTTTGGCAGATAGGTCACGCTGTGCTGGCCCGCGTTGAGCGAAAAATCGCCCTGAGCTTGCAGCAGCTTTTCCTCAAAGCCCGAACCGGTCCAAAAAATCGGGCAAGCCCACGGAAGGCTGTAGCAAGGTCATTTGCGCAACATGTGTCCAGCAAAAACGGGTGGTAACCGGTACGGCTACCACCCGTTTGTCTCATATCCAGCCCATAGCAGGCAAGCTACTTCTTAATGCCGCGTCCCAGGCGCTCAGCGACCGACGCCACGGCACTCTCGTCAACCGAGCCGCAGCTCACACAGCCGTCGTGGGCACGCATCTGGCCGGTGACCTCGTCCATTGCGAGCGGCGCCACCTTCTCGAGCTTAAAGCCCTTGCCGGCGCGCATGTTCTCCTTCGCCACGCTAATCATAAGCTTAATACGGTTAAGCTGGTTGACCTCGGACGCACCGGGGTCGTAGTCCACCGCAACGATGTTGCTCTCGGGATGCTGGCGGCGCAGCTCCTTGATCACGGCCTTGCCCACCACGTGGTTAGGCAGGCACGCGAAGGGCTGCGTGCAGATGATGTTGGGCGCACCATGGTCGATCAGGTCGAGCATCTCGGCCGTGAGCAGCCAGCCCTCGCCCATGTTGTTGCACACCGAAAGCACCGTGCGGGCCTTGTCGGCCATGGTGCCGATGCGCTCGGGCGCCTCAAAGCGGCGGGACTTTTCGAGCATCTCCTCCACCGGCGTACGCATCCAGTCCACGAGCTTGATGAGCGCCTGCATGCCCGCACGCGTTGTAGCAGAGCTTCCCAGCTCGTCCTTCTGCAGCTCGGCGTTGCTCATGGAGTACAGGAAGAAGTCGAGCAGGCCCGGCACTACGGCCTCGCAGCCCTCGCGCTCGATGACATCGACCACGTGGTTGTTGGCCGTAGGGTGGAACTTGACCAAAATCTCACCGACCACGCCCACGCGCGGCTTAGTACCCTCGCCCACGAGCGGCATGGTGTCGAACGCGCGGATGGCCTCGCGGCACAGCTTGGTGTAGTTGTGACGGTTGAACTTAGGCGCCAGCTTGCGAGCGCGCGCCATGTACTCCTCATAGAGTGCGTTGGCAGCGCCGGGCGTGGCCTCGTACGGGCGGCAGCGGTAGAGCATCTGCATCATGACGTCACCAAAGAGCACCGCGTACACGGCCTGCTTAAGCAGCGCCGGCGTAATCTTAAAGCCGGGATTGTCCTCGCCGAGCGCCACGGCCGAAAGCGAGATTACCGGGATCTCGGGGTGGCCACTCTCGCGCAGCGCTTTGCGGATGAGCGCGATGTAGTTGGTGGCACGGCAACCGCCGCCGGTCTGGCTGATGACCACGGCCGTCTTGGACAGGTCGTAACGACCGCTCTCGATGGCCTCCATGATCTGGCCCGTTACCAGGATCGACGGGTAGCAAATGTCATTGTTCACGTAGCGCAGGCCGGCCTCGACGGCGTCGTGATCGGTCGAGGGCAGCAGCTCCAAGTTGTAGCCGGCACCGCGGAACACCTCTTTGACCAGGTCAAAGTGGATCGGCGCCATCTGCGGGCACAGGATGGTATAGCCCTCCTCGCGCATCTGCTCGGTAAAGGGCACCTTGGGCCATGCGGTCGAGGCGCTCTCGCGCTGCGCCTCGAACGTGTACTTGCGGCTCGCGAACGCGGGAGCATCCTTGGAGGGAGTCACCGGCGCGGCATCACCCTGCTCGTAGGCCTCGCCCGCGGCCGTGGCCTCGGCCAAGCGCTCGGCCTCCTGGTCCTTGAGCGCCGCCATGAGTGAGCGGATGCGGATGCGCGCGGCGCCCAGGTTGGACACCTCGTCGATCTTGAGCACGGTGTAGATCTTGCCGCTGGCTTCCAGAATCTCCTGCACCTGATCGGTGGTCAGGGCATCGAGGCCGCAGCCGAAAGAGTTGAGCTGGATCAGGTCCAGATCGTTGCGCATCGTCACAAAACGGGCGACGGCGTACAGGCGGCTGTGGTACATCCACTGGTCGACGACGCGGATGGGGCGCTCGGGCTTCACGAGATGCGCGAGCGAATCCTCGGTAAAGACCGCAAAGCCAAAGCTCGAGATAAGCTCAGGCAGGGCGTGGTTGATCTCGGGGTCGTTGTGGTAAGGACGGCCGGCGAGCACGATGCCGTGACCGCCGTGGTCCTCAACCCACTTAAGAGCCTCCTCGCCCATGGTCTGGATGTCCTCGTGGAAACGCGCATCGGCCTCAAAGGCAGCGTTGACGGCAGCATCGACCTCGGAGCGCGTGATCTTGGGACCGCGCACGCGACCGCGACCGGCCTCAGCATCGGCCACACGGTCGACGGCGAGGACCTGGTACAGGCGGCGCTTGAGCTCGGTCTTGTCGTGATAGGGCACAAACGGATACAGGAACTCGATGTTCTGCTCGCGGATCTCGTCGATGTTGAGCGCCAGCGCCGTGGGGTAGCTCATGACGATGGGGCAGTTGTAGCAGTTACCGGCGGTCGGGTCCTCCTTGCGCTCCCAGCGCACGCACGGCATCCAGATAAAGTCGACATCGCGGTCGATAAGGTTCATCACATGGCCGTGGCTCATCTTTGCCGGGTAGCACACGCTCTCGGACGGCATGGACTCGATGCCCGCCTGGTAGGTCTTTTTGCTCGACTGGTCGGACAGCTGCACGCTAAAGCCCAGGCGCGTAAAGAACGCATGCCAGAAGGGGTAGTTCTCGTACATGTTGAGTGCGCGCGGGATGCCGACGGTGCCGCGCGGGGCCTCGTCGGGACTCAGGACCTCGCGGTTAAAGAGCAGCTCGTTTTTCTTTTTGAAGAGGTTGGGGGCCTCGGTCTTCTGCTTTTTGTGGCCGGCGCCCTTCTCGCAGCGGTTGCCGGTAATGAAGCGCCTGCCGCCGCCAAAGTCGTTGACGGTAAGCTGGCAGTTGTTAGAGCAACGGCCGCAGCGGACATGCTTTTGCGTCACGGTAAGGTGCGCGATGTCCTCGGCAGAAAGAATGGTCGAGGTGCCGTCGGCACCAGCGCGATCGCGGGCGAGCAGGGCCGCACCATAGGCGCCCATGCAGCCGGCGATGTCGGGACGCACGGCGTGCACGCCGGTGAGCTGCTCAAACGCGCGCAGCGTGGCATCGGACATAAAGGTGCCGCCCTGAACAATCACCTGGCTGCCGATCTCCTTGGGATCGCGCAGCTTAATGACCTTGAACAGGGCGTTCTTGATAACGGAATAGGACAGGCCGGCCGCGATGTCGCCCACCGTGGCGCCTTCCTTTTGCGCCTGCTTGACGCGCGAGTTCATAAAGACCGTGCAGCGACTGCCCAAATCGACCGGGGCCTTGGCATGGATGGCAGCGTTGGCGAACGCGCGCACGTCCATGTTCATAGAGACGGCGAAGCTCTCGATAAAGCTACCGCAACCCGACGAGCAAGCCTCGTTGAGCATGATGTGCTCGATGACGCCGTCCTTGACGCGCAGGCACTTCATGTCCTGGCCACCAATGTCCAGAATGAACTCGACGCCGGGCAGGAACGCCTTGGCGCCGCGCAGGTGCGCGACAGTCTCGATCTCGCCGGAGTCGGCCTTGAGGGCCTCGATGAGCAGCGCCTCGCCGTAGCCCGTGGTGGTCACGTGGCCGATGGCGCAGCCGGCGGGGATGTGGTTGTAGAAATCGGCCATGATGACCTTGGCCGTGCCCAGGATGTCGCCATTGTTGTTGCCATACCAGGTATGCAGCAGCTGGCCGTCCTCGCCCACGAGCGCGGCCTTCATGGTGGTGGAACCGGCGTCGATGCCAATGAACACGCGGCCGGTGTAGCCGTCGAGCTTGCCCTTGGGGACGACTTCCTGGTCGTGGCGACCCTTGAACTCGGCAAAGTCCTCGTCGGTGGCAAAGAGCGGATCCAGACGCTCAACCTCGGCACCCTGCGTGTCGCCCAGAGCATCGATGGCCTCGATGAGCTGCGGGAACGTGCTGAGCTTATTGGACTCGTGCGCCATGGCGGCGCCGCTCGCCACAAACAGGTGAGCGTTTTGGGGCACGATACGATGCTCCTCGTCCAGGTTGAGCGTAAGGTAGAAGCGGTGGCGCAGCTCGGAGAGATACTGCAGCGGGCCGCCCAGGAAGGCGACGTTGCCGCGGATGGGACGGCCGCACGCCAGGCCCGAGATGGTCTGGGTCACGACAGCCTGGAAGATGGAGGCGGCCACGTCCTCGGGGCGGGCGCCCTCGTTGAGCAGCGGCTGCACGTCGGTCTTGGCAAAAACGCCGCAGCGGCTGGCGATGGGATAGATGGTGGTGGCGTTGGCCGCGAGTTCGTTAAGGCCGCTGGCGTCAGTGTGCAGCAGGGTTGCCATCTGGTCGATGAACGCGCCCGTGCCGCCGGCGCAGGTGCCGTTCATGCGCTGCTCGATGCCGTTGTCGAAGTAGATGATCTTGGCGTCCTCGCCGCCCAGCTCGATGGCGACGTCGGTGGCCGGGATGAGGGTCTCGACGGCACGCTTGCTGGCGATGACCTCCTGGACAAACTCCAGGTCAAGCCACTGGGACAGCAGCAGGCCGCCCGAGCCGGTAATGGCGCAGGTCATCTGGGCCGTCGGCAGCACGGTCGCAGCGCCCTCGAACAGGTCGCGGGCACAAGCGCGGACGTCGGTGTGGTGGCGCTGGTACTTGGCGTAGACGATCTGGTTGTCGTCGTTGAGCACGGCGAGCTTAACGGTGGTGGAGCCCACGTCGATGCCCAAGTGCAGGTTGCCGTGGGCGGCCTCGGGGTTGAAGATCGCGCCTTCGGGGGCCTGGGCGGCGGTAGCGGTTACGGACTCGGCAACGTTGGGCGTGGCTGCGTCGGCAGCGAGCGTCTCCCCTGCCGCATTCTTAGCCTCGGCAACTGCCTCAGCGACTTTCTCGGCAGCAGCGGCCGCAGCCTTCTGCGCGGCATCCGCCACGGCGGGCGCGGCCTCGCGTGCGGCAGCGACCACACGGTCTTTAATGCCCTCGACGAGTTTGCTCATTGTCTCTCCTCTTAGTTGTTGGACTCTACGGCTGCGGCGGTGTCGGCCGCGTCCTCGAGCTGCAGGTTCAATAGCTTCATGCCGTATTCCGGCACGTTGATATCGATGGGTTGGCCATACAGGTCGCCGGGGCGCACAAAGGCGATAACCGTCATGATGCGCGCCATGGTCTCGGGCGATTCGGAAAGGTCACGCTCAAACCAGCGCTGAATCAGGCCGACCTCGGCACTCACGACGTAGGTGACGTAGTAGTCAAAGAACGTACCCAGCGCCAGGCCCAAAATGCCCGTCTGCGCACGCGGCGCCACGGCCTCACGTGCGGTGTCGATAATCCTTTTAATGAAGGCCTGGTCGCCGCCCGGACCCAGCAGCGCACCGATTAAGTCGCGGTTGGCCGCAAGATAACGCAGCAGCTCAACCGAACCGGGCGCCGGCTCGAGCTCATCGATGTTGTGATAGAGATCAGGCAGCTGAGCTGCGGTGATGAGCTCAATGCGCTCACGGATCTCGGCCAGCAAGCCGTCCTCGATTTGATTGATAAAGTCAGGAATATCGCGGTAGTGCGAATAAAACGTACGGCGCGTAAGACCGGCGCGCTCGGTGAGCGACGCAACGTTAATGCGCGAAAGGTCGCCGCTTTCGGCAAGCTCGCTGGCAAGCGCCTGGCGAAGGGCACGCTGCGAGCGAAGGGACCGGCGGTCGCATTTCTCGAGCTGGGACAAGCGTCCTCCTTGTTACTCAACCTGTGCGCTATTGCACAGTGCGAGTATTATTGCACACCGTGTGCATCAACACGTAAAGGCAATATTTGGGATGTGACGAAGGGACGGTCCCTTTGCCACATTCAGCGGCCGCCTAGGTTATGCCAGTTGTGCCTGGCTTTTGAAGCGGCATTACCAATTGTCCAAAATGTCATTCGTGGGTAGAATAGTGTCGACGGCAGCCCAAGTTGTAGCTAGCTGGGCAGCGCCGTTGTTTGCATTAGGGGGTCAACGCCTTAGCGGCGGCGACCCCTTCTGTTGCGCTTCGAACGCTGCTTGAGTGCCTCGGAAAGGCCGACAAGCGCCGTGAAGAACGAGACCAAAGCAGTCAGAAGCCTCACGAAATCAATCAAATCGGTCATGGGCATCGCCTCCCATCAGATGGAAGGCGATGCCCGGCACATGGAACTGCCGCCAACGATACCGATTCTATCAAAGCGTAGTTGTATATGCGAATATATGTTCGTATTCCAAGAACACAGGCCCCTGTGACAAAGGGGCTGCCCCTTTGTCACATTATTCGATGACGGTGCGAGAGTTTTGCTTGTGCATGGTGGCGAGCATGTGTTTGGGGACGGCGTGGACCATGCAACTGCCGATGGTCGCGCTCGCGGCGGCCTTAGCTGTATCGCTTGCGTTTTTGGTTGCGTAGCTGTGGCGGAAACGCTTGAGCATGGCAATGTCGTTGCCGCCGTCGCCGTAAACCGCGACCTCGTCCTCGGCAATACCGTAGTAGCCCGCCAGCCAGGCCACGCTCTCGCCCTTGTTGCACGCCACGTCCGTGATCTCGAACATCACTGGATCGAACGGCGCGTTGACCACGCGGTCCGATCGCTCGGCCAAATACGCCTTAAGGTCGCGCTCCAGCTCGGACGAGGTCACGCGGCAGTTGATTTTGCACACGTCATGGCGCAGGATGTCACCGATCGACTGGTCGAAATACTGCTCCTCGTGATACCCGCCACGTGCACGCATACCGCGCATCACGATGCGCTTGATAGGACTGTCCTTTTTAAAGCCCGCCTGATGCATCTCGAACGATCCGCTCGAAAACATGCCATCGGGCGTGGAGCAGTCGAAGCAAATGTCCGGGAACGCCTTGAGCAGCTCCTCGGTAACCTGCGGGTCGATGGTCCAGGTCTTGAGCACCTCGCCGTGGCTGTTGCGCACGATGGATCCGTTGGAGCAGCAGGCGTCGAGTGCCAGACCTGTAAAGCCATGCTCGCCGATTGGCAACGTCGAGCGTCCGGTCGCGGGAATCACATGCAGGCCAGCCTCGGTCAGCTCGCGAATGGCACGGCGGATGGTCCCATCCGCCTCGTGCAGGGCGTTCAGCAGCGTTCCGTCTAAGTCGCTCGCAAACATCTTGATCATGGGCGTGCCTCTCCTTCGTCTGCACGATATTGTAGACGAAGGAGAGGCACGCCCAAACAATGCCGTCCCAGCGCGTCGTACCACCGCCTCCACAAATTTACGGTGGTGTCCCAGCGCGTTAAGACAATCGCCACAAGCGACTTTTCAGCCGATAAAACAGCGCCGTCGTCAACGTCAGCACCGCCAGCATGTCTGCGAATACAATCGCCGGTGTCCATCGATCATATGCGAGCCCGTAAACCAATTGGCCAATAGGCGTTGCACAGGAAAGCATCATATAAACGAGTGCCAGCACTTTTCCGCAGAGTTCCTTTGGCGCTGACCGCTGAACAAATGAAACGATTTCGACCGATGCAATGCTTGCCCACGCCATGACCCATGCCGAGCCGGCTGCAAGCGCGGCAAACGCTAATTCATCAGGACCGCTCAGTAGCGTGACAATAATCGGTACGACTCCAAAACAAATCATCGCAACATATCGACATATGCCCTTGAAGGAAAAACGATGCGGCCAAATACCGACCAAACCACTGCCGACAAGACCACCTAAGCCCATAGCCACCTCAATAATCCCAACAAAGGATGACTGCATTCCGAGATGCTTTGCAACAATAACGGGAGCACCAATCGTTAACCCAACTAACGCAAGGTTCAAAATAGCCGCAAGCAAAAACACAACGAGCAATGATGCGTTTTGAAACAGGTACCGAATCGACTCCCGAAAATCGCTTCGGCATGTCGAGCAAGTCGTACTGTCCCCTGTCATTCCAGATGAGGCATTTTGCTTGAGTGCGCCCCCGAACAGTAGGGCTGACATCGCAAACGTCAACGCCGCGGTTTCGCATAGAGCATCGATACCAAAGCACCCATAGACTGCCGTCCCGACTACAGGCCCCAAGATATTGCTCGCCATGGTTATCTGCGAGACCAACGCAGTGGCACGCTCAACCTTTTCTGGGCCCGTCATGCGCACCGTCTCAATTTGAAGCATCGGCTTCAGCAGCGATTGGATGCCATATTGGACGCAAAGCATTGCTGCCACGACAACCGCAAGAGGCAGCGAACACTTCATGGGGATAAACAGCAGTGATGCAGCCATCAGAACAATGCCGAGTACCACAAGAACCCCGCGATGTCTTCCCCGATCCGCCAAAATTCCGCCAACCGGAGTCGCGAGCACGCCCGGTATGAACGCTATCGCCGCGACGGCGCCATATAACGTTGACGAGCCGCTGCAATCGAACAAGTAAAGCGGGCACGCAAAGCACAGTGCCGACAACATCGAATACGCGCACAGCTGTGCAACAAGAAGCTCCGTGAGTCTAATTGACCGCACTGTTTTTGATTCCAACGAGGCACTGACGTCTCTCAGGCCAGCCATAAGTCCGCCCCCTATACATACCACTAGTATGTATTTAATGACTTGAAAAGGGCAGCCGTGGCTACCCTCATAAATCAATTACATACCGTTGGTATCTATATTACCACCCGGCACGGTCCCATACGTCCCAAATCAGCGCCGTTGTCTGGAGCACTTCATTACCCAAATCGAGCCCCACCGCGGCCGCCATCTGCGCCAAACATTGCGCGCGAGCGAGCATTCGACCCTTGTTCTCAAGCGGACGGAACAGCGGCAGCAGCCAAAGATTCGCCAACAACGATACCGCCTCCGCCGCTTCGCGCGGGCATGCACACGCAATGGAGCCGTCGGCGATGCCCTCCTCGATCACTGCCAGGAGATAGCCATCGGCCGACTCGTCAAACGAACCCTGGTACTGCATCGCCAGCAGCCGCGAGCTTTTTACCGGATCTGCCGCAGGATGCATGCGAGCCCATAGCTCGATTTGCGGAACAACGGACTCGGGCGCATAGAGTCGTTTGAGCTTTTGGGCTCCCGTCATATTGCCAGCACCGAGTGTCGCGCGACGGCGCTCAACAATCGGAGCCATTGCCCGATCAAATGCGGCGTTGAAAATCTCTTCTTTGCTCTTAAAGTGATGATAGACAGCACCCTTGGTCATGCCATCGAGGTGGTCGACGATGTTTTGAATGCTCGTCCCCTCATAACCCTGTGCGCAGAATAGCTCCAGCGCCGCGTCGAGAATCTTCGCGACCGTCTCCTCGGGATATTTATTACGACCCATAATCCGTCCATCCGCAACGCAAGTCTTGTTCCTCATTGCAGCATTTTAACGTTGCGGATGGCAGGCGGTCGATTCTACACCGCAGCGGGGCCGTGTTTGCCGGTACGGATGCGGATGACCTCCTCGACCGGCTCGACCCAGATCTTGCCATCGCCGACGGCTCCGGTGCGGGCGGCGTTGCAGATGATGTCGACAATGCCGTCGACATGTTCATCGGCGCAGATGAGGGTGAACTGCACCTTAGGGATCGTGTTGACAAGCAGCTCGTTGCCGCGCACGTATTCCTTCCAGCCATGTTGCGCACCGCAGCCCTGCACCTGGTTGATAGTCATGCCGCGAACATCGGCAGCAAACAGCGCGTCTTTAAGAACCTCAAGCTTCTCAGCACGAACAATCGCCGTAATCTTCTTCATAGTGAATTCCTCTCTTAAATAAAGAAATGAACCGCTCATTCATGTGGCGCGGGTTTTCCAAATGCCGCAAACCAACCTCGGAAATCAAATAAGTTCAACTGGCTGGTCTTAGCAGGTTTCCCAAGTGCCGCAGATTGCCGTGAAAGAGGAGCGAAGCGTACTTAAGTACGTGAGCGACGATTGAACGGCAAGGTGCGGTACTTGGGGAAGCTGCTAATCGAGTCCGGAGAACGAGGGATATGCGCTCTCGCCGTGCTGACTCGCATCCAGGCCCAACGCCTCGTCGGCCTCGTCCACACGCAGGCTGCCGTGGAACAGCGCCTTGACCACCGCGGCGATCACCAGATCGAGCACAAACACAATAGCGACCGTCACCACAATGCCCAAAATCTGCGAGATGAGCAGCGACACGTCGCCCGTGTAGAACAGGCCACCCTTACCGGTCCACGAGAGCTCCGGCACGCAGAACAGGCCTGTGAGCACGCCGCCCAAGATGCCGCCGATACCGTGGCAACCGAACGCGTCGAGCGCATCGTCGTAGCCGAACTTGGTCTTGAGATGACTGATGGCCAAGTAGCAGACAGGCGAGACGATCAGGCCCATGACCAGCGCTGCCCACGGCTCGACAAAGCCCGCACCCGGCGTGACCACCACAAGGCCCGCAACCAGACCGGTGCTGGCACCCACCAGCGTGGGGCGACCGGTGTGCACGCGCTCGACGACAAGCCACGAGACCATGCCCGCCGCGCTGGCCGTCACGGTGTTGAGGATGGCGAGTGCCGCCACGGCGTCGGCCTTAAACTCGCTGCCGCCGTTAAAGCCAAACCAGCCAAACCAAAGCAGCCCGGCGCCCAGCGCCACAAACGGCACGTTATGCGGGCGATAGCTCACCATGCCAAAGCCACGACGACGGCCGAGCATTAAGCAGAGAATCAGGCCCGTAAGACCGGACGAAATGTGCACCACGTCGCCGCCGGCAAAGTCGAGCGCGCCGATCATGTCACCGATAAAGGAGCCCTCGCCGCCCCAAACCATGTGGGCGAGCGGCGCATAGACCACGAGCAGCCAAATGCCCAGGAAAGCCGTCATGGCACCAAACTTAACGCGGCCGGCCAGGCTGCCCGTGACGATAGCAGCAGTGATCATGGCAAATGCCATCTGAAAGGCGATGTTGATGATCTGAGGGTAGACGGCACCGTCCGCGGCATTGCCCTCGGCCGTCTGCAGCACCTGGCCGAGCACCGGCAGGCACAGCAGCTGGTCAAGGCCTCCAATAAACGGGTTGGAACCGTCGCCGCCGTAAGCCAGCGACCAGCCGGCAACAATCCACAGCACACCAACCAGGCCAATGGCGCCAAAGCACATGAGCATGGTGTTGATGACATTTTTGCGCCTGGACAGGCCGCCATAGAAAAACGCCAGACCCGGTGTCATTAAAAACACGAGCATGGTGCAGATGAGCATAAACGTTGTCGATCCCGTATCGAACATTCGCTCCCCCTTGATCGCATGAACGTTGTCGGCGCCCATAATGCGGCCGAGGGGCAACTGGTGTAGACCAGATACGGCGTTGTTAAACGCTGCGTTGTCGAATGGAAACGGTGCCGCAATCTTGGAAACGGCACGGCAACGGACGCGAAACGGACGGGAAATACGCGAACAAGGGAGCCGTGAGCGCGCCCGTCCCGGCTAGCGCCGAAACAGCTCGTGGGCGCGGTCGCGGAGATTAGTTGCTCGAATGACACCTTCGTAGCGATTGATGCGCAGGCGCGGGAAGGCGTTAAAGAAGCGTAGGTCGCGGCGGCTGAGTGACACGCTCGGCACCGGACGGCTCATGCGCTTGCCGGCAAGGCGGCGACTGAGCGACGGACGCGGCATGCTCGGCGCGGCATCGGCCACGCGGCGGGCGGCAAGTGCCAGGCCGCGAGCACCATCCGAGATAAACGTCGGCATCGAAGCCTTCTCGCGCAGGGCATCGAGCGTCGCGTCACCCAGCTCGGCCAGCCACGCGTTAACGGCACGGCTGCGGATGTGCGTCTGTGTCACCGAGTCAATCGTCGATTCGGGAATGCGCTCGAGCATGGAGTCAGACGCATCGGCAAGCGACTCATTGATGCGGTCGGCAAGGTCGGCACGCACACGCTCCAGCTGATCGGACAGGCGGCGCCAGCTGGCCAAAGAGCACACTGCGTCGACCATCATCGCGACCGCGACGATAAAGGCGGACAGCCGCACAATCAGCACCGGCAGATGGCCAAGCAGCCCCAGCAATGCCGGCTCCACTAAACGGCAAATGCACAACGCACCCAAGCCAAACGCGCAGGCCCAGTACAGACAGATGCGTCCGTGCAGGTTAAACGGCAGGTGCGAATAGTCCCAAAAGCGAGCGCCCGTTGTTTTTTCCAGCAGCACGCCTACGCTGTACTCAATCACGCTGCATACGAGCGCTGCAGCGACAAACTGGCTTGAGGCATCCGGAATCCCGCGCAACAGCAGCCAGCAGGCAATGCCGCCCACACCATAGATAGGACAACACGGCCCCAGCAAAAACCCACTGTTGGCAAATCGTCCGTGATTGAGCATGGCGCAGACCGTCGACTCCCACGCCCAGCCGCAAAACCCGTAAAAGGCAAACGAGAGCACCAGTGCCGAAAGCGGGCAGACGGCAAGCGTCGCGCCGCCAAACGCCATGTCAATCGCGGTCCCCACCGTCTACCCTCTCCTCTTTTCGCTCGAATCTTTGCTCGAGCCGTCACTCGAGCCCTCGTTCGAATCGTTCGCGCCGCCTTTGCGCGGCAGGCGGCCGGCGACCGTCTCGCGCAGAGCACACCATTTATCCGCTAGGCACACAATCCATGCCTCACGACACGTCGGCGGCACCGGCACCAGCGGAAACATATGGCGTACGATAATATTCCGCTCGCGCGGCGTCAGCTCAAAATCTTCCTCGGCACGCGCCAGAGCAAAAAATGGATGCCGGAATCCGTGCAGTCGATGGCTCGGGTCGGGGTCGTGCCAATCGTAGAGAAAGTAATCGTGTAACAAGGCTCCGCGCAGCAACGAGGCGCGGTCGACCGAAACACCGACGCAGCCCAGGCGCTCGGCAAAGGACAGGCTCGCCCGCGCTACCGAAGTCACATGCGCATAGACCGTCACGTCGCCATGCTGGATAAACTCGTGCGTCAGGTCCAAGCGGCCCGCCTGGGCGAGCTGGCGGGCAGCATCGTCGACCTCGTGCGCGATTTTCTCGGCACGAACGGCATCGGACATGCTGCCTCCTTCCAGCGGCTCACGGCGGCAAGCCACGGCCTGCACGTATTGAAAAAATCATCATCGAATCTATCAGTATGGCATCGGACAAAACGTTTTGCCCCACCAGTTGTCGAATTACCGCGCCGCCGTCACATATCAAACGCCAAAATGTGCGAGACTGTCTTGTGCAATTGTGTCGGCCGAGGGAGCGCCGGCGCTCGATTCGCATGGAGTAACCCACAACGATGCTGCTTACGCAAACGACAACGCCCGAGGACGTCAAGGCTCTTAATCGTGCCGAGCTCCCGCAGCTCTGCGACGAGATTCGCCACGCCATCCTCGAAAGCTCCGCCGCCGTCGGCGGGCACGTTGCCCCCAACCTGGGCGTCGTTGAGCTCACGGTCGCGCTCCATCGCGTGTTTAACTCCCCCACCGACAAAATTGTCTTTGACGTTTCGCACCAGACCTACGCCCACAAGGCGCTGACCGGGCGCGCGTACACTTATATCGATCCGGAGCGTTATGGTGAGGCTTCTGGCTTTGCCAATCCCGACGAGTCCGAGCACGACCTGTTCGCCATGGGGCACACCTCGACCTCGGTGAGCCTGGGCTGCGGCCTGGCGCACGCTCGTGACCTGGCGGGCGATGCATACAACGTCATCGCCATCATTGGCGACGGCTCGCTTTCGGGCGGCTTGGCGTTTGAGGGCTTTAACAATGCCGCCGAACTCGATAGCAACCTGATCATCATCGTCAACGATAACGACCAGTCCATTGCCGAGAACCATGGCGGCCTGTATCGCAATCTGGCCGAGCTGCGCGCCAGCAACGGCACCTGTGAGCGCAACGTTTTCCGCGCGATGGGGCTCGACTACCGCTACTTGGACGCCGGTAACGATGTGTTGGCCCTCGTCGATGCGTTGCAGGAACTGCGCAATATCGATCATCCCATCGTGCTGCACGTCTCCACCGCCAAGGGCAAGGGCTTTGAGCCAGCCCAAAACGACCCCGAGCGCTGGCACCACGTGGGTCCGTTTGACATGGCGACCGGCCGCAAGCTCTGCCCGGGCCATCCGAGCGAGCCTGCGCCGCGCACCTATGCCGACATTACGGGCGAGGCGCTCGGCGCCGCCATCGAGCGCGATCCGCAGGTCGTGGGCATCACGGCCGCCACGCCCTACATCATGGGCTTTACACCCGAGCTTCGCGCTGCGGCAGGTAAGCAGTTTGTCGACGTGGGCATTGCCGAGGAGCACGCCGTAACTTTTGCCACCGCGCTTGCGCGCTCGGGCGCCAAGCCAGTCTTTGGTGTGTACGGCACGTTTTTGCAGCGCGCCTACGACGAGCTGTGGCACGACCTGTGCCTCAACGATGCCCCCGCAACCATCTTGGTGTTTGGCGCATCGATCTTTGGCACCACATCCGAGACGCACCTCTCGTTCTTCGATATTTCCATGCTGGGCGGACTTCCCAACATGCATTACTTGGCGCCGGCCTGCATGGAGGAATATCTGTCCATGCTGAGCTGGTCGCTCGACCACCGCGAGCATCCCGTGGCGATCCGCGTACCGGGCATCGGCCTGGTGAGCCGTCCCGACCTTGCGCCCGCCGAAGACACCGACTACAGCGCCGTTCGCTACAACGTGGTGCGCCAGGGTCGCGACGTTGTCGTGCTCGCACTTGGCGATTTCTTTGAGCTGGGCGAGCGTGTGGCAAACCGCTTGGCCGCCGAGTACGGTATCGAGGCTACACTCGTCAACCCGCGCTTTGCAACCGAGCTCGACCGCGAGCTCCTCGACAGCCTTGCCGCCGAGCATCGCGTTGTCGTCACCCTCGAGGACGGCATCTTGGACGGCGGCTGGGGCGAGCGCGTGGCATGTTATCTGGCCTGCACGCCGCTGCGCACGCGCACCTTCGGCATCGCCAAGGGCTTCCCCGACCGCTACGACCCCAACGAACTGCTTGCGCAGAACGGCATGACGGTCGAGAACATGGCCGCCGAAGCCGTAAGGCTGCTCAACGAGTAAGAAAACCTCCGCAAGGGAAGCGCCCCTGCGGAGGTTTTTATTTTCCCAACTCAATTGTCTCGATCTGTAACACTTAGAGGACAAATCCGCGTCTAACTGTTACAGATCAAGACAAACGTTCTTAGCTCCCGACCTTTGTCTCAATCTGTAACAGATAGAGACCTTCTGACCGTCCAGATGTTACAGATTGAGACATTCGAATTCCCCCTGAAGAGAAAATCTCAATCTGTAACAGTTACTCGGCAAAAACGGCTGTAGATGTTACAGATTGAGACAAAGCAGCAAGGCATGCCACCGCATCGGCCAGAACCACCACAAAGGTGCCTGCCCTTTTTGGTAGGCAGAATTACCCATAAGGCAAGTATGTTTCTGAGTTATTTCATGTTGACCCATTTGAGCGGGATAGGGTATAACTCTACTCAACCGCTAGGGATTTTATTGAGAAAGGTGTTCTACCATGAGCAAGAACCTCTCCCAGCAGGTCGTTCTCGACCGCCGCGGCTTCGTTGCCGCCACCTTCGCAACCGTCGCCGGCCTTGGTCTTGCCGGCTGCTCCGACACCAGCGCCGAGGCCGACAAGGGTTCCGCCGCCGGTTCCTCCAAGAGCTCCGAGGATACCGAGGCTTCCACCACGCTCGACGCCAAGGCATTCGACAAGCTCGTCGACAACGGCCCCAAGGCCGATGACGATGCCGTCGCCGCCAGCACCTGGGCCACGGCCGTCAAGGACGCCGGCGTCTTTAAGATCGGTGGCGTTCAGACTTCCACGCTCTTCTCCCTCCTCAACGAGAAAGACGGTCAGACCCGTGGCTTCGATGCCGGTATCGCGCAGCTCCTGTCCAACTACATCCTGGGCGAGAACAAGGTCGAGATCACCCAGGTGACCTCCGACACCCGTGAGTCTGTCCTGCAGAATGGCCAGGTCGACGCTGTCTTTGCCACCTACACCATCACTGACGAGCGCAAGAAGCTCGTCTCCTTTGCCGGTCCCTACTACTACACCCAGCAGGCTATCCTGGTGCTCGCCGATAACGACGACATCAAGAGCGTCGACGACCTGGCCGACAAGAACGTCGCCGTCCAGTCTGGCTCCAACGGCCCCGCCATCCTGGAGGAGTTCGCTCCCAAGGCCAGCCAGCAGGAGTTCAAGACCGACGAGGAAGCCCGCCAGGCACTCCAGCAGGGCCGCGTTGACGCCTATGTCATCGATAACAACATGCAGCAGAGCGCCCTGGTCCGCGAGCCCGGCAAGTACAAGATCGCCGGCAAGCCCTTCGGCAGCAAGGAGCCCTACGGCATCGGTCTGCCGCTCGATTCCGACGGCGTCGCCTTTGTCAATGACTTCCTTAAGAAGATCGAGGACGACGGCACCTGGACCGAGCTGTGGCAGATCTGCATCGGCGACCGCACGGGCGACACCAATGTTCCCGAGCTGCCCGAGATCGGCGCCTAGGCAACGAGCCTGGTAACGGCCGCAACGAAACCATATGGAAACGCACGATGCGCTTTATTGCGGTAAACTGTTTCCTCACAGAGTTGTCGGGGCTTCCGTACACACGGGAGCCCCTTTCCTTATCGGCGGGAGGTCCGCATGAGTCTCTCCGAACTCTGGTCGCTCTATGGCCAGAACTATATCGACGCGCTGCTAGCAACCTGGGGCATGACGCTTGAGTCGTTTGTCATCGCCATGGTGCTGGCCGTCGCCGTCACCGTGATGCGCGTGTCGCCGCTCAAGCCGCTGCGCGTCTTTGGCGACCTGTATGTCCAGGTCTTCCGTAACATCCCCGGCATTGCGCTGCTCATCATCGTCGTCTATGCGCTGCCGCCGCTCAAGGTCGTCCTGCCCTACCGCACCTGCGTTATCGTCGCCACGGTCCTTTTGGGCTCGGCCTTTGGCTCCGAGAACTTTATGAGCGGCATCAATACCGTCGGCGTCGGTCAGGTGGAAGCCGCACGTTCGCTCGGCATGAGCTTCAGCCGCATCCTCGCCAAGATCGTGATTCCGCAGGCACTGCGCTCGAGCGTGCTACCCATGACCAACCTCTTTATCGCCGTCATGCTCACCACCGCGCTCGGAAGCCAGGTGCCGCTTAAACCGCAAGAGCTCACCGGCGTGGTGAGCTACATCAACACGCGCTCGCTCGGCGGCGTCGCCGCGTTCTTTATCTCGGCGCTCGGCTACCTGGGCACGGCCTTTGTGGTGAGCCACATTGGCAACTACATCGATAAGAAGGTGAGGATCCTCCGATGAGCAAGCACTCCACCTCCGCGCTCACCATGCGCGATGCGCTCTACGAGGCTCCCGGCCCCAAGATGCGCGCCAAGATTCGCATCGGCACCGCTATCTCGCTTGTTGCCGTCGCCGCGCTCGTCGTCCTCGTGTTGCAGCGCTTTTATGTGACCGGTCAGCTTTCGGTCCACTATTGGTATTTCTTTACGCACCTCACCACCTGGAAGTTCTTACTTGCGGGTTTTGAAGGCACCGTTAAAGTCGCACTCACCGCCGGCGTCATTGCACTGGTACTGGGCTTAGCTCTTATGCTCGGCCGTACCAGCGGCATCAAGCCATTGCAACTGGCCTGCCGCGTGCTCACCGACTTTTTCCGTGGCGTGCCGAGCCTGCTGTTCATCTACTTCTTCTTTTTGGTGCTGCCTCAGTACAAGATTGCGCTGCCGTCGTTTTGGATGCTCACGCTCCCCGTCGCGCTCGCTGCAGCCGGCGTGCTTGCCGAGATCTTCCGTGCCGGCGTCAACGCCGTGCCGCGTGGCCAGGTCGAGGCGGCCCAGGCGCTCGGTCTCTCCAAGGCTAAAATCACCTTTAAAATCGTGTTGCCGCAGGCGATTCGGTTTATCATTCCGTCCTTGATTTCGCAGCTTGTGGTCGTAGTCAAAGACACCACCGTCGCCTATGTGGTGAGCTACCCCGACCTCATGCAAAATGCCCGCGTGCTCATTACCAACTACGACGCTCTCGTGTCGGTCTACCTGGTGATCGCGGTCATCTACATCCTCATCAACGTCGCGATTAACAAGGCCGCTGTCTATGTTTCGCACAAAACCGGCGCGACCATCATCCGCTAACGCTTTACCATTTCGAGTCATAAGGAGCCGAGCACCATGGCACAGAGCACCTCTACCACCGGCAATCAGCCGCTGATCGAGCTCAGACACGTCGATAAGCACTATGGCGACCTACACGTCCTCAACGACATCAATCTCTCGGTCGACCGCGGCGAGGTCGTCGTTGTAATCGGTCCCTCGGGCTCGGGCAAGTCGACCATGTGCCGCACCATCAACCGCCTGGAAACCATCGACTCGGGCGAGATCCTCATCGAGGGTGAGCCCCTGCCGCAGGAAGGCAAGGATCTTGCCCGCATGCGCGCCGAACTGGGCATGGTGTTTCAGCAGTTCAACCTGTTCGCACATATGACCGTACTGCAGAACGTCATGCTGGGGCCGGTCGATGTGCTGGGCGTCTCCAAGGAGGAGGCTCGCGAGCGCGCCATGGACCTGCTGAGCCGCGTGGGCGTGGCCGAGCAGGCCGATAAGGTGCCCGCACAGCTCTCGGGCGGCCAGCAGCAGCGCGTGGCCATCGCCCGCTCGCTTGCCATGCAACCCAAGGCCATGCTCTTTGATGAGCCCACGAGCGCCCTCGATCCCGAAATGATCAACGAGGTGCTCGAGGTCATGGTCCGTCTGGCCCAGCAGGGCATGACGATGATCGTCATCACGCACGAAATGAACTTTGCCCGCCGCGTGGCCGACCGCGTCGTGTTTATGGCCGACGGCCAGATCGTAGAAACCGGCACGCCCGACGAGTTCTTCGACCACCCCCAGACCAAGCGCGCCCAGGACTTCCTCAACTCCATCAAGGGCCACTAACCCAATTACCGCGCCCGCTCGTCATGTTCATCTGAATTCGAAAGTTATACCTATGATCGGAACCCGTACTTCATCGTCCTACGCCCCGCACGTCGACGTCGCCCCCGCCGACCGCCCACTCATCCTCGTCGCACCGCGCTGGGAAGAGGCAGAGCCGTTTTTAACCGAGATGCTCTCCCCCAACGAGGAAATCGCAAGTGTCTTTGTCGATGCCATCCTTGCCGCTGGCGGCCTGCCGCTGCAGATGTCCATCACCGAGGACATTGAGGTCATCCGTCATTACGTCGATATCGCCGACGGCATCGCCATCCCCGGCGGCCCCGACGTCAATCCCAAACGTTGGGGCGATGATCGACCCTACAATCCCACCCTCTGCTGCGAGATCCGCGATAGCTTTGAGTTTAAGCTGGTCGGCGAGGTACTCCACGCCAAAAAGCCGCTCTTTACCACCTGCCGCGGCACGCAGTTGCTCAATGTCGCCACCGGCGGCACCCTGTGCATGGACGTGCCGAGCCTGGGTGCGCGCGAGGGCCGCACGCAGTGGCGCCATACCCACGTGCTCAACGATCCCGTGCACCCCGTCGAGGTCGTGCCGGGCTCGCTGCTGGAGCGCGCGGTTGGCGGGCACAGGCTGATCCAGACCAACTCGGCACATCACTGCTGCGTCGACCGTCTGGGTAAAAGCACGCGCTTGGTCGCCAAGGCAACCGACGGCGTTCCCGAGTGCATCGAGGTCGAAGGCCAGCCATTCTGCCTGGGCGTGCAATGGCATCCTGAGTACACGTGGAAGACGCTCGAGACCGACTTTAACCTGTGGAAGTCGTTTGTCGAGGCGGCGGCCAAGGTAAAGCAGGCACGCTAGCTCGCGAACTGCACAACAGACAAGGGTGCCCCGCCGGCCACATGGTCCGGCGGGGCGCCCTTTTACCTATATGTGGCCGGCACGCAGCCCAAGGCCCGCAAGCTCTTATTCAGCCGCTTCGCGCAGGGCCGACATCGTAGCCGCATATTGCTGCTGCAACGCATGCATTCCCTCGCGAGCGCCGTCAACGGCATCGGCGCCGCGCAGCGCTTCGGTCACCACGACCGCCGGCTCGTACAGATTATCGAATCCCAGGTTCTGGCTCACGCCCTTGAGCGTGTGCGCTGCCATAAACGCTTCCTCGGCGTCTCCTGCCGCCATGGCAGCCTCCAACCTGTCCATGCTCTCGTCATCTAAAAACTTGAGGGCAAAGCGGGCAAGCATTTCCCCGCCCATCAGCCGAGCACACGCGTCATCATAATTAGCGCCGATCTTCTCATACGCCTCACGCATGGAAATCATGGGTTAAAAACTCCTTTGGTCAAACTAAATCGTGGGAAACGCGACGACGTCAGCGGGGCGTGCCAACGTCTCGGCAATTTGGTCCTGCACCTCGAGCAGGCAATCGAGCAGCAACGGGTTAAAGGTACCGCACTTACCGTCCAGGATCATCTGGATAGCCTCCTCGTGCGGGATGGCATCCTTGTACACGCGCACGCTCGTCAGCGCATCGTACACGTCGGCCACCGAAACCACCTGTGCGGCAATGGGAATTTCGTCGCCCTTAAGGCCATCGGGATAACCCTTGCCGTCCCAGCGCTCGTGATGCCAACGCGCAATCTGGTACGCATATTCCATAAGCGCATTGCCGGCGTGATGGCTACCCAGCTCAAGCAACATGTCGGCGCCGATTGTGGTATGCGTCTTCATAATCTCGAACTCCTCGGGCGTAAGGCGTCCGGGTTTGTTGAGAATCGCATCGTCAATCGACATCTTGCCGATATCGTGCAGCGCCGAAGCCAGGGCAATCGTGGAGCGCTCCTCATTGTCGAGGGAGATCGCGCCGCTACGCTGGACCAGACAGCCGAGCAGCAGCTCGGTCAGCTTTTCGATGTTCGTAACGTGCCTGCCGCTCTCGCCGTTGCGAAGCTCCATGACGCCGGCCATGATGTCGATGAGCATGCGACTGTTCTTGGCGCGCTCGTTGTACTGCTGGGACAGCAGGTTCGTCAGGCGGCGCTGTTTGGCGTATAGGCGGATGGTGTTGCTTACACGGCGGCGCACGACACGGGAGTCAAACGGGCGGTTGATATAGTCCGAGGCGCCCAGCTCGTACGCGCGCAGAACCGCATCATCGGAATCTTCGCTCGAAATCATGATGACAGGCAGATTATCGATACCCGATCGGCGCGACAGATCGGCCAGCACCTCAAAGCCACTTATGCCCGGCATGACAATGTCCAGCAGCACGAGCGATAACTCATCGCCATAGCGGTCGACCATGTCGAGCGCCGTACGACCGTTGTCGGCCTCGAGGATGCAATACTCGTCCTTGAGCATCTCGTTGAGAATGGCTCGGTTCATCTCGGAGTCATCGGCGATAAGCACCAAAGGCTTTTCGCTTTGGAAGGCCTCGATGGAATCGGCATCGGTCACGACCGTACCGGCTTTTGCCTTAGCGCGGCTCAGTAACTGGACAGCACGGCCAACGCCCTCATCGACCGTCTCGCCATGAATGCGAACGCCACCAACACATGCCGTCAAGCTCACGTACTCATGGCCCGGAATAATCGTGGAATGAACGGCTTCGGATACCTGATGCAGGCGACGGGCGAAGTCATCGGAGGGAATATTGGGCATGACGACCACAAACTTGTCGCAGCCATAGCGCACAAGCTCGTCAGTCGAACGAATTCCGCTGCGTATGGCTGTCGCCACAGCACCGAGTGCAAGGTCGCCGGCATGACGGCCACACGTATCGTTGAAGGCCCTAAAATCATCAAGGTCAATCATCGCAACGCCGGCATTCATGCGGGCGCTTCGGAGCTTTTCCTCGTAATATCGGCGATTGCGCACGCTCGTCAGCACGTCGGTGTAGACAAGGTCCTCTTCTGCGGCCTCTTGCTCATCGATCGGACGCACCATCAGCAGGACGTGAGGCTCGCCCTCGACCTTCAGAGGGCGCAGATGGGCGCGGTACTCAACGCCATCGTTGAGCAGTTGCTCCGACACCTCATCGGAATCTGTCAAGGCCTCAAGACTTGAATGACGCAGGCAAGGACACCGATTGCCGGCGAGTAGGCAGTTAGGCTCGTTCTTAATCTGATCGGCCGACAGCAAACGCACCACGGGGTAGGTCTTCGCGACACGGGCGACCTCGGCGGCAGCCTCCTCGTCGGTTAGATTGACCTCGTGATTATTGAGCATATGGGGCCCTTTCGATAGTTTCGCATGAAGCGGTGGGTTCCAAATGTTACAAGGGTAACACCTTGTCGATGCAGGTAAGCACGTGAATCCTGTTACATTTTTATGAGTTGGCAGACGGCACGATTGAAGCCGCAGACGTGAGGTTTTGAGCACAGTTGTTAACACGGCCGAAACGTTTGCAGGTGAAGGCCGCTTTGACTATTGCGGGTGTTAGAGCCCCAGGATGCCGCAGACAGCCCGGGCAGCCGCTGCCGGGCGATCGCGCAGGCCGTTGTGCGCACCGGGAACCATTGCGAGTGGACAGCCCAAAAGCTCAGCCGCCACCCTCGTGCCCGCCTCGCGGGGCGTGCCAATCGAGAGCTCGCCCAGGAGCACGGCGGCCACCGTTTTTGACGCACGAACGCTATCCCAATCGGGAACGCAGGTCATAGTGATCCCGTATTCGTTTGCCATGAAACTACGGCCGTTGCGCAGGGCATGCTTGGCTTCTGCCTCGGTTGTTCTGGGAGCTTCGGGGTCCGGATCGCCGATGGCACCCAGAAAGGCCCGTAATGCCCTGGAGACCTTTCCCGCGGCGATCATCTCGAGCAAAACCGAGGCCGCGCCCAGACCGGCACCCTCATCTGTCACGGCGGGTTCATGCAGAATCGCACGTGAGATTATGGCGGGGTTTGCACGGAGAAGCTCCAGCGCCACCAGCGTACCGGCACTGTGCGCGAGCACGTTTGCCGGAGCGCCAATATGCTCGATAACGGCCTGCAGGTCGGCGGCCTGGACGGCGAGGTCGTAGCGTCCGTCTGCAGCGTCGCCGCTCTCGCCGCAACCGCGGCGGTCGTAGGCAATGACGCGATAGTCGCAGGCGAGCTCGCGGGTGATGCCGTCAAAAAAGACACCATCGACACACGCACCGTGCACGCACACCAAGGCGGGTGCATCGGACGATACATCCACGCCAGCATACTCGCGGCAGGCGATCGTAGTGCCTGCATTCTCGACCGTAAAATCCATACTGTGGTCCCATCGTCAACACCACCAGACCGTGCCGGGGTGCGGCTTGGCCAGATGGCGTCATTTTGTGCGTACATGAATGCGCTTACTGTACCCGACTCGCACTCTTTCATGACAGGGTTTCGGAAACTCACTCGATTGCAAGGTTTCTGCCTAAACAACAGCACCCAAACCCGCGACCCACATGAAGACCGATGCTATGCTTAAGCTCAACTGTCCCAAGGAGCATATGCCTATGTCTACGTTTTTAAATGCCAGCCCCATCTTTGGGCCCGTCCGCAGCCGTCGCCTGGGCCTTTCGCTCGGCGTCAACATGATGCCGGCGAGCGGCAAGATCTGCACGTTCGACTGCATCTACTGCGAGAACGGCCTCAACGCCGAGCGCCCCTGCCACGAGCCGTATAACACGGCTGCCGTGGTGCTCGACGCACTCGAGGCCAAGCTGCACGAGATGGTAATCGAGGGTGAGCTGCCCGATGTAATCACGTTTGCCGGCAATGGCGAGCCCACCGCCGCGCCGGAGTTTCCGCAGACCATCGCCGGTGCCGTCGCGCTTCGCGACCAGCTGGCCCCAAACACCAAGATTGCCGTGCTCTCCAACGGTACGCGCGCCGACCGCCCCGAGGTACACGACGCGCTCATGATGGTCGACGACAACATCCTCAAGCTCGATACCGTCGACCCGGCGTTTATCCAGCTGCTCGACCAGCCCGTTGGCCCCTACGACGTCGAGCACCAGATCGAGACGTTCGCAAGCTTTGACGGTCATGTCATTATCCAGACGATCTTTTTGACCGGCGAGTATCAGGGCAAGCTCATCGACAACACCGGCGAGGAGTACGTTGCCCCCTGGCTCGTGGCGCTTGAGCGCATTCGCCCACAAGAAGCAACCATCTACACGGTAGCGCGCGAGACACCGGTCGCCGGCCTTGCCAAAGCAGCGCCCGAGGCGCTCGACGCCATTGCCGCGCGCGTCCAAGCCCTCGGCGTTCCCTGCCAGGTGAGCTACTAGCAAAACCACGCAGCAGCCAGTGTCCGCCATCCCGCTCCATCAGTTGCGGTGATATAGTTCCTATTTATGCTGTTAAACCGCTTAAATCGGAACTATATCACCGCAACTTTTATGGACGCGTGGGTGGGCTATACTAGCTGCGGATGAAAGGAAGTTAGCCATGTATGACAAAGGACCCGTGCCCGGCCGCAACGACGCTTGCTGGTGCGGCAGCGGCAAGAAATACAAGAAATGCCACAGCGCCTTTGATGAGCGCCTCGAGCGCTTGTGGGAAGAGGGCTGGGAGGTTCTGCCCCGCACGCTCTACAAGACGCCCGCCGATATCGAGGGCATCAAGCGCTCGGCCGCCATCAACGTGGGCGTGCTCGATTACGTAGGCGAGCACATCGCCGCGGGCATGACCACCAACCAGATCGACCAGATGATCTACGACTACACCGTCGAGCACGGCGGCACGCCGGCCGACCTCAACTACGAGGGCTACCCCAAGAGCGTGTGCACCTCGATCAACGACGTCGTCTGCCACGGTATCCCCTGCGATACGGATGTGCTGCACGAAGGCGACATCATCAACGTGGATTGCTCCACGATCTTGGACGGCTACTTTAGCGACTCGAGCCGCATGTTCTGCATCGGCGAGGTCTCTGCCGAGCGCCAACGCCTGGTCGACGTCACCCGCGCCAGCGTGGAGGCGGGTCTGGCGGCCGTCAAGCCATGGCTACCGCTGTCCGTTATGGCCGAGGCCGTGCAAAAGACCGTCGAGGACGCCGGCTTTAGCGTGGTGCGCGAGTACGGCGGACACGGCATTGGCAAGGAGTTCCACGAGGACCCGTTTGTGGGCTTTACCACCGAAGCACCCGATGTGGACACCATCATGGCCCCGGGCATGGTCTTTACCATCGAGCCCATGGTCAATGCCGGAGCGCCCGACATCAAGATCAGTAAGGGTGACGGCTGGTGCGTGCGCACCAAGGATGGCAGCGATTCGGCCCAGTGCGAGGTACAGCTCGTGGTGACCGAGGACGGCTACGAGCTGCTGAGCTGGTAGCTGTAGATATGCCGGGCTACGCGATGGATATGCTAACCATCGCGTAGCCCGGCGTTTTATTTGAACGTTTTGCCTGATAAAACATGCCAAAATAAATCTGTCCCCTTTTGGCAGGTTGGGCGGAGAGGACTGCTTGTGAACATCCTGGTTTTGTTGCCTGTCAACGACCGCCATCGCGCAATTCTTGAGTCGAGTGCTCCGGGCGAGGACTTTATCTACACGAGCTCCGACGCCGCCACACGTGAACAGGTCGCCGATGCCGACGTGATCTTGGGCAACATTGACCCTGCCCTGCTTACCGCGTGCAAGCACCTCCAGCTGTTGCAATTGCAGACCGCCGGCTATGACGACTACCTTGCCGCCGGCACCGTACCAGCCGACGCCAAACTGTCTTGCTCGGTGGGCGCCTACGGTCAGGCCGTAAGCGAGCACATGTTTGCCATGGTTCTTTCTATGATGAAGCGCCTGCCCGGCTATCACGACTTGCAGCGCGAGCATCGCTGGGAGGATTTGGGGCCGGTTACCTCGCTCAAAAATGCCAACGTGCTGGTGCTGGGCGCAGGCGATATCGGCGGCCACTTTGCCACGCTCTGCCGCAGCATGGGCGCACACGTCCGCGGCATCAAGCGCCATCCGCTCGTCTACCCCATTGTATTTGAGGACATGGACGGCATGGATGCCCTGTCTGAGCGCCTGGCCGAGGCCGATGTCGTCGCATCCTTTATGCCCAGCACACCCGAGACCCGCGGCCTGGCGAACGCCGAGTTCTTCGCCGCGATGAAGCCGGGCGCCTTCTTTGCCAACGGCGGCCGCGGCGATCTTGTGGTCGCCGAGGACTTGGTTGCCGCTCTGGAGTCGGGACATCTCGCCGGCGCCGCAGTCGACGTCACCGACCCCGAGCCACTGCCCGCGACAAGCCCGCTGTGGGATGCACCCAACATGCTCATCACGCCGCACGTCTCCGGCTGGTTCCACCTGGCCGCCACGCTCAACAACGTCGTCGACATCGCCGCGGAGAATCTGCGTCATCTGCAGGCGGGCGAGACCCTGCGCTGCTGGATCGAGCACTAATCTTGTTCCGCCGTTCTAACGAACGGCGGACCACTCGACGCTGCGACCCCGTCTGGACGGCAATCTGCCTTTCAATCGTCGGGCATGGCCAGAAGGCCAATGCCCTCCTCTTTCAAGGCACCTTGCTCGCCCAGACGGGCTCTCGCTGACTTTTGTTCAACCTATAGGGACTGGCTGGCGCGGCCCTGCCTGGGGACATTCGCTGACTTTTGTTCGACCTGTGGGGTCTTCAAATTGCTAGAGCGTTGCTAAGTAATTCTTTGCGTCTTCTACGCTCATTGCTGCGACGGGTGCGTGTGAACAGAGTTTGGCATCGTTGGTGACCAGTAAATCTGCTTGGGCGCGCATCGCTGCCGCAATGATTAAATCGTCTTCGTAATCGCTATGGAGCTCACGCTGCCTACTCGCCATCCATATATCGCTCAGGTCACAGGGCACTGGCGTGGCAAGCTGCGACAGCACGCTAAGACAATCCCATGCAAGCGAAGTCGCTGCCGTAGCGGCATACTGGGAAAGCGAACCGTGCTCTCGCCGATACCATGCCTTATGTTCGCTTGAAATCAAAT
Organism: uncultured Collinsella sp.; assembly: GCA_958445985.1. Classification (GTDB taxonomy): domain Bacteria; phylum Actinomycetota; class Coriobacteriia; order Coriobacteriales; family Coriobacteriaceae; genus Collinsella. Next base: position 41,866 of record CAUCUN010000009.1, on the reverse strand, counting down.
AGAACAGGTCTTTGGACGATGTCGCCGCATACAGCAAATCCACCTGCGCCGCGCATGCATCGCGTAAAAACTCAATCGTCACCGAACGACCACGTCGTGAAGGAATGAAGTAATCGAGCCACACGTTGGTGTCAACCAAGATGCGTTTTGGAGTCTCACTCATAGAGCCAGCTCATCTCCTCGCCATAGCGATCCGCGTAGGCATTCCGTTTGAGCTCTTCGTCGTCCGATGGCTGAGCCTTAACCATATCGATTCCCGACTCACGGCAAGCGGCAGCGAACAGCTTCGACCCCTGATCCATGAGCTCGAGCTTACGTTTGGCGGCCTTTTCGCGCTCGCGCTGTTCCGCCCGGGCACGACTGGGCAACAGGATATCCTCGAGCGCACCGGGGCGATCGGCCAGCGACGCCGCAAGCTGCCAGAGCGCTCGCACCGCTTGGCTCGGCGTCATACCGGCCCTGGAGAGAGCGGCGTCCCCACTCCTTTTAAGATCGGCATCGAGACGCACGTTGATCTGAGCGGCTGTTGTGGTCATGACCCCTCCTTAATACTTTAAAATCATCATAAAACTCTATGGTAGATACGTAAAGCATGTATAGCATTTATAAGCATTAGCCGTACTCTATACACAAAAAGCCGCCGAGGCACACTGCACCTCGGCGGCTACGTATCACCGATCTAGTTCGGCTTCACCCTTTGCATTCGTCCAGATAAAACCTGCCAAAATGAACCTGCCCCTTTTTGGCAGGTATTAGAGCTCCACGCTTTCGGCGCCGTTGATGGTTAGGTTTCGCTCGTAGAAGGCGGTGAGGGCGCGGATGGCGTACATGACGTCGCGTACGCCGCCGGTCTCGTAGCTCGAGTGCATGGCAAGCTGCGGCAGGCCCACGTCCACGGCATGCATGCTCACCTGCATATTGGACAGGTTACCGAGCGTGGAGCCGCCGGCCATATCGCTCTTGTTGGCGAAGGCCTGCGTGGGCACGTCGGCGTCATCGCAGATGGCCTGGAACACCGCGCGGCTAAAGGCATCGGTGCAGTAGTGCTGGTTGGCGGCTTCCTTGATGACGATGCCGCCGTTAAGCACCACCTGATTGCGGGCATCGCACTTCTCGGCGTGGTTGGGGTGCACGGCATGTGCATTGTCGCAACTTACAAGCATCGATGCGGCAAGTGCACGATGGTACGACTCGTCGTCAAAGCCCAGCGATCCGTTAATGCGGCGCAGCGCGTCGGCCATGAACGTCGACATGGCGCCTTGCTTGGTCTCGGAGCCAACCTCCTCGTTATCAAAGCAGCAGAAGACCGAGACGTCGTGCGCATTCTCAGCACCCAAAAATGCCTGCAGCGAGGTGTAGGCGCAGGCCAGGTCGTCGAGCTTGGGCGTCGAGATAAACTCGTCGGCCCAGCCCCAAATGCGCGCATCCTGACGATTGACCAGGAACAGATCGCGGCCCAGGATCTGCTCGGGCTCAACGTCCAGTTCATCAGCGATCAGGGCGTCAAAATCTCCCTGCTTAAGGTCACCGGCGCTGATGAGCGGGCACAGGTCGACGGCGCGGTTGGGCGCAAAGCCCTCGTTGACGCCGCGGTTCATATGGATGGCAAGGCTCGGAATAATGGCAACCTCGCGCTCGGTAGCGAGCAGGCGGCTCTCAATACGGTCGCCCTCGCGCACCAGTACGCGGCCCGCGAGCGCCAGCGGGCGATCGAACCAGGTGTAGTCGATCATGCCGCCGTAGGCCTCGGTGTTCAGACGCAGCGTCTCGCCTGCGCCGTCGAGCTCGGGGACGGCCTTAACCTTAAACGTCGGCGAGTCGCTGTGCGACGCCGTCAGCTGAAAATGATAGTCACCGGCAACGCCGTCCTCGCCCCACGTCGCGGCCAGGTCCTCGCCCACCTTAAAGGCAATAACGCTCGAGGTATTGCGCTGCGTGTAATAACACCCGCCCGGCTCGATGTCCCACGCCGCGTTCTCGGGCAGGTAGGTAAAGCCCGCCTCGTCGAGCTCGGCCATAATGGTCGCCGCCGTATGGAACATGCTGGGGCATGCCTCGATAAAGTCGATAAGGTCGTTGGCGGCCTCGATATCATCGGCCGTCACGTACACGCGCTCGGGCGTTTCCTGATCCGTCATGCTCTCCCCTTTCGCTGGGTTGATGGTCCCTTCCAGCATACCCCGCCGCGCCAGCGCCGCACTCTTCATTCCGTGTTTAATCCCGCGCCGCTCGCCAAGTTGAGCCATCATGCCCGTGCACTTTTTGCGACAATTACGCTAACAGGACGAGAGGAGCCGTCATGAAGCCACGTAACATTGCCATCGCCTGCGGTGTCGCGGGAGTCGCCGTCGGCCTTGCCGCTGCCACCGGTATCGTTTATCACAAGCAAATCAAGTCCGCCGCGTCGCTCAAACGCTTGACCAGCTACGCGGATAGCTATGACCTGTACGCAATCGACATCGCCTACGACTACGATCTTGATCGCATCATCGCCGCTGGCGTGCGCGACGACCAGGCCTACATCGATGCCGTGGTGGCGCAGGTGCTGCCCGGTGTGCCGGTACATGTCCAGGCGCCCCAGTTTGCCTGCAGCGCTTTTGTCGCCGTAGATGCCGAAGGCCGCGTGCGCACCGGTCGCAATTACGACTTTAAGGACGACACCTCGACGCTGCTGGTGCGCAATCACCCACGCGACGGCTATACCTCCATCGGGTTTGCTGCCCTTAACAACCTGGGCGATAACACTCCGCTTGACTCCGTCGGCGGACGCGCCTCCGCACTCATGGGCCCGTTTGCCCAGCTCGACGGTGTTAACGAATGCGGCGTGTCCATTGCCGTACTCACTCTGGATTCCAAGCCCTGTGACCAGGACACGCAACGCCCCGTCATCAATACCTCGCTCGCCATCCGTCTGGTGCTCGACCGTGCCGCCACCACGCAAGAAGCTGTCGACCTGCTTTCCGCCTACGACATGCACGCCATGGCAGGACGCGATTACCACTTCTTTATCAACGACGCCGCCGGTGACGCGCGCGTAGTAGAGTGGGATCCGCGCGATCCGGACCGTGCTTTCAAAGCGACTCCCGTACGCCAGGTTACGAACTTCTACGCCTGCTATGGCGACGAAGTGCTGCCCAACCAAAAGAATGACGAGCTGGGCCATGGTAAAGAGCGCGCCGTCGCAATCGCCGATGTCCTCGACGCCCATGCCGGCGCCCAGGACGAGGCAGTCGCTTGGAAGGCCCTTCGCGCCGCAGCCCAAGAGCCCAATCCGGAAGACATCACCAGCAATACGCAATGGTCGGTCATCTTTGACAATACCGAGCCCGCTGCCGCCATCACTCTGCGCCGCCACTGGGGCGACGTCGACGCCTTTGCGCTGTAAGGAGCCAGGCCCGTCGACCTTACGTTCCCTGACGTTGCTTACATTTCCATACGCTTGAGCTAACACGTTTTACCCCCGTATCAACAGTGTGCGGGGGTAAACTTATGCGCATGTTATAACTTGCCCGGAAGGATTCATCATGCTTAGGATCGGTCTTCTTACCAGTGGCGGCGACTGCCAAGCGCTCAACGCCACCATGCGCGGCATCGTCAAAACGCTTATGACCAATAGCGAAGAACCTATCGAGATCTACGGTTTTGAGGACGGCTACCAGGGCCTTATCTACAGCAGATTCCGCGTCATGACGCCCGCCGATTTTAGCGGTATCCTCACCCGCGGCGGCACCATCCTGGGCACGAGCCGCACACCGTTCAAGCGTCTGGACATTCCCGAGGCTGACGGCGTCGAGAAGGTGCCGGCGATGGTCCACACCTATCACAAGCTGCAGCTCGACTGCCTGTTTATGCTGGGCGGTAACGGCTCCACCAAGACCGCCAACCGCCTGCGCGAAGAGGGCCTCAACGTTATCGCCCTGCCCAAGACCATCGATAACGACACCTGGGGCACCGAGCTGACGTTTGGCTTTACGAGCGCCATCGACGTCGCCACCAAGTGCATCGACGACATCCACACTACCGCCTCGAGTCACGGCCGCGTGTTTGTTATCGAGATCATGGGCCACAAGGTTGGCTGGATTCCGCTGTACGCCGGCGTCGCGGGCGGCGCGGATGTCATCTTGATTCCCGAGATCCCCTACGACATGGATAACGTCATCAAGACCATCGAGCATCGCATGGAAACCGGCAGCCGCTTTACCATCGTGGCCGTCGCCGAGGGCGCTATCTCCAAGGAGGACGCGGCGCTGTCCAAGAAGGAGTACAAGAAAAAGCTCGCCGAGCGCACGAGTCCGTCGATTGTCTACGACATCGCCAAGGAGATCGAAGCCAAGACCGGTCGCGAGACCCGCGTCGCCATCCCCGGCCACACGCAGCGCGGCGGTCAGCCCGACGCCCAGGACCGCATCTTCGCGACCCAGTGCGGCGTCGAGGCCGCACTTGGCTGCCTACGCGGCGAGTTTGGCTATATGATTGCCCTGCGTGACGGCAAGATGTGCCACATGCCGCTCGAGGAGGTCGCCGGCAAGCTCAAGTATGTCGATCCCCAGAGCGATCTGGTACGCGAGGCCAAGGCGTTGGGCATCAGCTTCGGCGACGAATAGCCTCGGCGAAATCCATCCCATCGGGCCCTCCGACCCCGCCCGACGTATTTCGATTTGGCTCCTCCCTTGACTCCGTCAAAGGTCGCCAATCGAAATCGTCGGGCGGGGTCGGAGGGCCCTGCGTTTACATACTCGCCGAGGTTATTCGTCTTCTTGCTGCGGGTGCCTGGTCTGAAATTAAGTTGCGGTGAAATAGTTCCTGCTTAGCCCGCAAATGGCTGAATCTAGGAACTATTCCACCGCAACTTACTGAGTGGGGCTCTTGGCTGCTACTTGCACTGACATTTGTCCTGAAATGGCTGGTCGTTAGGGGTTGCTACCGGTAGTTGCGGTAGGGTTGGAGCAGATTCTAACTAGAAATGGTGGTCGCTACCGGTTGTTCTCGGCATACTCGGCTCATTCGATTACGGTCACCACATGGAAGGAACTGCCATGGATCTTGCGATGGCGCAGCGGCTCGTTGATCGCCGCAAGGCTGCCGGGCTTTCTCAGGAGGCGCTTGCCGCCCAGCTGGGTGTGAGTCGTCAGGCTGTCAGTAAATGGGAGCGCAGCGAATCCTCGCCCGATACCGATAACCTCATTGCGCTCGCCGCGCTGTATGGCGTGTCGCTGGATGAGCTGCTGTATGGGGAGGCGGTGGATAGCACTGACGACTCGCAGGCTGATGATGAGGCACGGGACAGCGACGCCGACACCAAAGTTTCAGATGAAGCTGAAGAGGCTGAGGCTTCTACTGAGCACGCTGATTGCAGTGATAAGCCACTTGTCGATATTTCCCTCGCGCGCGGCATCCACGTTATCGATCCCAACAAAGGCGAAGAGGTTCATGTTGGTTGGAGTGGCATCCATGTGGCCAACGTGCGCAAGGGTGAAGAGATCCATGTGGGGCCAGGCGGCGTGCATATTGATACGCTTGAGGACGATGGACATAGCGTGCGTACCAATGACGACGGCACCGTCACCATCGACGGCGAGACGTTTTCCAGCTGGAAGGAAGCACACGACAAGCTCGACCATCATGGCAAGCATTTCCACACCAAGGTCGGACGTGCATGGAACAAATTCCCCTTCCCCGCGCTTGTCGCCCTCGCCTATCTGGTGCTCGGCATTGTCTACGGCACATGGGGCATGGGGCTTTTCCTCGTCTTTTTGGTTCCCGTCTACTACGCGATTGGTGACTTTATCGATCGACGCCACTTATCTAAGCTGTTCGATGTCGTCTATTCAGTCAGTGCCGAGGCATGGTTCCTCTACATGTGGCTCTGTTTGGGACAGCCCCATCCTGCATGGATCATCCTCATCACGATTCCCATCGTAAAGGCGCTCATGCGCTGGTGTCGCAAACAATGGAAGTGCCGCAAACAGGCCTAAACCGCCCCAACCAGCCAGCGCCACTCATCCGACACCGCCCACCCCTTCCAAGTTGCGGTGATATAGGGACCGTTTTGAGGCTCCAAAGCGCCAAACAGTCCGTATATCACCGCAACTTACAAACAACTGGGCCAGTTCCGGCACGGAGATTAGCATTGAGCTGACTACGCGCCAAGAAAAGGGCCTATTTACTACGTTTAACTCGAGAGAGCCGACCATACCTGCCTTTTTCGAAAATCGACAGGCCTTCTACCTGCGGTTTTATTTTTCGTTTTCCCGGCATGGTTGAGAGTATCCAATTAAACGTAGTAGATAGGCCCGTTTTGTGACATACGACCCATTCAAGCCCAATCTCGAAGGCTAAAGAGAGCCTCTCATCCACGCCTGCGAGCGAAAAGCAAATAGAATGAAAGGCAAATGAAAAGCCCGTTTGACGAGCGGAGGACATATGCGCGACGTAGCCGAAAGCGACTGGAAGCTGTTTAAGAAAATGCTTCCTCAATGGCAAGAACGTTATATGGAAAAGCTCATCGGCCAGTACGTTGAGATACTGAATGGCGACAGCGAAGCGTCCAGTAGATTTTGGGCACTAGAAGAGAGCCTCAATAGAGACAAGCTGTCCTCAGGCGTAATTGCAAACGACATTCGCCGCAGTACAATGCACCGCGAGATAGCTAATTTGCTTATCGACAGCGTGATCACCCTTGACGACCTTGACGGTTTTACCGAGGACATTAAGAGCTATGCGCAACACTGGATTGGCCAGTAAGAGCACTGGACGACAAACATCCCCAGCAAAACGAGGCAAACGCCGGGCCACCTAATGGTTGTCCGGCGTTTGCCCAGATAAAACCTGCCAAAATAAACCTGTCCCTTTTTGGCAGGTTACTCGGCACTCTTGAGGGCGCCGACCATGTCGATCTTATTGAGAGTTCGGTTGGTGGCGAGGTTGACGATGATCGTAAAGCCGAAGGAAAGCACCACGGCAAGCACGTAGCTCAGCGGCTCGACTTCGACGTCAAAGTACAGCGACGGCATCTGCAAGATGTACGTAAAGCTCTCGGCAAGCAGGCCACCCAGCGGCACGCCCAGTGCGGTGCCAATCGCCGTGAGGATCAACGTCTCCTTGTTGACGTAGTGGTGCACCTCGCCACGGCGGAAGCCCAGCACCTTGATGGTCGCCAGCTCGCGCTCGCGCTCCGAAATGTTGGTGTTGGACAGCGTAAACACCACCACAAACGACAGACACGCCGCCATAAAGGTCACGAGCACCACGACCGAATTGATAATCGTAAAGTTCGCCTCATAGTTCTCCCAATGCTCGGCCGTGCTCGAGATGGTGAGCCAACCGTCGCTCTTAATCTTCTTGCTAAACGCAATCTGGTCGGCCGACGAGCCCTTAAGCAGCACAAAGACGCCGTTAAGGCGCACGCTTCGACCGAACGCGCGCTCATAGGTGCCCTGCGTCATGTAAAGCGTGTTGCCCAGATAGTTGAGCGAGATGTCGCTAACCTTGACCTTAGCAACATTGAGCGACGAATCCTGGACGTGCGCCGTATCGCCCGGCTGAATCCCCAGTACCAGCTGTGAACTCTTGCTCAGATACACGTCTCCGTCACGCAAAGACAGCGGCTCTTTGGACTCATCCTCAAGGCGAACGTAGTCGTCCAGGTCGTTCGTGCGGTCATCGGGCACCACGATCAGCTGCACGGTCTCGCTCTTGCCGCCAAACGTAAAGGTGACGTTGTCGGTCATAATCGGCAGCGTCGAAGTCACGGTCACGTTGGAATCATTGGCCGCGCTGCGCTCATCCAACGCCGCGCACGTCTGCGTAAAGTCATCGGGGTTGGCGACCGCCAGCAAGTCATAACGCGTGATATGCCCGTACTGTTTGGGCGAAAGCGCCACCGACGTATCGCGGATGCCCATACCGCAGATCACGAGCGCCGTGCAGCCGGCGATGCCGAAGATGGTCATAAAGGCGCGCTTTTTATAGCGGAATAGGTTGCGTGCAGCGACCTTGTTCAAAAAGCCCATGCGGCGCCAGATACAGCCGATGCGCTCGAGCAAGATGCGCGAGCCAGCGCGCGGGGCCTTGGGACGCATAAGCGAGGCCGGGGTCTCGGCCATCTCGTGGCGGCAGGCGATAATCGTGGCGCCCACCACGCCCACGGCAAACAGCGCCACCGAAACGATCGAGGACACGATGTCGTACGAAAGCAGCATCTGGGGCAGTGAGTACATGTCGTCGAACACCGTAAACAGGAACAGCGGCAGGCCCACAAATCCGATGATGTTGCCGAGCACGCCGCCGATCAGACAAGCCCACAGCGCATAGTCCACGTATTTGGACAGGATGCGTCCGCGCGAATAACCGAGCGCCTTATACAGGCCGATGAGCGTGCGCTCCTCCTCGACCATACGCGTGGCGGTGGTAAGGCTGATGAGCACGGCGACGATAAAGAAGATGAACGGGAACACGGTGGCGATGGCCTCAATTGACGAGCTGTCGCTCTCCACGCTCGAGTAGCTTGCGATGTTGCCGCGGTCCTGGATGTACCAGGTGCATTCGCCCAGATCGGAAAGCTCGGCGCGGGCATCGGCAAACTGTTGATCGGCGGCGGCGCGACGCTGATCCAGGTCGGCTTGCGCCTGCGCACGCTCGTCGCTGCCCTCGGCCATGCGATTGATGTTGTCCTGCTCAATCCCAAAGAGCATATTCGCCTGACGCTCAGCCGCGTCCAAGCTCGCCGGCGTGTCGACCGTCAGCTCCTGGGCGCGCGCCTTCTCACGCTCCTCGCGGATCTTCTCGATATTGCCCTTGACCTCATTGATCTTTGCCGCGTAGGAATCCGAATAGGAGTTGAGGCTCTTGGCTCCCTCGACGATCACGTGGACCGCGGAGTAGGAAGAAGATGTCGCGGCGTCCTCGCTCACATAGAACTTATAGTCCGCCGCCGAAGCAGCGCGAAAGGCGTTGACTGTCGAGTCAGAACTTACATCAGTGGGGTCGAGGACCTCAGCCGTAATGGTGTAATCGCCCGCGGCAAACTGGTCCTTGGCGCTTTGATTGGACGAGCTCGCGTCATTGGCGGCAAAACTCACCGTATCGCCGATTTTCTTGCCCGATGCCTTCAGGAACTTCGAAGTCACCGCGACTTCATCGGCGCTCTCGGGCAAATCGCCGTTCACGAGCACCGGCTGATCGATGTTCTCCTTGGAGAGACTCTGCACGACCACGCGCTCGCGCGTTGTGCCCACGGCGGTGTAGGCGGTCTCGGTGTAGATGCCCTCGGCCGTTTCGACGCCATCGACCTCTTGTATGGCGTCGAGATCATCGTCAGTCAGGCCATAGGTCGACTGCACGTTAATGTCATAGACATTTTGCTGGTCGAAGTAGGCGTCGACCGAATCGCACAGATCCTCGCAGCCTGCCTTAAGACCGCACATCACACTCACGCCGAGCGCGGTGATGACCACAATGGACAGGAAGCGCTTAAGGCTGCCTCGGATTGTGCGGTAGATGCCACGGCGAAAAACCGTCGGCACCATATCGTTTGAGCTTTGGGCAGTGCGGTAGGTCGTAAAATCCTGCTCGCGCTCCGTGTTCTGCGCGTCGCGGCGTAGGCTGTTTTGGCGGTCTTGGTCCATGGGCGCTACCACTCGATCGTCTCGATAGGCACGGGATTTTGCTGGACCGTCTCGCTCTCCACGCGACCGTTCTTAAAGCGGATCAGGCGATCGGCCATGGGCGCCAGCGCGGAGTTGTGGGTGATGATGATGACCGTAATGCCCTGCTTGCGGCAAGTGTCCTGCAGCAGCTGCAAGATCTGCTTGCCGGTTTTATAGTCAAGTGCGCCCGTGGGCTCGTCGCACAAAAGCAGCTTGGGGTTCTTTGCCAGTGCGCGGGCAATGGACACGCGCTGCTGCTCGCCGCCCGAAAGCTGCGCGGGGAAGTTGGCGAGGCGCTCACCCAAGCCAACCTGGCAAAGCGTTTGCTCGGCATCGAGCGAATCGGGGCAGATTTGCGCCGCAAGCTCAACATTTTCGAGCGCCGTCAGGTTGGGGACCAGATTGTAGAACTGGAAGACAAAGCCGACATCGGCGCGGCGGTATTCCACGAGCTGAGCCTCGTTGGCGGAGCTCACGTCGCGCCCGTCCACCGTCACGGTGCCGGAGGTCGCCGTATCCATGCCGCCCAGAATGTTGAGCGCCGTGGTCTTGCCGGCACCCGAAGCACCCAAAATGATGGCGAGCTCGCCGCGCTCGACCGTAAAGCTCGCGCCGTCGAGAGCGTGGATGCGGGCATCGCCCTCGCCGTATGCTTTGATGACGTCTTTGAATTCGATATAGGCCATCGATCGGTTCCCATCTGGTCGGATAACTCTTTAGTATTACCCATTTCGCACCGACCAAAAAGGGACAGGTTCATTTTGGCAGGTTTTATATGGGGAAACGGCAGCTATAGATGAGGCGCCGGGGAGGCAGAGAAATCATCGATTGGGTCAGGCCGACCGCCAAACACAACGCACGCATCTCTATCTGTCAGCCGAATCATTCGAACAACTGTTCGTTTCTATGATATGATTCCACTATCTAAGTAGGCCAATACGCAGAAAGGCGGCCAACATGGCGTTCGACTTTAAGAAGGAATGCAAGGAGCTCTACAAACCTGCAAGCAAGCCGAGTATCGTAACTGTCCCGCCTATGAGCTACGTTGCCGTTCGCGGAAAGGGCGACCCAAATACCGAAGGTGGCGAGTATCAAAACGCCCTGCCACTGCTTTACGGCATCGCCTATACCGTCAAGATGTCGAAGAAAGGCTCAAGGAGTATCGAGGGCTATTTCGACTTTGTGGTACCGCCGCTCGAGGGTTTCTGGTGGCAAGACTCCCCGAGCGGCAACATCGATTATGTACGCAAGGACGATTTCAACTTTATCTCGTGCCTCCGCCTGCCCGATTTCGTCACCCGAGATGACTTTGACTGGGCAGTCGCGGAAGCCACGGCCAAAAAGAAACTGGACTTTTCCGCCGTCGAGCTGCTTAAAGTTGACGAGGGTCTCTGCGTTCAATGCATGCACACCGGACCCTATGACAGCGAGTCGGCAACCGTAGACGCTATGCATGAATATACGGCCGAGCAGGGCTATGTCCCCGACTTCTCAGACACCCGTTTACATCACGAAATCTATCTCTCCGATCCACGCAAATGTGCACCGGAGAAACTTAAGACTGTGGTTCGTCATCCCATCAAGCGCGCTGAATAGCGTGGAGCGTCATCCCGCGCATCAGGTTTTAGGCCAGGCAATCAGCCGCTCCAAGGTCATCTGGCAGCTTCCTTGACGCAGGTCATCGTATCTTATAATTTTATGTCTCTAAAGCTGGAAAGCCTCTCAACGATGCGCAACTCCAGCTCTTTTTATATCAAGAGGCTTAAATGAAATACCAGAAGTCGTGGATATCCATCAACGAACAGATAGCACTATTGACAGAAAACAAGGGTCTTAAGTGCTTTGATCAAAGCGAACTCGAGCGAGCTTTGGTCGAAGTCGGCTACTACAGGCAAAGTACTCGAGCGTTACTCCTCGTACGCGCCCTCAAGCCGAAGCAGCCACTCCTTGCGGTCGAGGCCGCCGGCATATCCGTTGAGCGATCCGTCGGCCGCCACCACGCGATGGCACGGCACGATAATCGAAATGGGATTACGCGCGACCGCAGCCCCCACCGCACGAGGAGACACAACGGGTGCTTCGTTTCCCGGTACACGATGTCGAGCCGCAACACGCTGGGCGATCTCGCCATACGTGGCGACCTCGCCACGCGGAATGGAAAGCAGCTCAAACCAAACTTCACGCTGAAACGCCGTGCCGATCATATGCAACGGCGGCGTAAACCGAGGTTCCTGCCCTGCAAAATAAGCATTCAGCCAAGCCCAGGAACGTTCAAGCACCGAAGACGCCACACCATTTGCCGGACTCACCGACGACATGCCACCAGCACCAGAAACCGCATCGGCACCTTCAACGTGCTCCGCTTCTTCTTTGAGAAGTGTGGAGCCAAAGTGCTCCTGCCCCTCAAACCAAAGCCCCGTCAGACCGCGGCCATCAGCGGCAAGCAAGATTTCGCCCAAAGGCGAAGCAAACGTCGTCGTGACCACCAGCGGCTCCTTTCAAAACTCCGCAACATAATACCGCGAATTGTGCAGACAACCCCACAGATACGTCTGGACGGGCTCGCAATTGCTTAAGCGAGGCTGTTTTCCCCAATCAAGCGAAGATGACGCGGGGGCTCGACGCCAGTGCGGCACCTCCGCCAGCTGAGCTCTAATACTTTCCCGAGAAGTGAACGAGTAAAAACGAAGCCCCGGAGCATCCGCACCTTTAGACCAAAAAAACCGCAGGATCGTTCCTGCAAAACCGCAGGAAATAGCAGTCAAAATATGCCAATGCTTCGGGGGTCAAAATAAGGTCGTTCACTTCACGGGAAAGTATTAGACCCCGATTCACCCCAACCCCAAAGTCCCCGCAGGCAGCAGGCGTGAAGCGCCGCAGCTGCCGGCCGCGCTCCACAGTCCCAAAAGGCGGCAGGCGCAAAGCGCCGAGGCCGCCGCTGGGACCAGAGCCCGCAACAGCCACGTGCTCCCATCAGCCCAGCGGCCCCAGCCAACAACGGCCCCATCGCAGGCCGCTTGCAGCAGCGTCACCGCAGGCGGGGGCCGGGCTTAGTTTTCAGAACACTCCGCAGACCAGTGTGGCGCCTTGTCCGCGGCTCCGAAGGAGCAGGACAAGGCGCCACACATGGTCGAGGACGTTCTGAAAACTAAGCCCGGCCCCCGCCGAACAGGTCACACTACTCGCAGAGCAGCTTAGCGATCTGGACGGCGTTGGTTGCCGCGCCCTTACGGATTTGGTCGCCGCAGCACCAGAAGGTGATACCGCGCGCGGCCTCGGGGTTCGAGATGTCGCGGCGCACGCGGCCGACCCAGATCAGGTCCTGGTCGGACGTATCCATCGGCATGGGGAAGCGCTCGTGCGCATCCTCGGCGCTCATGTCGTCAACCAGCTTCACGCCCGGAGCGGCAGCCAGCGCAACACGGGCCTCCTCGGCCGTAATATCACGCTCAAACTCAAGCGTAATGCTCTCGGAATGCGAGCGCAGCACGGGCACGCGCACACAGGTGCAGTTCACGCGCAGCTCGGGCAGATGCATGATCTTGCGGCCCTCGTTTTGCAACTTCATCTCCTCGGAGGTAAAGCCCTCCTCCTTGACGCCGCCAATCTGCGGAATCAGGTTGCTCGCCAGCTGGGCGGCAAACGCGCGCGGCTCGGGAATCTCCTCGCCACGGCCCAGGGCGGTCAGCTGAGCCTCGAGCTCGGCCATACCGGGGGCGCCAGCACCCGAAGCCGCCTGGTACGTCGAGACGATCATGCGCTTCACGCCAGCGAGCTGATGCAGCGGCCACGTGGGAACCAGGCCGATAATGGTCGCGCAGTTGGGGTTGGCGATAAGGCCGTGATGCCACTTGATGTCGTCGGCATTGATCTCGGGCACAACCAGCGGCACCTCGGGATCCATGCGGAAGGCATGGCTGTTGTCGACCACGACGGCGCCGCGCTTGACGGCCTCGGGCAGTAGCTCCTTCGCGATGTCGTCGCCGGCAGCTCCAAGCACAATGTCACAGCCCTCAAAGGCCTCGGGACAAGCCTCTTCGATCACGATCTGCTCGCCGCGGAACTCGACGGTCTTGCCCGCAGAACGCGCGCTCGCCAGCAGCTTGAGCTTGCCAACCGGGAACTCCTGCTCGTTGAGGCACTCGAGCATCTGGGTGCCCACGGCTCCCGTCGCGCCCAAAATAGCAACCGTGTACTGTTTCATGCTTCCCCCTTTAAAGGTTGTGGCTTTTGCCCGCACGCCAAGCAGGCCGATTATTGTTGCCAGTGTATACAAGAACGGGGCGGGCACGAAACCCGCCCCGTCGAAACGAAACCGAAACGAAACGCCCCGCCATAGATTTTTGAGGCAAGTCCAAAAATCTACTGGGATAGCAGCTACTTGTGGAGCGCGACCAGAGCGGGATCGACCGGCGCGGGAGCCTCCAGGTCGGAGACCTTCACAATGCCGTTCTCGTCGGAAAAGGCACGGTAAATGGTCCGAATCGCCAGGTCGAAGTCTTTCTCCTCGACACCGATGATGATATTGATCTCGTCGCAGCTCTGCGAAATCATACGCACGCTCACGCCAGCCTGGCCAAGCATGCCAAACAGGTGGCCCGAGATGCCGGCACGACCGCGCAGGTTACGGCCGACGGTCGCGATAAGTGCCAGACCCTCGACAACCTCGATCTCGAGCGGCTCGACCTCCTGCTGAATGTCGCCCACGAGCGAGTACAGTGAATCGTGAACGTCCCGCTCCTGCACCACGGCGCCAAAGCGGTCGACACCGGTGGGCATGTGCTCGACGGAAACGTCATAGCGCTCGAACACCGAAAGCGCACGGCGCATAAAGCCGACGCGGGGCTTGGTGCGGTCGCGGGCGACGTTGATGGCGACAAAACCGCGCTTGCCGGTCACGCCGGTAATGATGGGCTCCGCCTCGCCTTCATCAGCCGTCTCGCTAATGATGGTGCCGGGGTCCTGCGGCGCATTGGTGTTCTTGATGACCAGCGGAATGCCTGCCTCGCGCACGGGGAACACGGCTTCCTCGTGCAGGACGCTTGCGCCCATGTACGAAAGCTCGCGCAGCTCCTCGTAGGTAACGCGCGCAATGGGCTGAGCCTCCGGAACAATACGCGGATCCGCAGAATAGAAACCCGAGACGTCGGTCCAGTTCTCGTAAAGGTCGGCGCCCAGGCACTTAGCCAAAATCGAGCCCGAGATATCGCCGCCGCCACGATCGAGCAGCTTGATCTGGCCCTCACGCGTCGCGCCGTAGAAACCGGGCATAACAAAGCCGCCCTGCTGGCCGTACTCCTGCACCAGCTCGGAGGTGCGGTTCATGCTGAGCGTACCGTCATGATGGAACGCCACAACCGTCGCGGCGTCCAGGAACGGCAGACCCAAGTACTCGGCCATCAGGCGAGCGGTGAAGTACTCGCCACGGCTCACAAGCTCCTCAGTAGAGTAGCCACCGGAGCGAGCACGCTCGGCAAAGGCCGCAAACTCTTCGCGGATGGGATAGGTAAGCTCCAACTCGTCAGCAATATCAAAGTAGCGCTGGCCAATGTCCTCGAGCAGCTCCTCACACGACACGTGGTACTTAACGTGCGCATTAACCAGGTAGAGCAGGTCAGTCACCTTGGTGTCGCCCTTAAAGCGGCGACCGCAGGCGGAAACCACCACAAAACGGCGAGCCGGGTCGGCATCGACGATGGCCTTAATCTTCTTAAAGTGTTCGGCGTCGGCGACCGACGAGCCGCCAAACTTGGCAATCTTAATCATGGGCTGGAGGTTACCTTTCTAAAAGCCTCTGCAAACCTGTTTTGCGCGCTCTGATACCATGGGTTCACCGATTGGGACCAAGGCATCCGAGGAGCAGTGTTATATGGGAACTTATCATAGTACACGAGGACGCACTTTATCGTGCTCAAGTAAGGTGGCAATCCGCACCGGCATCGCTCCCGACGGGGGTTTGTTTGTCTCGGACGAGCTCGGCACCCAGCAGGTCGATATCAGCTCGCTTGCAGCTAAATCGTACTTTGAAATCGCTCAAGATGTGTTGGGAATGTTACTGAATGATTACACGGCCGAAGAAATTTCGGCGTGTGTCGACGAGGCATACCGCGGCACGTTCGCGAGTGAAGAGGTTACGCCGCTCGTCAAACTCGACGCTGCGCCGGGTGTTGACGCCCCTCAGACCTATGTGATGGAACTCTTTGGCGGCCCCACGAGCGCCTTTAAGGACGTCGCCCTACAGATGCTCCCCCGCCTGATGGCCCGCACCTCCGCCAAGGACGGTGGCGCCGAGCGCATCATGATCGTCACCGCCACATCGGGCGACACAGGCAAGGCAGCACTCGCCGGCTTTGCCGACGCCCCGGGCACGGGCATCACCGTCTTTTATCCCGAGGGCAAAGTCAGCCGCGTGCAAAATCTGCAGATGTCCACTCAGGAGGGCGATAACGTCGCCGTCTGCGGCATCCGCGGCAACTTCGACGATGCCCAGAGTGCCGTCAAGCGCATCTTTGCCGATAAGGAGCTTGCCGAACGTCTAGAGGCCGCCGGCACGGTGCTTTCGAGCGCCAACTCCATCAACGTCGGCCGCCTGGTGCCGCAGGTCGTCTACTACTTTGCCGCCTATGCGCAGCTGCTGCGCGCCGGCGCCATCGAGGCCGGCGACGCCGTCGAGTTCTGCGTACCGACCGGCAACTTTGGCGATATCCTGGCCGGCTACTATGCCAAGCGCATGGGTCTGCCCGTCGCAAAGCTCATCGTCGCAAGCGACAAGAACAACGTGCTGGCTGACTTCCTGACCACCGGCGTCTACGACCGCAACCGTCCGTTCTTCACGACCATCTCGCCGTCGATGGACATCCTCATCAGCTCCAACCTGGAGCGCATGCTCTACTTCCTGTCCGATGGCGACTGCGAACTCGTTGCCGGCCTTATGGAGCAGCTGGCACAGACTGGTCGCTACGAGGTTCCCACTGACCTGCTGGCAAAGATTCAGAGCGTCTTTGGCTGCGGTTGGGCCAGCGAGGACGAGGTCCACGCTGCCATCAAGAGTTGCTGGGATGCGAACGGCTACATGATCGACCCGCACACCGCTTGCGGCTATCACGTCTTTGAAAAGGTCGCTCCTGCCGAGGGCGCCAAGGCCCGCGTGCTGCTTTCGACCGCCAGCCCCTACAAGTTCCCGCGCGCCTGCTGCGACGCCCTGGGGCTCGACGTTCCCGAGGACGACTTTGAGGCTATGCGCGTACTCGAGCAGGCCACCAACACGGTCGCCCCGACCCAGCTCGCCGAACTCGAATCCAAGCCCGTCCGCTTCGAAGACGTCTGCAACGTCGATGAGATGGCAAGCTACGTCGAGTCTGCAGCAAAAAAGATGGCTACCAACTAAAACCCCTTATAAGGCGCCGGCGAAAGCCGGCGCACTTTCTTTTAATTTGGCTCCCCAGCGCGGTGAGGAGACGGCGTAGGTCGGTTTCACGCTTGCTCCGTCGCGAGTTCCGCACGAGCCGAAGGCCACTAAATGTGGCCTTCGTGCGAGCAGGACTGTCCGAGCAGCGGAGCACGCGTGAAACCGACCCCCAGGAGGACCAACAACAATGATCAAAATCACCGTCCCAGCCACGAGCGCAAACCTAGGCATCGGCTACGACACCCTCGGCATGGCCGTCAGCCTCTACTCGCACTTTACCTTCGAGCGCGCTGACAAGCTCACCATCACGGGTTGCCCCGAGGAGTTCCAAAACGAGAACAACCTGGTCTACGTGAGCTTTGTGGATGCGCTGGCCGCATGGGGCGAGCCGGCCTTCCCCGTCGCCATTGACATTCAGACTGACGTTCCCGTCGCCCGCGGCCTTGGCTCCAGCTCCACCTGCGTCGTCGCCGGCATTATGGCAGCCGCCGCACTGACGGGCCACACCGTCGACCGCGCCGAGCTCGTGCGCATTGCCACCGAGGTCGAGGGCCATCCCGATAACGTCGCCCCCGCTATCCTGGGCGGCGCCGTCTGCTCCTTTACGCCGACCGATTCGCTCCCCCAGTGTCTGCGCTACGAGGTGAGCGATCGCTTGCGTTTTATTACCGTGATTCCACCTTACGAGGTACACACGAGTGAGGCGCGCAAGGTCGTGCCGCAGGAGATTCCGCTCTCCACCGCCGTGTGGCAGATGGGCCGCATCGCCGGCATGACGCGCGGCTTGGAGACTGGTGACCTGGACCTGATTGCCGCCGCTAATGACGACCGCATTCAGGAGCCCTATCGTCGCCGCCTGATTCCCGACTACAACGCTGTGCGCGACACATGCCTTAACGGCGGCGCTAAGACCATCTGGATTAGTGGCTCGGGCTCGACCCTCATGGCTGTGACCGACGACACCATCGTGGCAAAGTTCCTGCAGGTCAAGCTGCGTGAGCAGTTCCCCAAGTGCGACACGCACATTCTGACGTGCGACACAGAAGGCGCCCAGATCGAATACCTGTAGTCGCCGTACCGTATACCCGCCGGGGAGGCCAGGGGCTTTGCCCCCAAATCGTCCTCGGACATGGCAGGACCCCCGCTGCGCACTTCGTGCGGCGGGGGTCCTGCCGTCCTGCGGAAAGATTTGGGGGCAAAGCCCCTGGCCTCCCCTATGTTAACTTCGTCGGCGGCGGCTACAGGGACCTACGCTCTGGACAGTCGCCGGGCTGATTTTTTTGGCTTCTATTTGATAAAGGCACACTTCCCACCATCTCATTCGCCCTATAGCTCTGTTTTAATTTCTAATTGATGATCGATGCGTGGCGTCATCTAATTATCTTCGCTACTCAAAACAGCCCCAAGTTTACGTACTAGCGTCTCAACAGTAATTCCGAGTGCATCCGCATAGACAAACTGCTCATAAACCCTAAGGCTGCGTTCCCCGGTCTCGACCTTTGAGATGAACGACTGAGGTACCCCCAGTTTCTTTGCGAGTTCAACCTGAGTGATACCTTGCTCCCGACGAATCTGGGAAAGGCATTTTCCGCATGTCCTGTTAGCATCAACGTTCATGCCGTTTACGCTATATTCCATTTTGATATATCCCAAACTGGGATATATTTATGTCGCCAGCCATTCCGCTTATCAAAAATGCCCATTGCAGATTCATAGCTAGGAAGGAGCCTCGATAAACATGAATGACGAGATGAAGGAGCCCGACGAGGAAAAGGCACTCAGTGAGTCCGACGAACGGAAGCCAGATTTCAAAGCCGAGCAGTTTTCTGATGGTGCTAGCGACACCCCCTCCTCTGAAATTCCGCCATCAAACGAAGATGACGGCGCACGCAAAAATGAAGAAAACGACTCACTTCTAACGCGGGCCATTCATAAATTAGGCAATAAAAAACGAGCGGCAATCGCAGCTGCCGTGGCAGTTGTCATCATTTTCTGTTTGCCCATGATGTTTCCTCAGTTGTTTTGCACTCACAAGCTATGGGCCAATGCAACCTGTACAAGCCCTCGCACATGTAAAAGTTGCGGCAAAACCGAGGGGGAACCGCTTGGACACGAATGGGAAGAAGCAACGTGCACGGTTCCGAAGACCTGTCAACGCTGCGGTAAAACCGAGGGGGAACCCCTTGGGCATCAACCGGGCTCGTGGACTACCGAAGTTGACTACGTGGACGCCACCTCAAAGGAAATACGAGAATGCGAAAAATGCGGAGAGGTCGTTGACACCCGCAACGAGAAGGAAATCACATCTTTTCTTGGCGACGGAAAGTTTTCAATTTCCCCAAAAGGCTTTATTGATCGACTTAACGAGGAATTCTCCGATATCCCCAATTGCAGCAGCATGGATGCGGATTACGAACTAGACGATAGCGGCATGGGGCTCGAACTTCAGATCAAAAACGGTTCAAAGATTGCCGGTATTGGAGGCTTCTTTTCGGACTCGAGTAACCCGGTGCTACTCAGCTATCTTGGATCCGAAAACTGCTTCAAAAACATAGTCATGTACTTCGAAAACTCCGACTATGCCGCGGCAACAGCATTGGCAACTATACAAGCAATCGATCCAACACTTTCGTTTTCAGACGCCAAGGAAGTTGGTGCTGCCTGCGTAGATACGCCAACTGTCAAAAATGGAATTACGTATGCAATCGTAGCTTCGAATGGAGAGTACTGGCTAAGCGCTCGAATTGAATAATTTTCTTTGATTACTAAATTCAGACGCCTCTTACTCGCGATATATTAAAACTCAACCCCTGGCAGCATCGTCAATCGAAAATTGCCCCGCCGAGCACTTTAGCTTGGCGGGGCATTTCAATATGAAAGCGGATTTAAATATCAACAAGGCCTGCACGCTCCAACGAGACAGCCGGCTTCGCTGCTCAAATTGCCCTTGGTGAACCACAAGTTGAGCAATCAGTGGCCAGAATCCCCTTTAGGCGGCGCTTGTTTCTTTGTATTCGAAGACTGGTTCTAGGAGGTCTTCGATGTTACAGTGGAGGGCTTTTGCAATAGCTCTTACGGTTGTTACCGAGGCTTCGTTGATGTTTCGTTGGCGCTGCTCGTACATTTGGATTGAGCGGAGTGACACACCCGATTCGTATGCTAGGTCTTGTTGGGTTTTCTTAAGCTTCTTTCTTGCTAACGCAAGTTTTGTTTGCCTGGACGCTTTCTTCGCCATATCGCAGACGAGGCGAGCCACACGTTCCTCCGAGGCTTCGTGCCAGGGGTAGTACAGACTGCGTAGCACATCAAATGGAACGACATGCAGCAAATCTTCGAAAGACTCTCCTAGGCGCCACTGAAGGTATGCCAATATCCAGCCTGTCCAATATTCCGGTGTCTTTTCGAATCGGTAGGTTCGATTTGGCATCGGCCTTGATTGATAGCCGGACCTTTCGGCAATGAGCGCGAACAGCTCAACGCCCGATTTTCCCGACACCACCCATGCGTTGCCGCGTTCAAACTCGCGGGCTACGCCGCTCAGGCAAAAGAGTTCAGCGACCTCGGACCCTTCCGCTCCATAGTCGTTTACGGCATAGTCAAAACAGTCGCCGAGGTTGCTCATTGCGTCCTCAAGGTAATAGACGGGATATGTTCTACTCGGTCCACAATCCGTCAACTCTTGGATCATCTAAATCAACCCTCCCTGCCATCAAATCCCTAATGTCGACACCATCAGAGTCAAATCCGTTTACCGTATCCAGATACTTACGTCGAGCGTTCTGTTCTCGCTCAAATCGTTTGGGATAAAACTCGGCTCCCGAGGCCTGCTTCCAGTCGCGGAACCTGATCGCCGAGAACGCGCGCTCACTCATAAGCGCATATTGGATACCTAGGTCTCCTAAAAAACTATCACTGAGGTGATACAGATAGGGACTTTTGAAAGGTTAGGCCTGATTAGAGGCAAGCCTCGGCGATGCGGCGCTTGAGCTCGTCGATGCCGGCGCCGGTTTGGGAGCTTGTGATGATCACGTTCTCGGCAGGGACGTTGAGCTGCTTTTTGATGGCTGCTGCCTGGCGGGCCTGTTGGGTGCGGCTGAGCTTGTCGGCCTTGGTGAGGCAGACGATAAAGTTGAACTCGTTGCCCTGCAGGTAGTCGATCATGTCATGGTCGAGTTTACTGGGATCGTGGCGAATGTCCACCAGCGATACAACCAGGTTAAAGCTGCGCTCGGAGTCGAAGAAGTCGCCGATGAGCTCGGCCCAGCGGTCGCGCTCGGCCTTGGAACGGCGAGCGAAACCGTAGCCCGGCAGGTCCACAAAGTGCACGTCGTCGGCCTCGAAGAAATTGATATTGCTCGTTTTGCCCGGCGTGCTCGAAACCTTGACGAGGTTCTTGCGGCCGAAGAGCTTGTTCATGATGGAGGACTTGCCCACGTTGGAGCGGCCCACAAAGCTCACCTCGGGACAGGTGGACTCGGGGATCTGCGAAACCTTGCCATAGCTGGCGACGAACTTGGCAAGCTGGTAGTTAATGGAATCGGCCATGGACACTCCTTGGTCGTAGGTTCTTACAAAACGGGCGTGCTATTGCGCGGCGGCGATACGACGAACGATGTCAAGCGTGATGCCGCTCGCGGTACGGGCGTACTCATCCAGATCGAACTCGCGCTCGCAAAACGCGTCATATGCCTCGTCACAATTATCGCTGATAGCGCGCAGCACTAGGCAATCGACACCATTCTTGGCCGCGATGTGCGCAATTGCCGCGCCCTCCATCTCGACGCAATCGGCACGCGTGGCCTCAATCGCAGCGTTACGCATGGCGTCACCCGTAACAAAGCGGTCACCCGTGGCGATAGTGCCACACAGGAACTGCTTGGAGTCCTTCTTCGCAGAAGTCTCATCCGCCGAGGCATCCACAAATCCATGCTCGGCAAGCACGGCGGCGGCAACATCAGCCAACGCCGGCGTCGAGACAAACTCCTCGAGCCCCGGCGCGGACTCGGCGATGAGTGCCGTATCGGTATCCAGATAGCGCAGGCACTTGCCTATAACCACGTCGTTAATATGCAGTTTAGGGTTTAGGCCTCCCGCGATACCCGAAAACACAACGGTCTGCGGGGCGTATTTGCTGATGAGATGCTGCGTTGCGGCAGCGGCGTTCACGGTACCCATGCCAGCGGTCGTGGCGACCACCGTCAGACCGTCAAGCTCGCCGCTCACAACGGTCAAGCCCGCCTCCTGCGCCTCATGCGTGCCACTCAGCTCTTCTTTAATCTGCGCAACCTCTTTTTCGAGTGCGCCTATGATCGCGATGGTTGCCATGCCATCCCCCAAATCCGTGCAAATTGCTTATCCACGGTATGGTACCAGCATTTTGGTTCTTTCACTTTTTACGAAGTCGCTAGGCCAACGAGGACCGCACATCATAGAGCGCCTTTGCAATCGCGGCCACAGCCTCGCTCGACTGGTCGCTCCACGGCATCGACGTCATGATGCTCATAACATAGCTATGGCCGTCGACGTCGATCAGTCCGGCATCACATGTCGAATAGCAACCGTCCTCGCTGATCCAGCCTGCCTTGTTGCGCACCGAGACCTGATCGTCCGCAATGCCATCGCGAATAAACGAGCGCGATGTTGATGCCAGAAGGCCCGACAACCACTGTGAAGTCTCGGTATCCGTGCTCAGATACTCGCTCATCTCACGCCATAACCTAGCAGAAGTGCGCGGGCAATAGGTGGGAAAATCACTCATCGGATCGAGCGCGGTATCGTAATCGATGCCAAGACTGACAATCCAATCCTCGTAACCGGCATGGTCAAACGCCGCACGTAACGCAATAAACGAATCGTTGTCCGAATTAACGACCGCGGCCTCGATTAGGTCGCGCACCGTCTGCCAGCCCATGTTATAGCCACCATAGGTGCCAAGGGAATCATCAAGTGAGACCTGGCCCGTCTCGACCAGAGATTCGCAGATGTACAACGCATAGAGCGCCTTGTAGCTACTCGCGCCGTAAACCTCGACATCGGCGTTATACGTCACGCCCTTGCCGCTCGACAAATCGTAAAACACCACGCCCACATCGCCGAATTCCTGGGCCTGATCAAGGGCATCTTGGAGTGCGGCGAGGCTCTCATCCTCCAGGGCGGGGATCTGGTCATCAACCAATGAGAAGGTCTGCACGGTATCGCCTGAGGGAATATCGTTAAAGTCCGCCTTCGAAAGCCTCGTCTTAAGGCTCGCTGTCGACAGGGTTTGACTTGCGGTGGCTTTAGATTCAGAGACCTTTTTGTTTTGCGTCTGTACCGTTGACGCATCTGAGTGTGCCATTCGCTCCGACGCGTAGGTTTTGGCGGTAATTCCGAGGATAATAACCGCCAACGTTAGCATCCCAACGGCGGCAATCTTCGTCACGCGGGTGCGAACGTCAGCGAGGCCACGCGAAGGCGTGCCCTTCGTCTCATATCTGCTGCCATGCTGCGGCACATACTCGCTCCGCGATGCGTTGCTTCGCACGTGGTCTCCTGACTGCTACCGTTTATATACGAGCAGCATAATACCGAGCAGGCATTTCTTTCCAAAGATATTCAGCGGCGTTTAAGGTGTCTTTAAAGAAACCACAAGCGTATTTATCCAAATGGCATGATTCTGTTGCGCATCTCCGCCCAAAACGCAGTTGCGGTGGAATAGTTCCTATTTGGGCGGCATAAGCCGAAAAACAAGAACTATTCCACCGCAACTTGACGGAGCTCTTTGGCAATCAACTTGGTGCCCAGGGGCACTCATTTAAGTCTGTCCCCAATGAGTAGGGGCGAAAATGGATCGCTAGCCGATGGCGTTTTTGAGTTCCGCGCGGCGCTTTTTCATGCCGGTCATGACGGCGTTGCGCAGCTCGGGCATGCGCGCGGTATCCATCTGTGGAACGCCATCAAGCTTATAGGGAATCCCCAGCTGCTCATACTTGACGACGCCCATCGTGTGATACGGCAGCATTTCCAGGCCCACCACGTTGTGCCATGGAGCGATCAGACGACCGAGCTTCTCGCACTCCTCAACCGTATCGGTAATGCCCGGCACCACCACGTGGCGGATAACGACCTTAATCTTGCGGCGCGCGAGCTCATCACCAAACGCCAGAATGCGTGCGGGATCGCAACCGGTCAGCTTTTTATGCTCGACGGGATCGGCGTGTTTAATGTCGAGCAGCACCATATCGGTCTCGTTGAGCACGGCATCGAACTTCTCGGGATGCGCGGGATCGAACGCATAGCCGCAGCTATCCAAGCAGGTATGTACGCGACCATCGGGGTTGTTGTGCATTGCACGGAACAGGTCGGCCAAAAACTCAGGCTGTAGGAGCGGCTCGCCGCCGGACACCGTAATACCACCGCTGCGGTAAAACTCATGGTTGCTCTGGAACTCGTCCATCAGATGCTCGACGGTCACCATGGTGCCGCCGTTAACCGACCAGGTATCGGGGTTGTGGCAATACGCACAGCGCATGGGGCAGCCTTGGACAAACACTACGAAGCGGATGCCGGGTCCATCGACCGTTCCCATCGTCTCAATTGAATGCACGCGGCCCAGGGCAAACGCAGAGTCCTCGGGACGAGCGTCCACACCCTCGAGCGTCATCTCAGCCATTCCCGCTACCTTGCCTCTCATTGGTTTTAGCTACATAAATGCCAGAGTCATTCTAGCCCATATGCATGATGGCGAAACGGTTTAGCGGTCAATTGGGTTGTTCTATTTGGCCCCACGCAAGAGCGGCGGGAAGGTTGTCGCAACCCGCCCGCCGCCGAGGCAATAGAAATCGATAGACGCCAGGCCTTACGCTTTAAGCGTGAGCACCGCGCCGAAGGCGGTCGGGCCGCAATGGCTCGAGATGACGCCGCCGACCTGAGTCCAGGTAACGTCCTTAAAGCCCAGATCGTGCGCATAGACTTCCATGTCGTCGCGTAGCTCCTGGGAAAGGCCTACCGAATACGCCAGGCCAATGTGTGAGTAGTCAATCTCGCCCTCCGTAACCATGTGGTCAATAAAGGCACGGGCGCACTTGAGCATAGATCCGCGGAACTTCTTAGTCGCCACGAACTTGCCGCCCGTCACCTCAATGCAGGGCTTAATCTTGAGCAGATGGGCGCCAAGGAATGCGACGTTGGACAAGCGACCGCCCGCCTTAAGGAAGGCAAGGTCCGTAGGAACAAAACCCAGCAACACGCGGTCCATGACGGAATTCGTAAATGCAAAGATCTCGTCGACGGTGGCATCGGGGTGAGCCACGATGTATTTGGCGGTCTCGACGACAACGAGCGACTGACCCACCGAAACAAAACGCGTGTCCATGGAGAACACGTAGTCGCGCCCCTTGGCTGCAATCTTGGAGGACTGATGCGAGCAGGTCGTGGCCTCGGAGTACGCAAGATGCAGAATGGTCGCATCGGGCTGCTCGGCATGGATACGGTCGTACACGTGAGCAAAATCCGCAGGCGCGCAGCCGCTGGTCTTGGGCATTACGCCAAACTCGTTGCAGCGCGAATAAATCTCGAGCGGATCGATCGAACCGTCCTCGACGGTCTCGTCACCAATCGTGACATGCATGGGCACGCGCACGATGCCGTAGCGTTCGCAAAGCTCCGGCGTCACATCCGAACCAGACTCAACCACGATTACGTACTTGCCCATTATTATCACGACCCATCTCAACGTTGGTTTTTCAATACATGACACGCGCCGCCGCACTGTTGCGCAACGGCCTCCAAGCGCCAAAGAGACGCCGCCCCTTGCACACAACAAAGGACAGCGTCTCCCTGGAAAACTCCGTGCTTGGCTGAGATTTTACACGGTTTATAAATGAGTGTTACTTATCCCGCAAACGGTAGCTATACGCGATAAACGGTAGTTCGCTGCGGCAACTGCAACACATTCCGCCCAGCAAGTCCAATCGTGCCCCATGCACGGTTAATGCACGAGGCGGTAGAAATTCATCGATGCCGCGCCCTCGGCGTGCAGCTCCATCGCCGGAACCGCCGGCGAATAGGTACGGCTCGTAAGTGCCGCCTCGCCGCCATTTGCAAAAATCTCGACCATCGTAGTGTCCGAAAGCACGCGCAGGTCGCGAAGCTCGCTGAGCTCGATCGACCTCTGGTCGCGCCCATAGCCTTCGTCACCCATGTCGAGGGTAAGCATCCCGTCTGCATAGCACACAAAGACACCCTTGCGGATTTCGAGCTCGACCATCTTGGCGCCCTCACAGGAAACCACAAGATCAAACAGGCGGCCCGGCTCCTCAACGGTTTCACCGCCTGTCGCGCGAACGCAGTCGCCGCGCATCCTCTCAATCTCGTGCGCCGGTTGCTGGCAGAGCTTGCCATCGCGCATGCTCAGCTCTCGCGGCACCGTCAACGCGCACTGCCACCCGCGCGCCACCGTCGGGTTTTCTGCCGTCGCATCGGGGCAACCCGACCATCCGATCATCAAACGCCGGCCTGCAGTATCCTCAAAGGACTGCGGAGCATAGAAATCAAAACCGGCATCGACCATCGGGGGCATGCCCTGCCCGACGATTTTAAAGCTCGGCGCCTCCCAATCGGCCTCGATGGGGAACCACACGCACTGATGCGGATTGCGGTAACGCCAACCATCGGCAGGCACACCCTGCGGACAGCAAACGAGAATAAGCTCGCCATCGAGCTCAAACAGATCGGGGCACTCCCACATAAAGCCAAACTTCTCGCCCAACTCAATGCGCGTCGCATAGCTCCAGTCCTCAAGATTGCGCGAGGTATAGACAAGCACGCAGCCACGGTCGTCTTTCGTACGAGCACCCAGAACCATGTAGTAGATACCATCGTGCTCAAGGATCTTGGGGTCGCGCACGTGCGTACCGATATCGTCGGGGTAATCGACCGGTCCAACAGCTATGCACTTCTCGCCCAATTCGTCGGGATTCTCGGCAACCATATGAATCTGGTTTTGCTCACGGCCCGTCAACACGTAGTCGTAATCATCGCGGTCAAAATGCTTGACGTTGCCGGTATAGAAGTAGTGAATCTTGCCATCACGTACAAAGGCAGAACCAGAATACGCTCCGCTCGAATCCAAATCGGAATCGGGGAACAGCACGGGGCCGTGATTCTCGTACGTCACAAAATCCTTTGTCGTCAGATGGTTCCAAAGCACTGGACCGCCATGCGCAGCATCGAACGGATCGTATTGATGATAGATGTGATACGTATCACCAATCTGAACCAAACCGTTGGGGTCGTTGAGCCAGCCAAGCTCAGGCTCCACATGGAACAGAAGCCTATCGGGGTCGGACGCGATGCGAGCCGCCGTCTCATCCTGTCCGACACGCCACTGCTCATAGTCCGCGCGTGTCACCTTGTTTTTTTGATTTAACATCGCCGTTGACTTTCTCGTCTATGGGGAAGGACGCTCGACTCACACGAGTCGAACGCCCTTCCTCAAATGGACTTATCCTCAGATTACACTGAACGGCTCAACTAGAAGCTAACGTCGAAGCCAGCGCCAGCGCCCTCTTCATCGGTGGTCGGCACGCCCTTTGCCTTGTTGTAGGCAAAGATCAAGACGATCGGCACGATAAAGGCGATGAGATTGCCAGCCACATACCACACGAGGGTCTCGGGCGTGACGATGAGCAGGCCAAGCACGCCGGTCAGACCCTGACCGATAGCGCGCACCTCAAAGAGCTTGACGAAGGCACCGCCGCAGCCTGCACCGATGCATGCGCAGATGAACGGAATGATCGAATAGCGCATGTTTGCAGCAAAGATAGCGGGCTCGGAGATTCCGACCAGCGTCGGGATAAAGGACGACATGCAGATGTTGCGCTCTTTGGAGTGCTTCTTGTGAATGAGGTACATACCGATGGCGCCGCCGCCCTGGGCGATGATGGAAACCGACCAGATGGCCTGGATGTAGTTGAAGCCAGTCGTGGCAACAAGGTTTGCCTCGATACCCTGGATGAACTGATGCGTACCGGTAACGACGAGCGGCTGCAGGAACGCGGCGAAGACAAAGGCGCCAAAGACGCCCATCCTGTTGTACAGGACATCGATTACGCCAGCGAGGACGTCGCCGATCAGGTTGCCGAGCGGGCCGAACACGGTGAACAGGGCAACGTTAGCAAGAATCAGGGTAACGGTCGGGACAAAGACGAACGAAACGACCTCGGGGATGTACTTCTGGGCAATCTTTTCGACCTTGGCCATAAACCAGGCAGTCAGGATTGCAGGGAATACGCCGCCCTGGAAAGCAACCATGGGAATGGATAGCGGACCGAAGTTCCAGTACTCAGCACCCGTCGGGTCCATAACGAACGTGTTGCGGTTCATAAGGCTCGGGTGAACCATGACGATACCGACGAGGATGCCCAGGATCGGGTTACCGCCAAAACGCTTGACCGCGCTGTACATAACCAGGACAGGCAGGTAGTCGAACGTGGTGGCGATAATGGCAAAGAAGCTTGCGAGGTTCTTGAGGAACTCGCTGTGATCGGCGAGGCTGCCTTCCATGCCAAAGAGGCCGTTGGCAACGATCAGCGACTTAAGGCCGATGATGATTGCAGCGCCGACGAAGGCGGGAATGATGGGGATAAAGATGTCCGAGAATACCTTGAGGACCGAGAAGAACTTGCCCTTCTTGTCCGCCTCAGCGCCCTTGACCTCGGAAGCACTGATCTCCTTAACGCCCGTCAGAGCCATAAACTCATCGTAAACCTTGTTGACGGTACCGGTACCGAAGATGATCATGAGCTGGCCGCTGTTGTACAGCACGCCCTTGACGCCATCGATGTTCTCGAGCTCGGCCTTGTTGTATTTGCTCGTATCCTTGAGCACCAGACGCAGACGGGTCACGCAATGCGTGGCGCCCTCGATGTTCTCCAGTCCGCCGACGTTGTCGACGACTTGCTGGGACACTGCCTTGTAGTCCATGTTCCTCTCCATTCCTTTTCTAAATCATAAAACGGTTCGTTGCCGCTACAGAGACGCGATCGTTGCGTTTGCGCACTTGAGCGCACCGTCGGTGACGGTAAGCGCCACACCCTGGCCCTGCTTGTTGCAGAAGCGAGCGTTGAGCGCAACATCATCGACAAAGATGGTCGCGATGTCGTCGTCGACGACCAGACGCACATGGTGAGTGCCCTCGCCCTTAAAGAACAACGGACGCTCGAGGCCCATGTTGTTGACCTGGAACCACGGGTACTGGGGAGCCGGCGTGAACTCGAGCTTGCCCTCGCGCAGGTTGGCGCGGAACTCATAGGCAAGACCGGTCTCGGCGTCCTCGGCGAACTTGACCGAGAAGCCGGCAGCGTTACCGCCGAGCTCAATGTCGGCATCGAGCAAGTAGGTGGAGCCGGCATCCGCGGCGAGTACCTGCTCGACCTTGCCCGACTCGCAGGAAAGCTCAAAGGTCTCGACTGCCTTAGCCTCGCCAAAGGCGCCAAGCATGCTGTCGGGGAGCTTGGTGCCGAGCGTTCCGTCGGCACGCTGAACGATCTCGAGGGGCATAAAGGTGCCACCCCATAGGTAAGAGCTGGGGTCGCCGCCCTCGTCACGCGTAGGAACCCAACCAAAGAGAACGCGACGCTCGCCATCGAATGCGGTGCGAGCGGCGTAGTACGCGCGGCCGTCGAAGGAGTCGTCAGCGGGGGTAATCCAAGGACCGTTGATGGACTTGGACATGCGGTAACGGGTCTTGTTGCCGTCGCTGTACTCGGAAAAGACGAGGTACCACCAGTCGCCCATCTTAAAGAGATCAGGCATCTCAAACATGGTGTACAGGCCCGGGTTCCACCAGTCGCCCTGGAACTCCCAGTTGGTCAGATCCTTGGAGGTGAACTTGACCAGGCGGCCGGTCATCAGACGCTTGTCCTCGCCCACACGCGTGCCGAGGATGAGCATGTACTCTTCGTTCTCCTCATCCCAAAGCACAAAGGGATCGCGCCAGTTGCGGTCATCGTAACCCTCCTGGGGCGGAAGCAGCGTCTCGGCGATGTTCTTCTCCCACTTGACGGCGTCGTCGCTCGTTGCGTGAAGAAGAACCTGCTTCATCAAACGTGCGCGGACCTTATCGCGATTGCAACCAGTGTAGAGCGCATGGTACTTGTCGCCCACCTTAAACACCGTGCCGGCATAAATGTACTGGTCGACTTCCTCGTCGCCGCCGCGCTCAAGGCTCTCGCCAAAGTCCTTGTAGTTGACGAAATCCTTGGTCGTAGCGAGTGCCCAGCCAAACGGCTCTCCGAAAGGTTCGGGGTTACGCGTGTCACGCTGATGATAGAGATAGAACGTGCCGTCCTCGCCGTACGGCATGATGTCGCCTACCCAAATTCCCTCAGGCTGGTAATACACCTTGTGCATCCGAGACTTCCTTTCCACGACATACTAACTCGGTACAATGGCAAGATATGTCAATCGTTTTCATATGTCAAACGTTTTCACACCAATACGTCTTTTCGCAGTTCCAGTCGTCGGCAAACGGTTGACATATGCCGGTGAACGGTCATCAGAGGCGTTTGAGGAATTCTTTTGGCACGGGGCGAATTACGCGGTTTTGCCCTCGATAAGCTCAACGGGAAGCTTGATATTCGATTCGGGCTTTTCACCGTTAATAAGAGCAATGATGGATTGCGCCGCGAGCTCTCCGATGCGATCGATATCTTGACGTACGGTTGTTAAGTCAGGCATAAACGTCATAGTGCGGCGGGCACCATCCGCGCCCACGACCTTAATGTCGTCTGGAGCGCTCAAGCCGCGCTGCTTCATCACGTTGAGACAGATGGCCGCCATCGTATCGTCTCCCGCAAAGATGCCGTCAATATCGGGGTTCTCATCGAGGATCTTCGCAACGACCGCGCCCTTTTCGTCGTCGGGCTTAACGAACTCAACCTCACGGACAAGCGCGGACAAACCGGCCTGCTCAACAACATCGAGGTAGGCATCGGTACGCTTATTGGCAGGCATGCGCATGCGGCTATTGCTGCGCAGGCACAGGATACGCCTGCAGCCGTCATCAATCAGACGGCGCGTGGCGAGCTCGCCGATGCCATAGCTGTCACTTGCAATCTGGACAGAGCCCTCGCCAAGATCGCAGTCGATGCCAACCAGGCTCAAGCCCATCTCGGCATATGCCTCGGCACCGATATTGAGGGAGTTGACGATGACGCCGTCGACCATATTGCGGCGGAGCATGTCGATATAGGAACGCTCAAGATCAGGTCGATTGGCGCTGTTGCACAGCAACATCTTAAAGCCGTTTTCCGCCAACGTGCGCTCGACCGCCTGCACAACCTGAGCATGGAACGGACTGCTCACAAAGGGAACGATCATGCCGATAAGGTTCAGACGGCCGTTGAGCATGGCACGGGCGATATCGTTGGGCGTATAGTTGATGCGCTCCATCGCGGCGTGGACCTTATCGCGGGTCTCTTGGCTAATATAACCGCGGTTATTAAGCACGCGAGATACCGTAGTAGGCGAAACCCCCGCCACCGCTGCAACTTCCTTGATGCCAGGCTTAGCAGAATCCTTAGAACGAGTGCCCTCGCGAGCCATAGCACCCTCCCCTATCAACATGTCATACGTTTACATACGAACAAAGCATACCCCAACAACAGCGGGAAGACGGTAACAGCACAAGTAAGTAAACGACTCATCCAAATAATTAGGAGAGTTCCGCCTAAAGGGTGACTCCGAAGAACCCCGCTTGGCCGTTTTTGGGTTATTTTCCAAAACATCCCGCAGGACGCAAAGAGGCCCCGCCGCGCAACGCGCGCAGCGGAGCCTCTTTGCATGTCCGAGGACGTTTTGGAAAATAACCCAAAACCGGCCCCAGTAATCCTACAGGAGTTAAATCCCTTTAGAACTTGTTGTGGAAGGTACGCGCAATGACCTCGTCCTGCTGCTCCTTGGTGAGCGTGTGGAAGTTCACGGCATAGCCGGAAACGCGGATGGTCAGCTGCGGGTACTTCTCGGGGTGAGCCTGAGCGTCGAGCAGCGTCTCACGGTTGAAGACGTTGATGTTCAGGTGGTGGCCACCCTTCTCGGCGTAAGCGTCGAGCATGTGGACCAGGTTATCGGCCTGGGTCTCAGAAACTTCAGAAACCTTCATAATGTGTCTCCTTCGATCGATAGGCGCCGGCCGAAACCGGCGCACTAATCAGTAATCGTTATTGTTAGTATAGCACTAACAATAGTTACTCGCCCAGCTGATCAAGGTCGATATCGCCAAAGAACACCTGGTCCTCCTTGCCGAGCGCACTCGGGATGATGGAGAAGGTGTTGGAGATGCCGTCCTGAGCATCGCGGAACGGGAGCTTGGAAACCGAAGACAGCGAAGCGATGGCGCCGTGGCTATCG
Source organism: uncultured Collinsella sp. (assembly GCA_958445985.1). GTDB lineage: Bacteria > Actinomycetota > Coriobacteriia > Coriobacteriales > Coriobacteriaceae > Collinsella. The sequence goes on along the minus strand of CAUCUN010000009.1, from coordinate 9,421 downwards.
CGCTTGTGCATGGGGTTAGCACCCGGGGCGAACGGCTGGCCAGCCTTGCGGCCGTCGGGCGTGGAGCCGGTCTTCTTACCGTACACGACGTTGGAGGTAATGGTCAGAACCGAGGTCGTGGGCACGGAGTTGCGGTAGGTGTCGTTCATGCGGATGTACTCCATGAACTGGTGCACAACGTCGTGAGCGATCTGGTCGACGCGGTCGTCGTCGTTACCGTACTTGGGGAACTCGCCCTCGGTCTCAAAGTCGACGATGATGCCGTTCTCGTCACGGACGGGGTGGACCTTGGCGTACTTGATAGCGGACAGGGAGTCAGCCACGACGGAAAGGCCAGCGATGCCCGTAGCGAACCAGCGGTGCACGTGCTTGTCGTGCAGAGCCATCTGGATGCGCTCGTAGCAATACTTGTCGTGCATGTAGTGAATGATGTTCAGCGAGTTGACGTACACGCCAGCGAGCCACTTCATCATGTCGTTGTACTTGGCCACAACGTCGTCGTAATCGAGCGTATCGCCCTCGACGGCGCGATACTTGGGGCCGACCTGCTTCTTGGAGACCTCGTCAACACCGCCGTTGAGCGCGTAGAGCAGGCACTTGGCCAGGTTGGCGCGGGCGCCGAAGAACTGCATCTCCTTGCCGATGCGCATGGAGGACACGCAGCAGGCGATGCCGTAGTCGTCGCCGTGGTAAACGCGCATGAGGTCGTCGTTCTCGTACTGGATCGAGGAGCTGGCGACGGAAGTCTTGGCGCAGAACTTCTTGAAGTTCTCGGGCAGACGAGTCGACCACAGAACGGTCATGTTGGGCTCGGGGCTGGTGCCCATGTTCTCGAGCGTGTGCAGGTAGCGGTAGCTCATCTTGGTAACGAGCGTACGGCCGTCAACACCCATGCCGCCGATGGACTCGGTGACCCACTGCGGGTCGCCGGTGAACAGGGCCTGGTACTCGGGGGTACGGGCAAACTTGACCATGCGGAGCTTCATGATGAAGTGATCCACGAACTCCTGGATCTGCTCCTCGGTGAAGGTACCGTTGGCAAGGTCGCGCTCAGCGTAGATGTCGATGAACGTAGAGGTACGGCCGATGGACATAGCGGCGCCGTTCTGCTCCTTGACGGCAGCGAGGTAGGCGAAGTACATCCACTGGATGGCCTCCTGCGTGTTGGTAGCAGGGTTGGAAATATCGAAACCATAGGTCTCGGCCATCATCTTGAGCTCGCCGAGGGCGCGGATCTGCTCCTGCAGCTCCTCGCGATCGCGGATGTTGTCGGCGGTCATGACCGTCGGAGTGGAAGCCTTCTGGGCCTCCTTGTCCTTGATCAGGTAGTCGACGCCGTACAGGGCAACACGACGGTAGTCGCCGATGATGCGGCCGCGGCCATAGCCATCGGGCAGACCGGTGATGATGTGAGCCGAGCGGCAAGCACGCATCTCGGGGGTGTAGACATCGAAGACGCCAGCGTTGTGGGTCTTGCGCTCGAAGGTGTAGCGCTCGACAACGTTCTCGTCGACCTTGTAGCCGTGCTGGCTGGCAGCCTGGCAAGCGATGCGGATACCACCGTTGACGTGCAGCGCGCGCTTGAGCGGCTTGTCGGTCTGGAGGCCAACAATGGTCTCCTTGTCGCGATGGGCATTATCGATGTAGCCAGCGGGGTGGCTCACGATACCCGTGACGGTCTTGGTGTCCATATCGAGGACACCACCCTGCTCGCGCTCCTTAAGCAGCAGGTCGAGAACCTCGCCCCACAGCTCCTTGGTACGCTCGGTCGGACCTACGAGGAACGACTCGTCGCCCTCGTAGGGGGTGTAGTTCTTCTGGATGAAGTCTCGGACGTCAACCTCTCCCGTCCAAATGCCTTCCTTGAAGCCTTCCCATGCCTCCTGCATTGTGTAACCACGCTCCTAGTTACGTGTAATGCGGCGCTCTCTCACACCGCTGCTTATTGAATTCTTGAATTATCGGCTTGCACTACCGGCTTCTTCCGTTCTTCACCACACGTTGGTACAGGGAAAAACGTTTGTCCACCTTGGAACTACAACCCAAAACCCAAGATTTCACCCGTCTGAGAAGGATAACATAGCCACCCTCTCCATCTGGGCTGTTATATGTTTCTTTTTTTATATCATAATGACGTTTTTTACAAATCCGCAGGAAATGCGAGCGCAAACAACTACCGTTCACCGATTTGTTTGGTTTTTTCCTTGCCTTTGTACGACGTTCACTCTAGCTGTTATGCCAGCTTTAGCAGGGTAAAGTGTCCCAGAGACCCTACAGAAACTGCAGGGCGGCCACGGGATCCCCCGTGGCCGCCCTGTGGCGTAGCTAGTTTTTAGCTTTGATTGCCGCTTGGCATTAGGCGGCTGCGGCGGCCTTGTCGGTCGTTGCCTTGCTATCGCCGTTGCCCTGGCCCTCAAAATGCTTGTAGCACCAGCTGGTGACCAGCGGGGTCAAAATAGCCGTCACGATTGCGCAGGCAGCAACCTGTGCCGTAGCCGTCGCGAGCACGGCGCCGCCGTACATGGCCCCGTTGACGCTTGCCATGGCAGCAGGCGTGGCCACATTGGCTCCGGCGCAGCTCGAAATGGCCGCACCTGCGACACCCGTACCACCCGTGAGCTTATCGACCGCGATGACGGGAATTGCAAAGACCACCGAGCAGATCACGCCGAGCAGAATACCGGGGAGACCGCCATTAATGAGCTGGCCAAAGGTCATGGTCGAGCCCATGGCAAAGAAGACGAGCACGATGATGGCGGAAAGTGCCGGTGCCATCATCTTCTTAAAGCTGGGGAACAGGTTACCCAGAATAATGCCGATGACGATCGGCAGAATGGCACCCACGAGCGACCAGCCGATCGGAGCCTGACCGGCAGCGCCGAGCACGATCATCGTGACCGGAGGGCCGACAACGAGCGTGGTGATGGCGACGGCGCCACGCTCGGCCTCGTTGCCCATGGTGCCCATCAGACCAGCGTACATAGCGTTGTTGGCGCCGGTGCAAGCCGCCAGCATCACCATGGCAGAGATGCCAAACAGGTTGTCGTTGAACACATAAAGGATGAGCAGCGACACGGCAACGACCACGATCTGCTTGACAGCGATGATGATGGCGCCGCGTGCAGCGGCGGCGGGAGCACTCTTAAACGAAATCGTCGTACCGACGATGAGCAAAAAAGCGCCCACGAGCGGGCCTGCGCCCTGCTGGGTCATACCAAGCGTAAAGCTGCCGAGCGTTTTGAACAGGTCGGGGAATAGCGTGTTGAGCAGGCAGCCCAGCAAAAGCGGCACCAAAATATTGGCACCCGGGATGGAGGACATCTTAAAGAACGGCTCCTTTGCCGCCGGCGCCTCCACCGCAGTCGATTCACTCATATATATCTCCTTTGGATGCATGCGAATCGTAGCCGCACGCGCCTATGTCAGAAAGAAGGCGACGGTCCCGAGTCGCAGGAGCCGTCGCCGAATAATCATCGCGGGGTATTACCCGTCCAGGACGATGCCGCCGTCGCAGTCACCGATCTCGCCGTTCACGAAGCTGGCGAGGTCGGAAGCGAAGAACAGCACCATCTGCGCAGACTCGCTGGCCTGGGCAGCGCGGCCCAGAGGAATACCGTTGATGATGCGCTGAGAGTTCTCGTCAGAGAGAATCGAGGTCATATCGGTCAACGTGAGCGACGGGCACACGGCGTTGCAGCGAACGCCAAACTTGCCGCCCTCCTTGGCGACCGCCTTGGTAAGGCCGTTGACACCGGCCTTGGAGCTCGCGTAGGCAGCGGTGCCAAGCAGGCCGCCGCCGATCTTGCCAGCAACGGAGCTCACGTTGACGATAGTGCCGGCATGAGCCGCCTTAAAGTGCGGGTACACGGCGTTCATCATGGTAAAGGTGCCATTGAGGTTGATGTCGATGGTGCGACGCCACTCGGTGTCATCGATCTCGTCGAACTTCTTGGTGCTGATGACGCCAGCGCAGTTGATCAAGATGTTGGTTTGCGGCAGGTCCGTAAAAATCTGCTCGACGGTCTCGCGCGCCTTGGGCGCATCGGCGACATCGAGCTGATAGAACTTGTTGCCCTCGCCAAGCTCGGCCACAGCGGCCTCGCCCTTAGCAGCGTTCCTTGCGATGAGCGCGACGTGTCCGCCGCCCGCGACGATGCCCTTGGCGATCTCGAGGCCAATGCCCTGAGTACCACCCGTGACAATCGCGGTCTTACCCGTGAAGTCAAATGCCATGACTCCATCCCCCTTTATGTAAGGTGTCTCCTTGCGGGAAGTTGGAGCATCGCACGTGGCGATTATATGAGTCCCAGTCGTCATGGTGGTGACAACCCCTCGCCTAACCGCGGGCATAATAGTTCTTTGAAACGCTTCAGCAATTGAATGATTTTAAGTCTTAATGAGCTCTTAATATTGCCCACTGTATGAGGCCCGCGTATGGGGGTATCATCTTCCACCGAAAATAGTTTCTAGTGTTAGGGGTTTTCGGTGGAAGATACCGATTTCCATGAGCTTGGGCGTCAGCTCTTTACCGAGTTTGGCAGCATGCACCAGCGCGTTTCGCGCTTTGCCGACCAGGCTCTGGGTGGCGAAATGGCCGTCATGCGCGCCCTCATACTCGCCGGCGGTTCGCTCACGCCGAGCGAACTCGCTGATCGCGCCTGGGTCTCGAGCGCCCGCATCGCCAATATCTTACGCGCCCTCGAGGCCAAGGGCTGGGTCGAGCGCGAGCACTCAAAGACTGACCGTCGTCGCGTACACGTCACGGTGACCGACAAAGGATTCCAGGATCTAGAAATCAAACGTCGGGAATTCGAGGACCGCACTGCGGCTTTCCTCGAGCAGCTCGGCGAAACAGATACCCAAGAGATGGTGCGTCTTCTAAGGCGTGCCAACGAAATTATCGACCGCAATCAAGAAAGGAGAGATGCCGAGTGAGGATTCTCAAGCTCTTTAAAAAGCATGTCCTGGCACTGTTCGCAGCTATCGTACTTATCGTAATCAGCTCCAACGCCGATCTGGCACTGCCTACCTATATGAGCGACATCGTCGACGTGGGCGTGCAGCAAGGCGGCATCGCCTCGCCCGTGCCCGACACCATTCGCGCCGAATCGCTCGACGACCTCTTACTCTTTATGAGCGCCAAGGACGCCAAGGCTGTGGAGGCCGTGTTTGGCAAGGCTGACAAAAACGGCATTCGAACGTACAAGGGTACCGAGGAAGAGCGTGCCGATGGAGGCAGGATTGCCGACATTATGAGCCTGCCCGAGACTGTCCTCCTTTCGCTCAACCAGGGCATCGACGCCGACTCCATGGGCGACATGATGGGCTCGTCCAGCGAGAAAGACAACAACGCTGCCCAGGCCATGCCCACCCCCGAGCAAATGGCAGCGATGACGCCCGAGCAGCTCGCCGAGATGCAGCAGAAGGCCGCAGCCGCGCAGAGCATGCAAAAGCAGATCGACGCCGACGGCGGTAAGATCACCATGAAGAGCCTGCGTCTAGGCATTGAAGGCGGTCTAATCGACCAGGACAAGCTCGTCGAGGGCGCCAACCAAATGGCGGACAAAATGGGCTCCATGTCGGGCTCCATCGTCACCCAGCGCGCCGTGAGCTATGTACAGGACGAGTACAAGGCGCAGGGCATCGACCCCGCCGACGTGCAGAACGCCTACCTGAGCCGCATGGCGACCACGATGTTTGGACTGTGTCTGGTGTCGCTGGTCGCCACCATCCTGACCGGCGCCGTGGCTTCGCGCACCGCCTGCTCCATCGCCCGCGACCTGCGCCGCGAGACCTTCAACAAGGTTATGCACTTCTCGCCGGCCGAGGTGGGCAAGTTTAGCCAGGCCTCGCTCATCACCCGCTGCACCAACGACATTCAGCAAATCCAGATGGCCGCAACTCTGTTTATCCGCATGTGTCTGATGGCCCCCGTCATGGGCATCGTCGCCGTCATGCGCGTCCTGGCCAACCATACCGGCCTGGAGTGGACCATCGCCGTTGCCATCATCGCGGTCTCGGCCGTCGTCGGCGTGCTTATGGGCCTCACCATGCCCAAGTTCAAAAAGATGCAAAGCTTTGTTGACCGCGTGAACCTTACCGCCCGCGAGCTGCTCGACGGCCTTATGCCCATCCGCTCGTTCAACCGCGAGGAGCATGAGCTCGAGCGTTTTGACAAGGCTTCGCTCGACCTGATGACCACGCAGCTCTACACCAACCGCGCCATGAGCTTTATGATGCCGCTCATGATGCTCGTCATGAACTGCATCACCGTGCTTATCGTCTGGTTTGGCGCGCAGGGCGTGTCCGACGGCGTGATGCAGGTCGGCAACATGATGGCGTTTATCTCCTATACCATGCAGATCGTCATGGCGTTTATGATCCTCACCATGGTTTCGGTCATCCTGCCCCGTGCCGAGGTCGCAGCCGAGCGCGTAGAAGAGGTCATCACTTGCCCCACGAGCATCAACGACCCTGCCTCGCCCAAACTGCCCGCAGCCAGCGCGCCGCGCGGTGAGCTCACCTTCCGCGACGTGAGCTTCCAGTACCCCGATGCCCGCGCCGATGTCATCAGCGGCGTAAACTTCACCACGCACGCCGGCCAGATGCTTGGCATTATTGGCTCCACGGGCTCGGGCAAGTCCACGCTCGTGCAGCTGATTCCGCGCCTGTACGACGTCACGGGCGGCAGCATTTCGCTCGACGGCATCGACGTGCGCGACATGACCCTTTCCGAGCTGCGCCACCGCATTGGTTACATTCCGCAGCAGGGTCGCCTGTTCTCGGGCACCGTTGAGAGCAACCTCAAGTTTGCCGGCGACATGGTGAGTGACGAGGATATGCGCCAGGCAGCACGTGTCGCCCAGGCGGAGGACTTTATTGCCGAGCGCGAGGGCGGCTACGACTCCCCCATCAGCCAGGGCGGCTCCAATGTTTCGGGCGGTCAGCGCCAGCGCCTGGCCATCGCCCGTGCGTTGGCCAAAAAGCCCGAGATCGTGGTATTCGATGACTCGTTTAGTGCCCTCGACTACAAGACCGACGCGCGCCTGCGCGAGGAGCTGGCCAAAAACGTTACCGACGCCGCACTCGTGGTCGTGGCCCAGCGCATCGCGACCATCATGCACGCCGACCAGATCATCGTGCTCGACGACGGCCACGTAGTGGGCACCGGCACGCACGAGGAGCTGCTGCGCAGCTGCCCGGCGTACCTGGAGATCGCACAGTCGCAGCTTTCCGCCGAGGAGCTGGGGCTTACCCAAGAAGAAATTGCAGCCGTCATGGAAGGAGGCGAGCGCTAATGGCAGACGAGACCAAGACTCAGATTCCCAAGCCCACCCGCCAGCGTGGTCCCATGGGCCGCATGGGTGGCATGCGCCGTGGCGAAAAGGCCAAGGACTTTAAGGGCACCATGAAGCAGCTGCTCGGCTATATCGGCCAGCACAAGATTGCCGTGTTTGCCGCCGTCGCCTTTGCCGTGTGCTCGGTCATCTTTAACATTGTGGGACCCAAGGTGCTCGGCCAGGTTACGACCAAGCTGTTCGAAGGCCTGGTCGCCAAGGTCAACGGCACCGGCGACGTTGACTTTGACTGGATCGCCAAGACGCTCGGCTTTTTGCTCTGCCTGTATCTGGCGAGCTCTGTCTGCAGCCTGGTCCAGGGCTGGCTCATGACCGGCGTCACGCAAAAGATCTGCTACCGCATGCGCAAGGAAATCGCCGCCAAGATTGCCGTCGTGCCGATGAGTTACTTCAACGGCCACAGCAAGGGAGACGTACTCAGCCGCATCACCAACGACGTCGATACGCTGGGTCAGTCGCTCAACCAGAGCGTGACGCAGCTTATCACGTCGGTCACGCAGATTATCGGCGTGCTCATCATGATGCTCTCGATCAGCCTGCCGCTTACCGGCGTCACCGTGCTCACGCTGCCGGCCGCCGCGATTATCCTGACCGTGATGATTCACTTCTCGCAGCCGTACTTCCGCGAGCAACAGCAGGTCCTGGGCACCGTCAACGGTATTATCGAGGAGGACTTTGCCGGCCAGAACGTCATTCAGGTGTTCGACCGCGCCGAGGCCTCGATCGAGGAGTTCGACCGTCAAAACGACCGCCTCTTTATTAGTGGCTGGCGCTCGCAGTTCCTGTCGGGCCTGATGATGCCGCTTATGAGCCTGGTGGGTAACATGGGCTACGTGGGCGTTGTCGTGGTGGGCGCACAGCTCGCACTGACCGGCAACGCCACGCCCGGCGACATCCAGAGCTTTATCCAGTACGTTCGCAACTTTACGCAGCCCGTGCAGCAACTGGGCAACGTGAGCAACACGATGCAGTCGATGGCAGCCGCCACCGAGCGCGTCTTTGAGTTCCTGGCCGCGCCCGAGGAGGAGCAGAAAGCCGACGCGCAGATTCCCGAAAAGCGCCCCGGCCATGTGGAGTTTGATCACGTCAAGTTTGGCTATACGCCCGACAAGACCATCATCCACGACTTTAGCTGCGAGGCGCAGCCCGGCCAGACCATCGCCATCGTCGGTCCTACCGGCGCCGGCAAGACCACGCTCATTAAGCTGCTGCAGCGCTTCTACGATGTGGACGGCGGTTCGCTGCGCGTCGAGGGTGTCGACGTGCGCGACTGGGACCGCGCGGCGCTGCGCGGCGAGTTTGCCATGGTGCTACAGGATACCTGGCTGTTTAACGGCACCATCCGCGAGAACATCCGCTACGGACGCCCCGATGCAAGCGATGCCGAGGTCGAAGCCGCTGCACGCGCCGCACGCTGCGATCACTTTATCCATACGCTCGCCGGCGGCTACGACTTTATGATCAACGAGGAAGGCACCAACCTGTCGCAGGGCCAGCGCCAGCTCGTGACCATTGCCCGTGCCATTTTGGCCGACCGCCCGGCGCTAATTCTGGACGAGGCAACCTCCAACGTTGACACTCGTACCGAGGAGCTTATTCAGCGTGCCATGGATGCGCTGATGCAGGGCCGTACCAGCTTTGTTATCGCGCACCGCCTGTCCACGATCCGCAACGCCGACGTGATCTTGGTAATTCGCGACGGCGATATCGTCGAGAAGGGCACGCACGACGAGTTGCTCGCCCAGGGCGGCTTCTACGCCGATCTGTACAACTCGCAGTTCGACGAGGCGGCGTAAATTCTGCCGCGGGGAACGAATAACGCCCGAGAACGGGGGCGCAGGACAACCTGCGCCCCCGTTTTTGCTCTGCGGCCCTCAAACCGCCTCCCCTGGGACCTGATTGACAGCCCCTTCGAGGCCCCGTGGGCAAAAAATGGCAAATATGAGTACTGTTACCCTTTTAGTAACAGCCAAAACAGCCCCAAATGCCGTTTTCACGGCTTACACGCGGGTAGCGCGCAGAGATGTGGTGTAAGAGGCGGGGCATACCCCGCCTCTTCCCTT
>CAUCUN010000008.1:0-112955 GCA_958445985.1 uncultured Collinsella sp. | reverse complement strand
TTCAAGACCAAGTACGGCAGGGAAACCCCGTGCTGCGAGGTCTGCGGCTACTCAATCGGCGATATGCGGTGGAACCATTGTCCTAAGTGTGGGGCGGCGATTGTCGATGATTAGCAATGAGGATCGGGTTGAGGCTGCGAGGTTCCTACGGAGTTGTAACTGCGATACTGAATCATATGCCAAGTGCTATGAAATATCGGAGGCGCTTTTCGGTAAAAAATACGCCATCTGCGACTTTAATGTGCCGTGCGGAAAAATCGCCGACCTAATCGACCGCCCGACGTGCCTCGACCTTGTCGAGCACAAGCAGGATCCGTTCATCCCGGGCAAGCGGATGGTCGACGGCTACTTCCACTGCTCCGACTGCGGATGGGATGGACAGATCTGGGAACATATCGGCTTTGGGGACATGCTGGCGTATGAGGCCGTCCATTGCCCGAAGTGCGGGGCGATAATCGAGCGCCGTGCGTGAGGTGGTCCCCGGCGCTTGGTATAGTAACCGAAGCAAACCGAGCGCGAGGGGGTATGCGAATGGCGTGTAGGCCACCTGTAGGAGATGGGCCAAAAGGCCCATCCACAAAGTCAGCACATCCGTTGAGGGACGAGTGGGCGCTCCGGAAGGGGCGCTCTTCTTACGTCCTGTGGACGGACGAGATGATAAGGCGGATGCAGGCGCACCCGGAGCGGACGGCGGCGGAGATCGCGGCGGAGCTGAGGGTGACGCCGAGCGCCGTGAGGCACGCGCGGCAGCGGTACGGGCGCTTTTCGACCGGAACGGATGGGCTGTGCATCGTGTGCGACGCGCGGCCCGTGTTCGACACGTCGGCGCAGGCGAAGAAGTGGCGGTTGTGCAAGGGCTGCTATCTGGAGGAGCGGAAGAGGCGGCTCGAGGAAGAGGCGGAGAGCAACCGCATACGACAGGCCGCGCACAGACGGCAGAAGCTGGACGGAGACGTTTGAGAGGCTGGCCGAGGTAATCAGAATCAAATCGACCAAGGTCGAGTAGCCGAAAGGCCCCGGGAAACCGGGGCCTTTTCTTTAAACGTTACCCCCTTTTTACGCTCGTGGGCAAATGCACGCACTTGTCCACGTGCGTAAAAAGGTGGGAACGTTCGCGTTTCCATATGGCTATCTACCAGCGGAAATGTGATTTTGTGGCGGGAAAAGGGCGTGAAAAACTGACCAAGGAGGGCATCGAGGATGCCGTCCGCCTGTGCCGTGCCGGAATGACCGACAAGGACATCGCCGCATATCTCGGGGTCGCACGCGAGACATACAGCCGCTGGATCAACCACCCCAGAACAGACAATCAGCGTCAACTGTGTCACGTTCTAAAAAAGGCCGAGGTCGAGCGCAAGGCGACGCTCGTGGGCCGCATCATGGACGCGAGCGGCGACAGCTGGCAGGCGGCGGCGTGGCTGCTTGAGCGCAAGTACCCGCAGGAGTACGCCAAGGCGCAGCGCATCATGGACACCACCGACACGGCGGTGCTCAAGGCCGCCAAGGAGCTGGTGCTGTCCGTGCCGTCCTCAATCGGCGGGGACGAGTAACCGATGCCGCTCACGAGGATGCAGCGCGAGTACCTCGCCAACTGCACGCACCGCTACAACGTGAAGTGCGGGGCGACGGGCTCGGGCAAGAGCTACGTCGACATAGCCGTAACCATACCGCAGAGGCTTCTCGCCATGAGGGGCGAGGGGCTGGCGGTGATGATCGGGAACACCCGCTCGACGCTCGAGCGCAACATCCTCGAGCCGATGCGCTCACTCTACAGCGAAGACGTCGTCAGCCAGATCGGGCGGGACAACACAGCCCAGATTTTCGGGCGCAAGGTCTACTGCCTCGGGGCGGACAAGAAGACAAGCGTATCCAAGATTCAGGGCGCCACGTTCGAGTGGGTCTACGGCGACGAGGTCGCCACGTGGAGCGAAGACGTGTTCCAGATGCTCAAGAGCCGCCTGCGCTGCGAGCACAGCCGCTTCGACGGCACCTGCAACCCCGACAGCCCGAACCACTGGTTCAAGCGGTTCCTCGACGGCGACAGCGACATCTACAGGCAGGACTACACGATCTGGGACGGTGCGCTGGCACCGGATGTCATCGAAGCCCTCATCAAGGACTACGGCAGCGGCGTGTACTACGACCGCTACATCTTGGGCAAGTGGACGCTGGCCGAGGGCCTGGTCTACCCCGAGTGGGAGGGCGCCCTCGAGAGCCGGTATACGGGCGGCGCCGCCAAGTACGCGGTGTCTTGCGACTACGGCACGCAGAATGCCTTCGCGGCGCTGCTGTGGGCGTTTGACGGCAAGGTGTGGCACGTGGTGGACGAGTACCGCTACTCGGGCCGCGACACGGGGCACCAGAAGACGGACGCCGACTACGTGGCCGACATGGCCGACTTCGTGCGCGGGCTGGGCAAGCCGCCCAAGTTCATCATCGACCCGAGCGCCACGAGCTTCATCGCCGCGATGCGGCAGGCCGGGTTCAAGACCAAGAACGGGCGCAACGACGTCGCGGACGGCATACGAGAGACGGATGTGTGCCTGGGCAACGGCACGGTGCGCATTTCCGACGCCTGCACGGGGCTGATAGGCGAGCTCGGCGGCTACTGCTGGGACGCCAAGGCGGACGGCGACAAGCCCGTCAAGGTCGAGGACCACAGCTGCGACGCGCTCCGTTACGGCGTGGCAACACTGCGCATGTACAAGCCTGCGAAACGGCAGGTAAACCCATTTTTTGAAGGGAGGTAGCGGCTTTGTCTAAAGGTCCTTTGGTGACCGATGGCGACCTCAAGGCGGCGGCGTCGGCGACGGCATTCGCGGCAGATGCCATCGAGCGGCACATGTCGAGCGAGATGTACCGCAACGCCGTCACCGCGAACGAGTACTACCGCCAGCACAACGTCACGATCAACCGTTTCGTGCAGAAGATCTACTCGTGCTCCGGTGCCGAGGCCGAGGACTTCACGGCCTCGAAGCTGAGGCTGGCGAGTAACCTGTTCAAGCGCCTAAACGTCCAGCGCTGCACGTACTCGCTCGGTAAGGGCGTGAGCTTCGTGGACGTCTCGGCGGGCGGCAAGGACACGACCAAGGATGGGCTTGGCGACCGCTTCGACGACGACGTCATGGAGATGGGGCTCAAGGCGCTCATCCACGGTGTGTCATTCCCGTTTTGGAACCTCGACCACATCGACGTGTTCACCGCCGACGAGTTCTGCCCGGTGTGGGACGAGTACTCGGGGGCGCTATACGCCGGCGTGAGGTTCTGGCGGCTCGACTCCGACCACCCGTGGCACGCGACCCTCTACGAGCAGGACGGCTACACGGAGATGGTGTCGGGCGGCAGCGGCTTCGACTTCGAGGTGGCCGAGGCCAAGCGCGCCTACAAGGTCACGTATCGGGAGATACCGGCGGACGGGATGAAGCTGGCCGTCGATGCGGAGAACTACTCCCGCCTGCCCATCGTGGCGGTCTGGGGCAGCGACGCGCACCAGAGCACGCTCGTCGGCATGCGCGAGAGCATCGACGCCTACGACCTGATCAAGAGCGGCCTGGTGAACGACACGCGCGACTGCGCGCAGATCTACTGGCTCATCAACGGAGCCGGCGGCATGGACGACAGGGACCTCGACCTGTGGCGGGCGAAGCTCAAGCTGACGCACGTGGCCGAGGTCGACGCCGAGCAGGGGCAGTCCGTGACGCCGTACACGCAGGAGGTGCCCGTCGAGGGCCGCAAGGAGACGCTGGCGCAGATTAAGGCCGACATCTACGAGGACTTCGGCGCGTTGGACGTCCACACCATCGCGGCGGGGGCGACCAACGACCATATCGACGCGGCATACCAGCCGATGGACGAGGAGGCCGCCGAGTTCGAGCGCCACATCCGCGAGGGTATCATGGACATCCTCGCATTGCAGGGCATCGAGGACACGCCAGTGTTCACGCACACTCGCATCAGCAACACCAAGGAGCAGGTCGAGACCGTGTGCTTGGAGGCCGAGTGGCTGGACGAGGAGACGATCCTGCGAAAGCTGCCGAACATCACGCCCGACGAGAGGGCGAAGATTTTGGAGCGCAAGCAGCGGGAGCAGGAGGAGCGCATGGCGGCGCTGCCGCCCGCCCTGGCGGCGAACGCGAAGGGCGCCAAAGAGGACAACGACGACGAGGATGAGGAAGGTGATGAGTGATGGCGGCATTGCAGGTGCTTGACGGCGAGCTGTGGCAGTGGGACACCGGGCGCGAGGTCGAGGTTGTCGGCTGCGAGCAGGTGCATTTCGCCAAGTCGACCACGGGGACGTGCTACACGGTTGCGGTGGCTAACAGCAAGGCGAAGATTCCCGACGAGCTGCTCCAGGCGGCTGGGCGCGTGTACGCATGGGCCTACATCACGGACGAGGCATACGGCGGTCGCACGCGCATCGAGGCGCTCTGGGACGTAAAGAGGCGAGCCAAGCCCGCCGAGTACATCTACGAGCCGAGCGACCAGCGCACCATCAAGGACGCGGAGGCGGCGCGAGACGAGGCCAAGGCCGCGCAGAAGGCGGCGGAGGCCGCACGCGACAAGGCTGTCGCCGCCGAGGTCAAGGGGGCACGCGCCACGACTCTTGCCTCGGGCTCGGAGGCAACGGCGGCGATGGAAGGCAATGTGCTGGTCGTCGGCGTGCCGAAAGGCGACGCGCTGAGATATAGCGACCTCACCGCCGAGCAGATCGCGGAGCTCAAGAAGCCCGCGACGGACGCGGCGGCTGGCGTGAACAAGGTCAACAACGAGTTCAAGCAGCTCAAGGCTTCTGTCGAAACGGCGGAGAAGAGCCGCGCCGACGCCGAGGCGGGGCGCAAGGAGAAAGAGACCGAGCGCGGGCAGAACGAGACGGAGCGCAAGGAGGCTGAGGCCAGACGCAAGACCGCCGAGCAGAAGCGCGAGCAGGATTCGACCAAAGCCCTCGCCGACGCGCAGGCGGCTCTCAAGGACGCCAAGACGGCAGCCCTGAACTACCAGTCGATTATCGACTCGGCGGCTGCCGTGACGGCGCTGGGACTCAAGAAGGTAAACGGCAAGATTTGCCAGATGCGAAAGGTAGGTGCCTAAATGGCCGATACGCAGGCAACCGAGCAGGCAACCGAGGGGTTCGAGTACGCGGACCCGCTGGCATCGGACAAGGCTGTGTGGGCGCTTGTCGGCGCGGTAAAGAATCTGGGCGACCAGAAGTCGCTCGAGCGCGACGCCTCGACGGGCCGCTACTCCAACGAGAGCGTCGCCGCGATGGTGGACAAGCACAAGACGGGGCTGGTGTACACGTTCCTCATCCCGGCGGGCAGCCCCACCGACATCAAGCCGATGAGCGCCGCCGCGAAGCGCGTGGCCTCCACCGAGTTCGTGCCCGCGACGGCGACGAGCGCGGCTGTCGACCCGTTCGACACCGAGGGCGGCCCGTGGTTCCACGTGTCCGCCAACGCCGGTGCCGACGCCGACGGCGTGCCGTGGGTCGAGGCCATCGACGGCGTTGACTACGGCTTCTCGCGCGTGGACAACGGACACGGCAACAACGTCTACGAGATCGCGCCGGTCGTTTGGCAGGCGGTCGAGGTGCTGGCGAACGGCAACCTGCTCGTCTCGTGGTCCGACAGCCGATTCAGCGGCTCGCAGCCGAACCCCAAGGCGTTGCTGCCGGACGGCACGCTGCGACCGTACATGCTGACGCCGACGTATCCCATGAGCATCGACGCTGAAGGGCGCCCGCGCTCCGTCTCGGGCGCGAAGGTCGCCAACCGCACGACGTCGCACGACTCGCTCGTCGACCTTTGCAAGACCGCGACCACGGGCTACTCGGGCATGAGCGTCTACGACCAGTGGTATATCAACTTCCACCAGTTGACCAAGACGCTCTGCAAGTCCTCCCAGGTGGACTTCCCGGGCTGCACGGACTTCAACATCCAGATCCACCCCGCGCTTGCCGAGACGGGCGTCACGCGTGTGGTCGTCACCGCCGAGCAGGCGGCGAAGATTCCCGTGGGTGCGTCGATGATGTACGGCACCGACACGGGCACCACGTGCCCAGACCGAGGCGCCGCGGCGGCGTACGACGTGTTCGACGGCGCGGTCGTCGGCGGCAAGGAGACGCTCGCAGACGGCAACGTGGCGCTTCTCATGGACGTCGCCAAGGCGTTCGACACGACCGTGAACACATGGCTCCAGAGTGCGCCGTGGTGCACGGGCAACACCGATGCCCTCGTTGGCGACGGCCAGGTGGCGAAGGACGGCAAGCATCCGTTCAAGGTCGGCGGCGTCGAGACGGGGCTGGGCCTGTGGGAGTTCATGGGCGATACACTCTTCGTCTCCGACGGCACGGGCTTCGGCATCGCGGTCAACCCCGACACTCGCAATGAGAAGAAGAACGCCGTGGCGGACGGGGTGACCCCGACGGCGGCGTGCATGCCGACGGCAGATGGCTACATGCTCGACATCCAGTTCGTCAACGGCCTTATCTTGGGCAAGGGGCTCGGCGGCTCGGCGACGACCGGTGTCGGCGACTACTTCTACTTCGACACCTCCGGAGGTAAGGTCAAGGGCACAATCCGTCTGGTTCTGTTCCTCGGCTACCTGTGGAACGGCTCGTATGCCGGTCTTCGTTGCGCGAGCTCGGGGCTCTGGTCCGGTTGGGCCTCTTGGTACTTCGTCTCCCGGCTTTCTGCTACGGGCCGTAGCCGGGGGTGAATCAGGGCGTAGCCCTGAGAGGGGGCTGGCCCCCTCCTAACCCCAAACAGGGATTCACGGTGAGGGCGGCGCTGGTTTCTGGTTCAGTTCCTCGGCAACCTGAGGAACGGCTCGAATGCCGGTCTTCGTTACGCGAACTCGAGGAACAGGTCCGGTAGGGCCACTTGGAACTTCGTCTCCCGGCAATCTGTCTATAAATCTCTACTCGCACCGTGTCTACCGCGCCCGCCGCTTTCTGGCGGGACGCGGCTCAGCCTGACTCCTTTGAGTGAAATTTGTCCGCAAGGCTCACGGGCTGGTAACCGCAAGGCGAACGCTCGTATGACAGACAGAAAGAGCTTTGATCTATGAAAACCTACTGCAAGGGCCTCGAGTTCACGCGCAAGAGCGTCGTCGAGGCCCTGCACCGATGGAAGAAAAGCGACTCCGGCAAGGAGAACGGCTGGCGCGTCGTCGACGAATACGGCACCGAGACGGCGTTCGTCGACCGCATCTGGCTAGAGCTCTCGACTGAGACGCTTACGTTCGAGCCGATTCGAACCTACCTGAAGCACGACCCGAACAGCGGCAAGCTGCGCGAGATAAGCGTCGAGAGTATCAAGCGGCAGGTGTGCAACTACCTGTGCGTTGGGGCACTCGAGCCGCTCCTCGCCGCCAAGGTCGGCTTCTGGCAGGTGTCGAGCGGCGTCAAGGGCAAGGGTGCGGCGCTGGGGATGCGCAAGCTCAGGCGCGCGGTTCATCGCTTCGCCTACCACGTACACGTCGACATCCGCAACTGCTACGGCTCGATGCAGACGGCGATAGTGGAGGGTCTGGTGGCTCGCTACGTCAAGAACGGTCAGGTCCTCTACCTGCTCCATTCGCTGCTGTCGACGATGAACGGCGTCCTTATCCTCGGCAGCTACCTGTCGCTTCGCCTTGCCGCGCTCGTGATCTCGTTCGCCTACCACGCGGTCGAGGAGGCGGCGAAGGAGCGGCGCGGCAAGCGTGTGAGGCTCGCGGGATGCCAGGTGTGGTACGCCGACGACGGCTATTTTCTCGGCAACTCAAAGCGCTCGCTCAGGAAGGCCGCGGCCATCGCCGCACGCGTTTTGGGGCGGCTAGGATTGTCGCTGAAGCCGTGGAAGGTGAGGCGCAACGGCGCCGAGCCCATCGACTTCGCGGGCTATCGCATCTGGTGCGCTCGCGGGCGCCGGGTCGACTTGCGAAAGAGGCTCTGGAAACGACTGCGACGCGCGTTCGCGCGCTACATGCGCAGGCGCACCGAGCGCTTGGCGAGGCGCGTGTGCTCTTACTGGGGCTGGTTGAAAACGGCCGTCATGGAGCACCAGATGAACGCTAAGCGGTGCATATTCAACGCGGCGAGGGCCGTGGGTTAGGAGGAAAAATATGGTTGTGAAGTCGGAGCGAACGGGCGAGAGGCCCGAGACGGTCGAGATTGCGGGGACCGACGTCTGGCTGCGCCGCGGCATCGCCGAGGGCGAGCGCGAGGAGCAGGGCGGCGAGGGCGGTTCCGTCAAGGTGAAGGTGTTCACCTACGAGGAGCTGCACTTCACCGACCCGACTGGCGAACTGACAGTCGAGGGCGCAAAGGCTGACTTTGACACCGTCTGGGCGGCTCACGAGGCGGACGGCATGAGCATGGAGGAGCAGATCGCATCGCTCCAGCAGCAGGTCGCCGACTCGCAAGCGGCCCTTCTCGAACTCGGCGACATCGTTGGGGGTGAGTAACTTGGCGAAGATCTACTACCGCGCCGTGAAGAGCGGCAAGCGCACGCTCGAGAGCGTTCCCGAGCGCTGGCGCGACGAGGTACGCCAGATGCTAGAGGCGGACGGCGAGTAGGGAAGGGCCCCGGCTTCGGTCGGGGCCCTTTTCCGTTATGCGCGGGCGACCATGCGTGCCGACGATTGGAGGCGGCGCATGGCGAAGGATAGCGCTCACGAGTTCTCAGACGCCGAGATTCGGGCGTTCGAGCGTGAGGTGGCGGGAGTGTACGGCGAGGCGAGCAAGACGGCTTACGCCAACCTCAAACGCTATCTGGCGCAGTTCGAGGCAGACGACGAGAAGATGCGCGAGCGTCTCGAGGCCGGCGAAATCACCAAGGCTCAATACAGGTCTTGGCGAAGCGGGAAGATAGCGGCGGGCAGGCGCTACCGAATCGTCCTCAAGCAGTGCGCCGAGGCCATGACGCATGCGAACGTCGTCGCAGCCGCCGCCATCGAGGGCAGGCTGCCCGAGGTCTACGCCGAGAACTACAACTACGGCACGTGGCAGGTCGAGAGCGCCGTGGGCGTTGACACGGCCTACGCGCTGCAGGACGCGTCGACCGTCCAGAGGCTGCTCACCGACCACGACTCCTACCTGCCAAAGCCGTCCGTCAACGTCGCCAAGGACGTGGCGTGGAACCGCCGGCTCATAGCCAACCAGATCACGCAGGGCGTGCTGCTCGGCGAGTCGATACCCAAGATCGCGAAGCGCATCCAGGACGTGGCGGGGTCCAACCGCGCGGCGGCGGTGCGCTTGGCGCGGACCTCGACGACGGCGGCGGAGAACGCCGGGCGCGTCGACAGCTACAAGAGGGCCAAGGGGCTCGGTATCAAGGTGCAGCAGGAATGGGTGGCGACGCTCGACCTGCGCACGCGCTCGAGCCACAGGAAGATTGACCGCGAGAAGGTCGAGGTCGGCGAGAAGTTCAGCAACGGGTGTCGCTACCCGGGCGACCCCGAGGCGCCGTATGCCGAGACGTGCAACTGCCGATGCACACTGGTGGCGTGCTGCGACGGGCTTGACGTGCTCGACGGCGAGCGTTTCAGCCGCCTGCCCGAGGGCATGACCTACGAGGAATGGAAGGCGGGCAAGCCCGCCGTCAACGGCACCAAGCCCGCGAACCGCACCATCTCAGAGTTCATGGAAATGCCTGGAACCAAGCGCAAGCTGGATACGGCGGGCGTGTCCAAGACCGAGGCGCGAAAGCGGCTCTCGCGGCAGCTTGAGGACTACGGCATACCGTCGAGCGGGTTTAGGAAAATGTCGGCGGGCGACCAGCAAAAGGTGCTGGACTCGGCGCTCGGCACGGTCTACGAGGGCGGCGGGAAATCGAGAGCTAAGCCGGTAGAGCACTCAATGGAGTTCGCGGTGGATATGGGGAAGATCGCGAGCAGGGACTACAGGGCAAAGGTGTCTAAAGCCGTCGGCAAAGATGCCGCGGACGGCGTACATGCGAGCATAAGACGCATCCTCAGCCACCGAGGGGGCACAAACGGCGAGGACCTTTACGCCATCGACTTGTCAACGGGCAAGACAATCACGAGCTGCGTTAACTCGACCATCGGCAGCACCGTGGTCCCTCCGGCGAAGTTCGGCAAGAAGGTCGAGGCGGCAATCGGGGACGGTCGGCGCGTAGTGCTGCTCCACAACCACCCGGCCTCTGGCATCCCTAGCGCGGCTGACCTTTTGGCGGTCGGCGGCAAGGGCTGCGAGATGGGGATAATCGCAGCTCACGATGGAAGTATCTACACGTTCGAGAAGGTTTCCGAGCCGGATGCGTCCTATAATGTCGATGAGGTGAAGTACCTTAGAATCCAAAGGCTTTACGGCGGCAACGAGGACAGGCTGTTTCGGGCGATTGAGGAGAGGTTCGGTTTCAAGATTGAGCATCATGAATGACATACTCAACGAAGCCGTTAGCTATCTCGACGGAAGAGACGACGTCGACGCTATAGGTCACGTTCTCGATTCCAAGCCTAAAGCCGTTCAGGAGCTATGGCTTAAAGAGGCCAAATACGACGACGAGAATCGTAGGGAGTACTACGAGCTGTTTGGCCCGGATAAGTTCGAGGATGCTCTTGAAGCCGATATAGTCGAGATATTCGAAAGCGAACTAAATAACTAGCCAACAGGCCCCGCCACGGCGGGGCTTTTTTCATGCCGCGTGACCGTGCCGTGACACTGCCCGCAGAGAGATTGGGTCAGGCATGAAAGAGCTATTCACTTGTGCGAACTGCGGCGACTGCGCCGTAAAGCTGGGCTTCGGCTTCACGTTCCCGGATACCTACATCTGCACGCAGCGCGGCGACGAGGTCGAGCCCGACGACGGCTGCACGCTCGGGTGCGAGGGCGTTCCGGTGCAGGCCATCGAGGCCATCGAGGCGGACGTCGACGGGCGCGTTGGCTACGGCTGCGAGGTGCTCGACTGATGGCTTACGGGCTCGTCGGCGGCGTCGGCGACCACGGCCGGCACGGCACCCTCATCACCGAGGAGATCGTAAACGCCGCGAAGCTGGATACCGCCGAGTGCATCGAGATACGGCAGAACAACATCGAGCAGGTCGAGAAGGCCCTCCTGCGCGCCTATAAAACGGGCCTGGAGGAGATAGGCCTCGTCGCGGAGGGCTACGCCAAGGCGACGTGCCCGGTCGACACGGGCAGGTTGCGCAACTCCGTCACGCACCTCCTCAAAGGCTACGACTGCTTCATCGGCACCAACGTCGAGTACGCGCCGTACGTCGAGGAGGGGACCTCCCACATGAAGGGCAAGCACTTCCTGCGCAAGGCGGCGACGGGCCACGGAGACACGTACCGGGCGATTCTCGAGAAGCACCTGAGGAGTGGCGCGTAGGGCCGCGTTACTCCGTTTGGATACTCACCCTTGCCGCGAGGTATTGCGGCGCGGGCCCGCCGAGGCAATAGGTGGGAACCCGCCCATTCCGAAGCAAGGGAGATTCTGTTGGCACTTACGCGAAAGATGCTCAAGGCAATGGGCATCGAGGACGAGAAGATCGACCAGATCATCGACGAGCATGCCGAGAGCGTGAACGCGCTCAAGGCGCAGCGCGACGAGTTCAAGGAGGCCGCGGACAAGGCGGACGGCTACAAGAAGGAGCTGGACGCACTCAAGGCCAAGGGCGAGGGCACGGACGAGTACGAGGAAAAGTACAAGGCCGCCGTCAAGAACCTAGAGGACTACAAGGCCAAGGTCGAGGGCGAGAAGGCCGCAGCCGAGAAGCGCAGCCTGTATCGAAAGCTGCTCAAGTCGGCGGGCGTCGACCCCAAGCGCATCGAGACCGTTCTCAAGGTTTCCGACCTCGAGAACGTGACCGTCAAGGACGGCGCTATCGAGGACGCGGACAAGCTGACCGAGGGCATCAAGGCCGACTGGGCCGACTTCATCGCAACCACGACCGTTAAGGGTGCCGACGTGGCCCACGCCCCCAAGGGCGAGGGCGGCAAGGACATCAACGAAATGAGCACCGCCGAGTACATGAAGTACAAGGCGGAGCAGAGAGGCTAAGGGGTTTCTATGTCGAACACCATCCTTACACCCAACATCATCGCCAACGAGGCGCTGGACGTTCTGCGCACCAACGCCGTCATGGCCAACCTCGTCCACCGCGACTACTCCTCCGAGTTCGTCGCGGGAGTGGGCGACACCATCACCGTCCGCAAGCCCGCCACCTTCGAGGCCAAGGAGTTCACTACCGAGGTCGAGGTGCAGGACGCCACGGAGGACAAGGTCCCCGTCAAGATGGACAAGCTGCTCGACGTGACTTTCGCTGTCACGTCCAAGGAGCTGACGATGGGCATCGTCGACTTCTCCGCGCAGTTCCTCGTCCCCGCGATGCAGGCCTTCGCCGACAAGATCGACGGCTACCTGCTCGCGCTCGAGAAGGACGTCACGAACCGCGTCGACCACACCAAGGGCGCCATCGCCGTGGCGGACATCATCGCCGCCCGCAAGTTCCTCGTGGACGCCAAGGCGCCCTCCACGGAGCGCCGCTTCGTCTACGGCTCCCAGGCCGAGGCCGACCTGCTCAACACCGAGGCGTTCACCAATGCCTCCGCCGTCGGCGACAACGGCACCGCCCTCAAGGAGGCGTCGCTTGGCCGCAAGTACGGCCTCGACTTCTACTGCGACCAGAACGTTCAGAAGACGACCGCCGAGACGGCGAACTACACGCCGTCCATCGCGTTCCACAAGAACGCCTTCGCGCTCGTGACCCGCCAGCTCGAGATGCCGCTCGGCGCGCCCAAGGCCTTCTCCACCTCCTACGACGGCTTCGGCCTGCGCGTCGTGCAGGGCTACGACCAGAAGACCAAGACCGATACCGTCTCCATCGACATGCTATGCGGCGTCAAGACCCTCAGCCCCGAGCTCGCCGCAGTCATCACCGATAAGCGATAGGCGCAGAGATGCTCGAGCAGGTGCTTCTGTCGCTGCGCAACTGGTTCGTCGCCGACAAGCGCACGGGGCGCGTCCGTATCGAGGACGGCCGCCTCGTGCCGCCCGCGGCCCTCGGCCTCAAGGAGGGCCAGTACGTCCGCATCACGGGCTCGACCTTCAACGACGGGCTGCACGCGTGGCCCTACAACGGACTCACGGACGAGGAGTTCGTCGGCACCGTCTGGGCGCTCGCCATCCCGCAGGCCGTGGTCGACCTCGCTGACGAGATCGCAGCGTGGCAGACCGAGCACGCCAAGGAGCTGGACAGCCCCTACGCGAGCGAGAGCTTTGGCGGCTACAGCTACACGCGCGTCGGCGGCGACGGCTCGCCAATCACGTGGCGACAGCAGTTCAAGGCGCGTCTCGACCCTTGGAGAAAGCTGTGAGCCGCCTGTACGAGCGCATGGCGGTGGCGTGCGCGAGGCTCGTCGCAAAGACCGAGCCTGACGGCGAGGGCGGCTTCAAGACCGTCCTCGCCGTCGGCGACGGCTTCACGGCGGCGATCGTGCGCGACAGCTCGACGGCCTCGCGCATCGCGGAGCACGACGGCGTGAGGAACGTCTACACCGTGACCACCGACGAGCCGCTGCGGTACGGCGACCTCTTCCAGCGTGCGTTCGACGGGCAGGTATTCCGCTGCACGTCGAACGCGGACGACGGGGCCGCGCCGCGCTGCGCGTCGTTTGGCTTCGGCCAGTGCAGCGCGGAGGAGTGGGAGGTGCCGGATGGCGACTAAGGCGGCGGCGCTGCAGGCTTGGCTCGAGGGCTTCGGCCTTCCCGTGTACCGCGACTCGGCGGTGCCGCGCAAGGCGAAGATGCCCTACATCACCTACGACCTGCCGACCGCGTCGTTCGGCACGCAGTGCAACTCCGAGGTGAACCTCTGGTACCGGACCTCGTCCGAGGCCGCGCCTAACGCCAAGGCCGAGGAGGTCGCCCGGACGCTCGGGCTCTCCGGCGTGTTGCTGCCGTGCGACGGCGGCGGCATGTGGGTGATGCAGGGCGAGCCGTTCTGCAACGCCATGGCCGACGAGGACAACACCGTGAAGCGCCGAATCATCAACCTGACCATTGAGTACATGACCAGCTACTAGGAGGTCATATGTCTAAGTTCACGCGCATCCCCGAGAACACGTTCAAGGAGATCGTCATCAACGCGGGCCTGCTCGCCACGAATTTCAACCCCAAGACCGCAGAGGTCGCGGAGTCCGAGCTGATGGGCGCGACGAGCGGCGGAACCAGCTTCGCCGCCACGCCCAACTTCATCGACTACGGCGAGGACATCGACAACTGCCCCGCCAACACGATGGAGCTCAAGCGTATCGACAGCATCGAGGCCAAGCTGAGCGGCACCTTCGTGACGCTGAACACCGCGCTCGGCAAGAAGCTCGCAGCCGCAGCCGACGAGACCGAGGGGAAGATCGTCCCGCGCTCCGCACTCTCGGAGGCCGACTTCGCCGACATCTGGCTCATCGGCGATTACTCGGGCGAGAACGGCAACGGCTATATCGCCATCCGCCTCATCAACGCGCTCAACACGGGCGGTCTGCAAATCACGACGCAGAACAAGGCCAAGGGCCAGTTCGCGTTCGAGTTCACGGGCCACTACTCAATCAAGAACCCCGAGATCGTGCCCTACGAGCTGTATATCAAACAGGAGATTGGAGCCTAACCATGAAGCTGGACAAACTTAACGCCGACGAGTTCCAGAATGCCATGTGCCTGTTGGCGGACGTGGCGGAGGACGTCATGAACAGCGAACTCGGCGCAAAGGCAAAGGCCTCCTACGCCAAGTTCCGCTCCGACTCCGCCAAGGCCAAGGCCAAGGCGACCGCCAAGGCGAAGGGCGACCCCGAGGCCGCGAAAGCAGCCGCCACCGCCGAGGTCAACGGCCTCGCCGTGGACATGGTGGCGGGGCTTCTGCCCGATGTGCTGCGCCAGGGCGGCGAGATCAGCTACAAGCTGCTCGCCGCACTCGACGGCCAGACGCTCGAGGAGTACAAGGCCGACTTCACCGTCAAGAAGTGGGTGAACGACATCAAGGATGCCATCGACGGCATCGACGGCATCAAGGACATTCTGGCTCCTTTTTTTGGATAGCCGCCGAGGACCCATCTCACATATGGCTCTGTCTGGGCGAGTACGTCGGGCCACGGCGTGCTCGCCCTTTCTGTAGGTACATGGTCGCGCGGTGGCGCGAGCGGGACGAGCGGGAGGCGTTCCGCGTGTACCTGAGCGAGTCGGTGCGCCTCATGGCGCAGGGGAAGTGGCTCAAGGAGCCCTTCCTGAGCATCGTCAACGGCGGTGCGGGCGATGGGTCCGAGGCGGAGGACACGCGCGGCGGCGACGAGATCGCCGCAGACATCATCGAGCGGATGGGATTGAAGGTGGTCTAGGTGAACCTTCTCGACCTGATGATTAAGGTCGGCCTCAAGGACGAGGCCAGTGGCAAGGCCGAGGGCGTGGCCTCGAAGGTCGTGGGCACGCTCGGCAAGGCCGGCGCGACCGCCGCCAAGGCGATAGGCGTTGGCGTCGCCGCCGTGGGGGCGGGCGTCGCCGCCATCACGGGCATGAGCATGAGCGCATACGCCGCATACGAGCAGAACGTCGGCGGCATTAAGAAGATATTCGGCAACATGGGCAAGTCCCTCGAGGACTACGCCGCCATGACCGGCCAGACCGTCGAGCAGTGCTCCGGTAAGTGGGAGCAGCTCGAGCAGGCCCAGACGACGGTGCTGGCCAACGCCGACCGCGCCTACATAACGGCCGGCCTGAGCGCCAACCGGTACATGGAGCAGGTGACGGGCTTCTCGGCCTCGCTGGTGGCCTCGCTGGGCGGTGACACGGTCAAGGCCGCCGAGTACGCCAACACGGCAATGGTCGACATGAGCGACAACGCGAACACCTTCGGCACGGCAATGGAGGACCTCCAGAACGCCTACCAGGGCTTCGCGAAGCAGAACTACACCATGCTCGACAACTTGAAGCTCGGCTACGGCGGCACCAAGGAGGAGATGCAGCGCCTCGTCAAGGACGCGCACGCGGTCAACTCAGCCGTGGACGAGTCGAGCCTGTCCTTCGACAACATCGTGTTGGCCATCCACACGATGCAGGAGCAGATGCAGATCGCCGGCACGACCTCGCGCGAGGCGGCAACCACCATCGAGGGCAGCGTCAACATGATGAAGGCCTCGTGGGAGAACTGGGTGACGGAGCTCGGCAAGGACGACGCCGACATGGGCAAGCTCACCGAGGAGCTGTTACAGTCGGTCGAGACGGCGGCATCGAACGTCGTCCCGCGCGTTGCGACCATCGTCGGCACGGCGCTGTCGCAGCTACCGAGCCTTGTCACGTCGGTCGGTCCCGTGCTCGGCCAAGCGTTTGTCGACATCTTCACTCAGGCGCTCGACAGCGCGGCTGAGGCCGTGCCCGGGCCCATAGGCGACATCCTCTCCGCCGTTTCGGACGGCGTGGACGAGATCGGCGAGCGCTTCGAGGGTCTTGGTGAGATCTGGGCGGTTGGGGACAACCCGTTAGAGTCGCTGCACCTCGCCATGGTCTACGGGCTGACGCTGCTCGACGGCGACCTGTCCACGCTGCAGGAGAACATCACCTCTTCGCTGCCCGGCATCGCCGAGGGTTTCGCCGACGTCGGCGGCGAGGTCGTTCCCAGGCTCGCCGAGGGGATCGAGATGGGGCTGTCTTTCCTCTCCGAGACGGCGGCGTCGCTCATGACGTCGCTCGGCGGCTACCTGTCCGAGAACCTGCCCTCCATCACGGAGAGCGGCCTGCAGATTCTCACCGGCCTCTCAGAGTCCATAGCCGAGAACGCGGGCGTTCTTGCCGAGGGCGCGGCGAACCTCATCGTCGGCTTGGCGCAGGGCATAGCGGACAGCCTGCCGACGCTCATCGAGCAGGCCCCGGTCATCGTGCAGAACCTCGCCAGCGCGATCAACGACAACGCGCCGATACTGCTCGGTGCCGGCATCCAGGCAATCGTGACGCTGGCGCTTGGCATCGTGCAGGCGATACCGACGCTCATCGCCAACATCCCGGCCATCTTCTCGGCCTTCGTCTCGGCTTGGTCGGCGCTCGACTGGCTGAGCCTAGGCAGGAATGCCATCACGTTCTTGGGCAACGGCATCACCGGCATGGCCGGCTTCGTCAGCTCGTGCGGCGCCAACATCGTGTCCGCCATCCGCGGTGCCATCGCCAACCTGCCGTCCACCCTGGCGAGCATCGGCCGCAACGGAATCAGCAGCCTGGGCTCCGCCATCCGCGGCGCGGTCGGCTTCGTGACCTCGGCGGCCTCGAGCATCGGCAGCTCCATCATGAGCGCCCTGTCCTCCATCCCGGGCCGCGTGGCATCCATCGGATCGCAAATCGTGCAGGGCATCGCAAACGGAATCAGCGGCGCGGCAGGCGTGGTCGTGAGCAAGATTACCGGCGTGGTTGGCGGCGCCATCGACGCGGCCAAGAACCTGCTGGGTATCCACTCCCCCTCGCGCGTGTTCCGCAAGATTTTCGGCTACGTCATGGAGGGCGCGGCCCTCGGCATCGACGACACGGCGGACGAGCCGGTGAAGTCCATGAGGTCGGCGGTGCGCAACGTCGAGAAGGCCGCCGTGTTCGGTGTGAGCGTTACCAGCGGCGGAGCATACGGGGCGACCGCCAGCGGAGCCGCGGGCATCGCGGGCGGCGGCAACGTTTACAACCTCTACCTCGACGGCGACCTGCTGGGCGTCGACGGGCGCGTGGCCTCCGCCTTCAGGAGCTTCGTCGCGGCGGTGGAGCAGATCATGGCGATGGGGGTCGCGTAGTATGGCGCAGGGAAACTTGGTTCAAGGCGGCAGTGGCTATAGAAAGTACTGCTGGTGCGCGTACGTGGACGTTGCTGAGGTTGGGCGCACGGACACCACCGTGACCTACCGTGTCACGCACGGCTACGGCACGCGCTACGCCATCAACTGCTACGCAAACGGCAGCTCGTCGGCGGGCGGCTCGTGGAACGGCTCGGTCTACTCGACGAACAACTCCGACTGGGTATGGGTGCAGTGCACGTCGCGCGACGTCGAGCTCGCGCGCGGCAACGGCGACGCCTACAACCACACCTTCACGGGCCAGATTAACGTCACGGGCGGCTTCGGCAACGGAACGTCGAACGCCTCCAACACCGTCACGGTCCCGTGCCGTGCCTACCACACGCCGCACACGCCGAAGAACATCAGGGCGGAGCGCCTGAGCGACACCAGCGCGAAGGTCAGCTGGGACGTCGACTACACGGGCATGAACGGCGACTACCCCTGGTCGACCGTGACCGTCGGCGTGGCGAAGAACGGCCCGGGGAAGTTCACCGACGTCGGCACCGTCAGTTGGGATACCACGAGCCACACCTACAACGGCCTCGAGCCGGGCTGCATGTACATCTTCTCGGCCAAGGCGACGGGCCCCGGCGGCACGTCTGACTACGGCGTGAGCGCGCCGGCGATCTATACCACGCCGACGGCGCTCGGCATGCTCGAGGCCGTCA
Source organism: uncultured Collinsella sp. (assembly GCA_958445985.1). Taxonomy (GTDB): domain Bacteria; phylum Actinomycetota; class Coriobacteriia; order Coriobacteriales; family Coriobacteriaceae; genus Collinsella. Next base: position 94,490 of record CAUCUN010000008.1, on the reverse strand, counting down.
AGGCGGAGGCGGCGAAGGTCGTGCTCAAGGGGCACGACGCGCCGGCCTTCGTCGACAGCTGGGAGTTCCAGCTCACGACCGACGATGGAAAGACGTGGGCCGATGCGGACGTAAACGCCTCCTGGGAGGACGAGGAGGCGCCTGCGGGAACGGTGCGCTACCGCGCCCGCGCGGTCAAGAGCGGCCTCAAGGGACCGTGGACCGAGTCAAACGAGGTCACGACAATATGCCCGCCGCTCGCACCGTCCATCAGGGGCGTCAGGGCGGCTTACGCCACCCGCTCGACCGCGACACTCGAATGGGTGCCCAACCATCCGGACGGCTCGGCGCAGGCCTCCGCTGAGGTGCAGATCACGACCCCTGCAGGCCCCACTGTCACGACGGTCGAGGGCTCGGCTACGAGCCTGAAGCTGCCGACTGGCACCAAGGGCCTCTACACCGTGCGCGTGCGCACCAAGGGCCTCGACGAGGACTGGGGCGCATGGTCGAGCGCGGCGGCATATACCGTGGCGGACGCGCCCCAGGCATTCTTCACCGACCCGGCTGCGGACGGGGCGACCCTGCGCGCGGTGCCGCATGCCTTCACGTGGAAGGTGGCCGACGAGACGGGCGTCAGCCGACAGTACCTGTCTTTGTGCGACATCAGGGGCAACCTCCTGTGGAGCGGGACTGTGGACAAGGACGCGCGCTCCTTTGTCCTCGGCTACGCGCAACACGCCTTCGTCAACTTCACGCCCTACAGGGTCGTGCTCACGGTCACGGCCGGATCGTCGCTATCGGTCACCGTCTCGAGAACTTTCCGGACCGACTGGGCACCGCCAGCCAAACCGTCGCTAAACATCTTCGTCGACGAGAGGCTGGGATGCCAGCTGTCGGTATTCCCAGGCAAGGCCGACAGCGACGACACGCCCGAGACGTCCCACTTCACCGTGTCGCGCGTCCTGCCCGACGGCTCGACCCTGCAGCTCGGCTCTCACCTTGCGGCGGGCGAGGGCGCGAGCGACCCGCTGCCTCCGCTCAACAGCGAGTTCGAGTACGTCGCGGTCGCCTACGCCGCGACGGGCGTGAGCACGGCGACGAGGGTCAAGACGACCGTGGCGAGCCGCGCGGTGGCTCTCAACTGGGGAGCCGGCGCTGAGAGGTCGTGGCTCGGGCGCTATCTCAAGAAGGGCTCGAGCCGCAAGGTGACGCACGGGTACAAGATGCTGCACTTCGCCGACGGCGGGGAGGGGCTACCCGTCTCGTACGGCATCAACGAGAGGGACGTCAAGGACAGCATGGACTTCCTGCTGCTCGACGAGGAGGACTACAAGTCATTCCTCGAGGTCATGAACATGGCGGGGCGCTTCTGGGTGCGCGATCTCTACGGCGAGCGGTTCCGCGCCCGCCTCAGCTGTAGCGTGAAGCGTTCCGACGGCGCGTGGGTGGCTTCGTGCGACCCGACGTGGGAGACGTGGGAGGAGCCCGCCAATGGCTGATAACTGGACGAGGCCGTTCGACGCCTCCTACGACTTCGTGCGCGTCTCGCGCGAGACGGGGCTCGAGCTCGACTTCGTGCGCGACATCGAGAACGGCGGCTCCATAGAGCGCAACGCGAACACGGCGCTCTACGAGACCGCATCCCTGGACTTCGCCGACAAGTTCGACGTCGGCAACGACTTTTTGCGCGTGTACCTCAACGCCTCCTTCTCGGACGGCAGCGAGAGGCGCGAGTGCCTCGGCACGTTCATGCCCGTGGTGGACTCGGTGGACATCGACGGTGCCTACCGCGAGGGACAGATCAATGCATACGGCCTTCTGAAGCGGCTCAAAGACGACGACTTCGACGGGCCGTACGTGATCGTTGCGGGCAGCAATCTGGTTGATGAGGCCGTCAAGATAGCCGAATCGGTCGGCCTCACCGTCTATGCCGACCCCAGCAGCCTCCTTCTGGGCAGCACCTTGGTTTTCGGCGTGGGCAGGGACAACGACGCTAAGAACAAGCTGGACGCGGTGGACCTGCTCCTCAAGGCGGCCGGGTTCCGCTCGCCGGCGACCGACCGAATGGGCAACGTGATCTACAGGCGCTACGTCGAGCCTGCCGACATGCCCATCTCGGCGGAGTTCACCGAGGGCAGGGACGCGCGCTTCATGTCGAACATGACCGAATCGACCAACCGCGCCGAGGTCTGCAACGTCGTGCACGTGGACTTCAGCACGCAGGACGCATCGGTGCGCGGCACGGCGGTGGACGACTCGCCCGACTCCGACCTGTCGACCGTCTCGGTCGGGCGCCGCATCGTCAAGAGCTACAGCTACGACAGCCTGCCAGGTGTGGACACCGAGGATACCAACCTCATCGAGGGCGCCGCCAACGCCCTCATCGGCATCGGAAAGAAGTCTGAGAAGAACTTCCGCAAGAGCGATTCGCACGGCAGCATCCAGACCGTCTACGTTCCCGACTCGCCGCAGACGGGGGTGATCTTCGGCATCAAGGTCGTCTCGACTGGCGGGCGTGTCGGCTTCTGCCAGGACGAGGGGCCGAGCGTAAAGAAGGACACGGACTACACGCAGAGCGTGTGGGTCAAGGGCACCAAGGGCGCGACGGGCATCATACAGTCCTTCTGGGATCAGGAGAGGGTGCTTGGCCCGGTGACCAAGGGGTTCACCATGACTGGCGAGTGGCAGAAGGTCAGCTACACCTACCACGCCACGGAGAACCACAACAAGGTCAGCTGGGGCTACTGCTACATCGACGGCGGCGAGGCCATTTTCGTCGCCGACAAGGTCGAGGAGGGAGGCAACGCCACACCTTGGCCCCAGGACGCCATGCAGGCGGCGGCGGACCGCAAAGCGGCGGAGCTGCTCGCCACCGAGCGCGCCGTGACGCGCACGGACGAGTTCAAGAGCGTCTACAAGCCCGTCGAGCCGTGCATGGCGGTGGCGATGAACTACAGGACCGGCGGGGTGGTCGGCAAGCTGGCAATCCAGAAGCAGACGCTGACGCTCGACGCCGGCTGCGTCATAAAGCACACGGCGAGGAGGTACGAGCGATGAGCGATTCGGCGGTCGAGATCAAGGGCGCGGCGGCGCGGTTGGCGGCGGCGATTCCGTCGGGCGGCAAGCGGCTGACGATGGAGTTCGGCACGGTCGTGGGCGTCCACGACACGGCGCTCGACGTGATGCTGCGCGGTGCGGTCGTGACGGTCCCGATGGTGCGCTCCTGCACGGGGTGCGTCATCACCGACCGCGCTGTGATCCTGTCGCAGGGCCCGCTGGCCGTGTGCGTCGGCACGATGGCGGCGGTGTAGGCCGGCGTTACGGGGGGCCGAACCTGCAGTGTGGCGGGGAGTTGGCCCAGCCACACTGCAGAACGGAAGGGAGGCCGGATGGAGGTGCTCAAGCTCTTCGCGCCGTACGGACCCGGCTGGCTTGGCGGCGCGGCGCTGGTGCTGATCGCCTTCTATTTTGGGCGGCAATTTCTGGACGAATACAAGGTCCAGAACGAGCGCAAGGCGAACATCGACCTCAAGCGCGAGGAGCGAAAGCAGGCCGAAGTGGACGAGCGGGCGCAGCGAGATCGGGAGCGCTCGCAGATGGAAGGGCGAATCGCCGCGCAGATGGAGCGAAGCAACAGTCTCATGGAGGCGATGAAGACCCTCATGGAGTCGGTCGTCGCGTCGAATGACGTGCTGCACGCCGACCTGGTCCACAGCCAGACGCGTAGCCAGGGCATGGCTCAAAAGGTCGACCACATCTGCGACCGAGTCGACCTGATCTACAGCAAGGAATCCGACAGATAGGAGGAATCATGACTACCGAAGACATTATCCGCAAGGTGACGAGCCGAAAGTTCTGGCTGTGCACGGCCGCCTTCCTGGGCTCCGTCGCCACCAGCGTGGCCGGCATCGCCACGGACAACCAGACCGTCGCCGCCATCGGCACGGTGTGCGGGGTCGCGAGCGCGGCCATCTATGCCGCGGCCGAGCAGGCCGTGGACGCCGCGCGACTCAAGTCGGGAGGCGAGCATGACGGAGACTAAGGCCGAGGCTAAGCGCAAGCTGCCGATGCGCAGCGTTTTCGCCATCGTCCTCGCGCTCGTGGCCGCCCTTGCCGCCCCGTGCGGCGCGGAGGCATATCAGAGCGTCGACAAGTACGTGAGCGGCGGCCACGGCTACCTCAATGCGTCCTACCTCGTCATCCATGAGACGGCGAACCCCGGCGCATCTGCCTACAACCACACGCTGCTTTGGTCGCGTGATGACACCTATGCCGTGCATCACGTCATGGAGCTCGACGGCTCCACGGTCTACAACACGGTCGCGGAGAACCGCCTCTGCTGGCACGTGGGCAACGGCAATGGCTATACAATCGGCATCGAGTTAGCCCATGCCACCAATGCAGCCGACTTCTCAAAGCAGTGGGGCGAGGCGGTCAAGTGGGCTGGCGACGAGCTGCGTGCCCACGGTTGGGACACGTCACGACTCTTGAGCCACTACGAGGCTGCTCAGCGCTGGGGCGGCAGCGATCATACCGACCCCAATGGCTACTTTGCCCAGTACGGCAAGAGCTGGTGGGAGTTCAAGCAGGCGGTCGCGTCTTATTTGGGCAGCGGCTACGTAGCACCTATCGCGCCGACCAACGGCAACGGCGGGACCTATGAGGGGGGCGGCTACAGCTCACCGGCGGCCAGCTTCCCGAAATCGACTGGCGCCTGCGTGAATGTCCACTATGCGCTGCACAACCGCGGCGGCGGCTGGAACTCCGAGGTGACGAACTTCGACGACTCCAGCGAGAACGGCTTCGCGGGCATGCCTTACGGCTCCCATGACATGTTGATTGCATGGGCCGATACCGGCACCCTACGCTATCGCGTCCACACCCGCGAGTCCGGATGGCTCGACTGGGTGCAGGCCGCATCCTACGGCGACAGCGTGAACGGGATGGCGGGTGTCTGGGGCCAGACCATCGATGGTGTCCAGATGTACTACGTCACGCCTGGCGGTGACTACCGTCAGGTCTACTACCGCTCTCAGGATGTCGATCATGCCGGATGGTGGGGCGAGGTCTGCGACGACGGAACCACGTATGGCGGAGACGATTACGCCGGCTATTACAGCCATGCGCTCGACCGCCTGCAGGTCTACATCTCCGACGGGACTCGCCGATGATCGCGCTGACGTTCGTGCTCGACTCGCTTTTCGGCGGCACCGTGGCGACAATCGGACTCTGCATCGTGAGCATCAACCGGCGCTAGCGACCGCGGACGATAACAGCAAAAGGGGCCGTGGCGGTTCGTCGCCACGGCCCCTTTCTCGTATCCCTCGAATATCCCAAGTGGGCGCAAAACCCTAAGTACGGTCAGTGTATTGCGGTACGTTCAGCGTGTTTTGCCTGATGGTCAGTATCAATAGCGAGCTGCGGCAAACTGTCTCAATACTGCCACATGTGGTTGACGGGGCCGGAGCCTTTGCCCATGTCAAAGCCGGCGGCCAGAGCGCCCGTTAGGTATGCCTTGCCGGCGTTGACAGCGTCGGCAAGATCCATGCCCTGAGCCAGCGCGCAGGCGATGGCGGACGAGAGCGTGCAGCCGGTGCCGTGCGTGTTGTCGGTCTCGATGCGCTTGTGGCGGAACCACGTGGTGAGTGGATCTCCCAGATGGTTGCCCTCGTCATCGAGCGGCGCGGGTTCGGCCAGTACATCGTTGGCCTCGTTGACAAGATGCCCACCCTTAACGAGGGATGCACAACCAAAGCGGCGGGTGAGGAGCATGGCAGCATTTTGCTGCGTGCGCTTGGAGTCGACCTCGTAGTCGAGCAGGGCCATGGCCTCGGGAATATTGGGCGTGATAACCGTCGCTAGCGGGAACAGGCGGCGGGTGAGCGCCTCGGCGGCATCTTCGGCAATCAGCCGTGCGCCCGAGGTGGCGACCATGACGGGGTCGACTACCACGTTTGTCGCGTTCCAGGCGCTCAGGCGGTCGGCGATAACATCGATAATCTCGACAGAAGAAACCATGCCGATCTTGACGGCGCTCGGGCGGATATCGTCAAAAACGGCGTCAATTTGCGCGGCTACGATATCTGGTGAGATATCCTGCACGGCGGTGACGCCCAGTGTGTTTTGCGCTGTGATGGCGGTGATGGCCGTCTCGGCATACAGGCGGTGCGCCGTGATGGTCTTGATGTCGGCCTGAATGCCGGCGCCACCGCTGGAATCGGATCCCGCGATGGACAGGACGGCAGGTACCTTACTACGATCCATGTTCGCTCCCTTGTTCGGTCGGAATCAAATGGGTCTTTAAGCCAGCATTATAAAGATGCCCGGGCCGACTCTATGTCGAACCCGGGCGGGCGATGCAATCTTTACGCAAATGCAAGCAAATGTTCACACGTCAACAATTGACAGGCACCAGCTCGCCGCCAGAGGCGGCCGCGGCGACAGGGCTAGTCCTCCATGCCGAGGTCGATCGTGGTGCCCTCGAAGATCTTGTTGACGGTGCGGACGGCGCACATCTTGCCACACATGGTGCAAGTGCCCTCGGTGGCGGCGGGGGACTCCTCGTAGCGCTTCTTGCCCGTAACCGGGTCGAGCGCGCACTCCCACATGGCGTCCCAGTCAAGCTTGCGGCGTGCCTGGCCCATCTTGTCGTCCATGTCGCGGGCGTGCGGCACCTTTTTGGCGATGTCGGCGGCGTGTGCGGCAATCTTGGTGGCCATGAGGCCGTCGAGCACATCCTGGGCGTTGGGCAGGCATAGGTGCTCTGCCGGTGTCACGTAGCACAGGAAGTCGGCGCCGGAACTGGCGGAGATAGCGCCGCCGATGGCAGCGGTGATGTGGTCGTAGCCCACGCCGATATCGGTCACCAGCGGCCCGAGCACATAGAACGGGGCGTTGTGGCACAGGCGCTTCTGCAGTTTCATGTTGGCGGCGATCTCGTCGAGCGCCATGTGACCCGGGCCCTCGACCATGACCTGGACGCCGGCGGCCCAAGCACGCTTGCATAGCTTGCCCAGCTCGATCATCTCGGCGGTCTCGGTGGCGTCGTTGGAGTCGTAGAGGCAGCCCGGGCGGCAGGAGTCGCCGAGCGAAATCGTCACGTCGTACTCGTGGCAAATCTCGAGCAACTCATCGTAGAACTCATAGAAGGGGTTCTCGTTGCCGGTGACCTCCATCCAGCCAAACAGCAGCGAGCCGCCGCGGCTCACGATGTTCATGAGGCGGCCGGTCTCCTTAAAGGTCTTGGTGACCGACTTGTTGATGCCGCAGTGGATGGTCATAAAGTCCACGCCGTCCTCGGCGTGCGCGCGCACGACCTCGAACAGGTCGTCCTTGGTAAGCTTGACCAGCGGCTTTTCCATGTAGCCGATGGCGTCGTACATGGGGACGGTGCCCACCATGAGCGGGGTCTCGTCGATGAGCTGCTGGCGGAACTGACGCGTCTTGCCCGAGTTGGAGAGGTCCATGATGGCGTCGGCGCCAAAGTCCTCAGCGATCTTGACCTTCTTCCATTCCTCGGCGGCATCGGCCTTGTCGCCCGAGATGCCCAGGTTGACGTTGACCTTGGTGGACAGGCCCTCACCGACGCCAAAGGCGCGCATGCCCTTTTTGATATGCACGATGTTGGCGGGAATGGCGATGCGGCCGTCGGCCACGCGCTCGCGGATGTACTCGGGGTCGCGATGCTCGCGCTCGGCGACTTCCTTCATCTGCGGCGTGATCTGCCCGGCACGGGCGAAGTCGATTTGCGTGACGAGCTTGGGCTCGGTCTGTGTGCTCATTGGCACGGCTCCCTTCGTTGGCATTACCCATATCAGGTTTGCGGGTCAGGGCGGGCGCGCCCAGTCTCAGCCTGCCGTCTTGTCCTGCAAGCTCCCCGTTTATGTAATGGGCTCAAGTATAGCTCGAATGGGTACGATTGGCCTAACGAGCGTGCCTGTGGGGAGGCGTACATGGAAGACAAGCATCTATATCGAGAGACGCAATGGGATGTATCGGCCGAGGAAAGCCGTGCGCACCATGGGTTGGTCGCGATTGGTTTTGCGGTGCTTGCCGTGCTGGTGATTGCCTTTTGTATTTGGACGTTCGGCGGTCCTGGCGGCGCCACCTGGGGGTTTGAAGCCGACGAGGGCCTGCCGATTATGACGGTGAAGATCGCTGGCGGTAACACGGTGGCCGCGCCGGGCGACTATTGGTATCCGCGCGACGAGTTTGTGCAGCTGCAGTTGAGCGGCGGGTCTATTCCGGGTGAAGAAATCGAACGCGTGACGTTTGATGCGGCAATCAAAACACTCATGGTGAAGCTCAAAGATCAGGGCGATGTGCCCACGACCATGGACATTGCGCTGACGGAATGGCGCTTGGAGCCCCCGGCGGGCGCTGCGGTATCCGAGGTGGAGCACGTTAAGATTACCTACCAAGATGGCTCGACGAGCGAGATTGCAAAGGCCGATGGCTTGGCGGAGTAATGGGGTGTTTGGAAACGGCGGGCCTATTGTGCCTGCGCGTTCATGAAAACCAGGGTGTTTTTGTCTGAAAGCTCGGGGATGTGCCGATAGCCGATATTGAATGCGGTGAGTTCGCTTGCATCCTCGAGCTTGTTTTCTGCCATCCAGCGAACCATGGAGCCGCGCGCCTTTTTGCTGGCGGTCGACCGTTGGATGGGCTTCCCGTTGCGGATGCCCTCGCCAAAGAGGCATGTGACGGCCGTGGCGTCGTCCGCGAGGTGGGGCAGCACGGCTTTGGCATACTCTACGCTGGCGAGGTTGACGATCGTGGTGTTTGAGCCTGCCGGGGCGATAGCCCGCGCGAGCTTGTCGCTCCAAAACGCGTAGAGGTCTCGGGCATCGTCGACGGCAAGCTTCGCGCCCATCTCCAGCCGATACGGTTCGACGGCATGAAAGGGACGAACGCACCCGTAGAGGCCGGAGAGGATCCACAGATGGTCTTGCAGCCATGCGAGCTGCGCGGAATTCATCACCTCGGGTGCCATGCTCTGGTATTGAATGCCGTGATAGGACATGACGGCAGGGGAGATGTGACGGGCGAGTGCGGGATTGTCGAGATCGCCGCTTTTCAGGATGGGCCCGAACTCATGCAGGGTGTTGAGGCAAGGCCCCAGCAGTTTGTCACTCACGTTCCACAGCGCCTGCAGGCCGCCGCTGCCTTCATTCCGCTCGATATCTAGCAGTGCGCGGTGGAGGCGAGCCGTCTCGCGCACAAAGGGTGGGATGCCCAGGACTTCAAAAGCATCTTGGGCCGCGCGCATCTGCTTGGCGGGCGAAATGATGACTTGAAGCATGGACTCTCCTCTGCCAAAAAAGTTGCGGTGGAATACGGTCTGTTTTGGCCGTTTATGGGCCAGTTTAGTCCGTATTTCACCGCAACTGATGAAGGGTTGGTTAGGCTCGCTCGAGGAAGGCTTTGTAGCCGCGGTAGGCCTCGTAGATGTCGGCCTTGTTGGCGACCTCCCACAGGGCGTGCATGGACAGGACGGCAACACCGGAATCGATGACGTTCATGCCGTACTTGGCCATGATGTAGGCGATGGTGCCGCCGCCGCCCGCGTTGACGCGGCCGAGCTCACAGGTCTGGAAGTCCACGCCGGCCTCGTCCATGATGTCGCGGACGAGGGCCACATACTCGGCGTCGGCGTCGTTGGAACCGCCCTTGCCGCGGCTGCCCGTGTACTTGTTAAAGCACAGGCCGCGACCCATAAAGGCCGCGTTCTTGGTCTCGAACTTGCCGGCATAGCCCGGGTCGAAGCCGGCGGACACGTCAGAGGAGAGCATACGGCTGCGGGCGAGCGCGCGGCGCAGGGCCAGCGGGCTATCCTCGCCGGCGAGCGTCATGATCTCGGCGACGGTGTTCTCGAAGAAGCGACTTGTCATGCCGGTGGCACCCACGGAGCCAATCTCCTCCTTGTCGACGATGAGCGTGATGCTCGTGCGCTCGACATTGGCCACATTGATCTGGGCGAGCATGGAGGGGTAAGCGCAGACGCGATCGTCGTGGCCATAGCCCAGAATCATGGAGCGGTCGAGGCCCATGTCGCGGGCGGGACCGGCGGGCACGACCTCGATCTCTGCGGAGAGGAAATCCTCCTCCTCGACGTCATACTGCTCCTTAAGGATGTCCAGGAACATCTGCTTGACGGGCTCCTTGGGGGCGTCCTTGTCGTCCTCATCAAACTTGACGGGACGGCCTCCCACGATCACGTCGAGGATCTCGGCATCGACGGCGTCCTTGGCAGGCTTGGACATCTGCTCGCTCGAGAGGTGGATCAGCAGGTCGGAGATGGTAAAGACCGGGTCGTCGGCCTTGTCGCCGATATTGATGTCGACGGTGGTACCGTCCTTTTTGCAGATGACGCCTACGAGTGCGAGCGGGGAGGCTACCCAGTGGTAGCTCTTGACGCCGCCGTAGTAGTGCGTGTCGAGGTAGGCCATGTCGCCGGCCTCGAAGGCGGGATTCTGCTTAAGGTCCAGGCGCGGCGAGTCCACGTGGGCGCTCAGGATGTTAAAGCCCTGCTCGAGCGGGGCGGTGCCCAGGTTGACGAGCATAAGGTCCTTGCCGTGGTTGGCGGCGTACACCTTGTCGCCTGCCTTGAGCTCGCGGCCTTCGGCGATCACGGTCTCCAGGTCGACGTAGCCCGCCTCCTCGGCCATCTTGATGCCGGTCTTGACGCACAGACGCTCGGTCTTGTTCTCGCTTAAAAACTGCTTATAGCCGCGGCAAAGCTCCTCGAGCTCCTCGACTTGCTGTGGCGTGTACTTTTTCCATGCGCAGGGACGCTCCATGACGCAGGCTCCTTTCGGATCGATCGTGCTGGTTGATGTACCGTGAGCCATCGTATCACGCGCGGGCTCACGGTGGCGGGGGAGCTTGATGTGAGGTGGCCGCGGGGCGGGGAGCGTGTAAACTGGAGTGAGCAAACCGTGCCCAGCCTAAAGCGAGGTATTCAATATGTCTGACAAGCGCCGCACCTTTGCCGTTATCGACGGCAACTCGCTCATGCATCGCGCCTTCCACGCCGTGCCGCCGACCATGAACGCGCCGGACGGTCGCCCCACCAACGCGATCTTTGGCTTTCTGAACATGTTTCTTAAGATGATCGACGCCTTTAACCCCGACGGCGTCGTCGTGGCGTTTGACAAGGGCAAACCGCGCGTGCGCATGGAGATGCTGCCGCAGTATAAGGCGCAGCGCCCGCCCATGGACCCCGACCTGCACGTGCAGTTCCCTATGATCAAGGAGCTGCTCACCGCGCTCAACGTGCCGATTCTGCAGTCTGAGGGCTGGGAAGGCGACGATATCCTGGGAACCATGGCGCGCCTGGGTGAGGAGGCCGGCTGCGACATGCTGCTGGTGACTGGCGACCGCGACATGTATCAGCTTGTGACCGAGCACGTCAACGTGGTCTCGACCCGCAAGGGCCTGTCCGACGTGGCGATTATGACGCCCGAGAGCGTGGATGACCTGTATCACGGCATTACGCCGGCGCTCGTGCCCGATTTTTACGGTCTGAAGGGCGATACGTCGGACAACATTCCCGGCGTACCGGGCATCGGCCCCAAAAAGGCGAGCGCGCTCATCGCACAGTACGGCAGCTTGGACGAGGTCATCGCGCATGCCGACGAGGTCAAGGGCAAGATGGGCGAGAACCTGCGTGCGCACATCGACGATGCGCTGCTGAGCCGCAAGGTTGCGACCATTCGCACCGATGCGCCTGTCGAGCTCGACTTTGAGGCGACGTCCTTCCCGGCGTTTTCTGCCGATGAGGTTTCCGCGGCGCTAGGTACGCTTGGTATCACCGCCATGCAGAACCGTTTCTTGGCGCTGATCGGCGGCGAGGGCGGGGCTGCTGTTGCCTCCAGTGTGTTTGAGATACCTGCGATGGTTCGCGCAGCTGCCGGCGATGCCGACGCGCTTGGCGCCGTTGCGGCTGAGGTCTCCCGCGCGATTGATGCCGGCGAGTGGGTCGCCGCCGTGGTGGACGACGACAAGGAAGAGGGTGCGCTCTTTGGACTGACGCGCACGCTGTGGTTGGCGACGTCCAAGGGCCTGTTCGCGCTCGAGGAGGGCGATGGCGGTACCACTGCCGTAGTCGATGGCTTCAACTTCGTACACGGCGTGATTTCCGGCGTGCTCGCGCGCCTGTTTATGGAGGGCCGCGTGGCGAGCCCGGATATGAAAGCGCTGCTGCATGAGCTTTCGCCCATCGATTCTTCCGAGCCCGAGCTTATGGATCCGCTGGCAGTCGATTCCACGCGCATCTTCGACACCGTGGTTGCCGCCTACCTGCTGGATTCCGACCGCTCCGAGTTTGACGAGGCGTATCTGGCCGATACCTATCTGCAGATGGCGCTGCCTGCGGCGCGCGGCGCAGAGGGTGCTGGTGAGGACGTTCCGGCGCCTGCCGCCCGTACTGCGGCTCTGACGCTGGCGCTCGTGGCGCCGTTGCGCGAGTGCATGGCCCGTGAGAACGCCGCCAACGTGTTCGATGGCATCGAGATGCCGCTCGTTCCGGTACTTGCCAAGATGGAGCGCGCGGGCATGCTCGTGGACCCCGACCGTCTGCACAGTCTGTCTGAGGGTCTGGCGACCCAGATTACCGAGGTTGAGCGCAGTATTCGCGACCTGGCGGGTGACGAGACCTTTAATATTGGCAGTCCCATGCAGCTGTCGCATGTGCTTTTTGATGTGATGGGGCTTCCGACCAAGGGCCTCAAGAAGACTAAGCGCGGCTATTATTCGACCAACGCCAAGGTGTTGAGCGACCTTGCGCGTGACCACGAAATTGTGCGTCTGATTTTGGACTGGCGTGAGAAGTCTAAGATCAAGTCCACGTATCTGGACACCCTGGGCCCGCTACGCCGTGGTGACGGTCGCGTACACACTACGTACAACCAGACCATCACGGCAACGGGGCGTCTGTCCTCGAGCGACCCGAACCTGCAGAACATCCCGACGCGCTCGGAGCTGGGCCGCACCGTCAAAACGGCGTTTTCGGCAGGCGAGGGAAGCGTCTTTTTGGCGGTGGACTACTCGCAGATCGAGCTGCGTCTGCTGGCGCATCTTTCGGGTGACGAGCACCTGGTGCGCGCCTTTAACGAGGGCGAGGACTTCCATGCCGAGACGGCGGCGCGCGTGTTTGGTGTGCCGGTGTCCGAGGTGACGCCCGACCTGCGCAGCCGCGCCAAGGCCGTGAACTTTGGCATCGTGTACGGCCAGCAGGCCTACGGTCTGTCGCAGTCGCTGCATATCTCGATGGCCGAGGCGCGCGACATGATCGATCGCTACTACGAGGCCTACCCGGGCGTGCGCACGTTCCTCGACAACGTGGTGGCACGTGCCAAGCAGACGGGCTATGCCGAGACCATGTATGGCCGCAGACGCCATATTCCCGAGCTCAAGGCCAAAAACCCGCAACTCCGCGGCTTTGGTGAGCGCACAGCCATGAACCACCCCATGCAGGGCACCGCAGCAGACATCATCAAGATCGCCATGGCCCGCGTAAGCCGCCGCCTGGAAGAAGAAGGCTTTGCCGCCCACATGATCTTGCAGGTACACGACGAACTGGACTTTGAGTGCCCCATCGACGAAGTCGAGCGCCTAACCACCATGGTCCGCGACGTCATGGAACACGTAGTAGACCTCCGCGTCCCCCTAATCGCCGAAGCCAGCACCGGCATAACCTGGGCCGACGCCAAATAGGGAAGCGCTCCGTAAGGTAAGCTCGCTCAAGACGCAAGCCCCCACATACTTAAGATTTGGGACAAACACTACTGATTAATTTGTCCCACAGTAACCAAAACAGAGGGGAGCCCCTTCCAACAAGGAGCTCCCCTCTGCTCAAATCATTTCAGCTAAGTACTTAGACACTCAAGACGCCATCTTGGCGGCGAGTAAGTAAACCTAGGGCCTGGCCGGGCGGCACGGGTTAACTTTTCGTAGATTCCGCACGCAAAGAAAGCCACTTAATGTGGCTTTCGTCTTGCGCAGGACCTGACCGAGCGAAAAGTTAACCCGTGCCGCCCGGCCAGGCCCGATGGGACGGTTACCGAGCCGCCAAGATGGCGTCGATGAGCGTCAGTACGCCCCCGTCGTTGTTGCTCGGAATGCGCCACTTGGCGTGCGCGTTCATGTGCTCCTCGGCATTGTCCACGATAAAGCTGTGACCGACGCGCTCCAGCATGGGGATGTCGTTGTACGTATCGCCCACGGCGGCGGCGTCGGCGATATCGATGCCCAGGTGTTCGCACAGGTGCGCGACGCCGGCGCCCTTGTCGACGCCCAGGTTCATAAAGTCGATCCACTCGCGCCCGGCGTTGGTGACGTAGAGCTTGTCCGAGAACTCGGGACTATAGGTCTCGCGGAAAGCGGGCTCAGCGTCGTAGCCGGGGAAGAAGACCGAAATCTTGTTGGACTCGAAATCAATGCCATCAAAGCTGTCGACATAGTTGATTGTGTTGTAGTAGACGCTGATCTCGTCGTGGTATTGATGGTCGCGGGCGAGCACGTAGAACTCGTCGAAGCAGCACAGGACGGGGACAGCGCGCGGATCCTCCGAGGCGCGGCTCAAGACCTGCTGGTACAGCTCCACGTCGATATTGCTCTTATAGATATAGCTGCCGCGATAGATCACGCACGCTCCGTTGTCGGGACAAAAGGCGAGGCGGTTCTTGAGGCCCTCGAACATCTCCTCGAGCTTGGGGGCGGGACGTCCGCTGGCGGGGCAGAATACGATGCCGGCGTCGGCGAGCTTGTCCAGGCGCTCATCAAGGCCCTGCGGCAACACGCGCTCGTCGGTAAGCAGCGTCTTGTCCATGTCGACGGCGATGAGTTTAATGTTGCCGATGTTAGCGTCTGATTCGTAAGTCTGCATAAAATGCGCCTTTCCGTTTCCAGATTGTTTCGGGCGTAATGACCCTCTGCTATGTAATCGAGCGTATTTTCGCAGGATTGGCGCGTTTTTGCATCACCATTCACAAACTAATGAAAAAACTTTTCAGAAAATTGAATTTGTCGCTTGTGCAGCAGGCACTTTAGCGTAATATAGCGACCATCGAAAACGGCGACGGCAAAAGAGCCGCTTACCGAGGAAAAGGTACCGTTTGCGATATTTGAATTGCGCCCGGCGATACGTGAAAGGAGAGGCAGATGCAGTTCGTACAGATCATCACCACTGCTGATAATGCCCTCCGACGCCAGCGCGCAATTTCCCGACGACGATAACAATCGTCTCTGTCCATATGGGGCGTAACGCCTCAACAGAGTCATTTTGAGGTCGTTGGGTTTTAGCACGACATTGCTGCATGTTTCTAGGGCATGTATGTGCTGATTTTTGCTATTTAACCTGATATTGCACGGTTTTTGACCTCAAGGTGACTTGCAACTGACCGATGTTCTAACTAGCTACCAAGGGCGAAAGGAAACAGCCATGAGCAAGGAAATAGTCGTTCTCGCATATTCCGGTGGTCTTGATACATCCGTATGTGTCAAGTGGCTCCAGGACGAGAAGAATCTCGATGTCGTTTGTGTCTGCGGCAACGTGGGCCAGGAGGAGACCGGACTGGATGCCAAGAAGCAGAAGGCGCTCGACCTGGGCGTTCTCGATTGCCAGGTACTCGACCTGCGCGACGAGTTCTCCGATGAGTTCCTGACCAAGGCCATCGCCGCCAACTCTATGTACGAGAACAAGTATCCGCTGCTCTCCGCTCTTTCCCGTCCGCTACTCGCCAAGAAGCTTGTTGAGGTCGCCCACGAGTTTGGCGCGACCTACGTCGCTCACGGCTGCACCGGTAAGGGTAACGACCAGGTTCGTTTTGAGGCTGCCGTCAAGGCCCTCGACCCCGAGCTCAAGGTTATCGCCCCGGTTCGCGAGTGGGACCTGAAGTGCCGTCCCGACGAGGTCGCCTATGCCCACGCTCACAACGTGCCGGTTCCCGAGGGTGCCAACGACAACCCCTACTCCATCGATGACAACCTGTGGGGTCGTGCCATCGAGTGCGGTCACCTTGAGGATCCCTGGAACGAGCCGCTCGACGACGCCTGGGTTATGACCAAGAATCCTGAGGACACGCCCGACACCCCGACGTATACCGAGATTGAGTTTGAGGCTGGCAAGCCTGTCGCCGTCGACGGCAAGAAGATGAAGCTGTCCGAGATCGTCATCGCCCTCAACAAGATCTCCGGTGACAATGGCTTTGGCCGTCTCGACCTGGTCGAGGATCGCCTGGTGGGCCTCAAGAGCCGCGAGTGCTATGAGGTTCCCGGCGCCCTGACGCTCATCACCGCTCACAAGGCGCTCGAGGACATCTGCGTCGAGGGCGACCTGCTCAAGACCAAGATCAAGCTCGAGCAGGATTGGGCCACCGCCGTGTACAACGGCCAGTGGTACAGCCCGCTCAAGAACGCGCTCGATGCCTTTATGGCCGATACCCAGAAGTTCGTGACCGGCACCGTCCGTCTGAAGTTCTTTAAGGGCAACTGCCATGTCGTCGGCCGCAAGAGCCCCTTCAGCCTCTACGACTACGGTCTGGCTACCTACGACCGCGACACCACGTTTGACGAGAAGGCCAGCGCCGGCTTTATCGAGATCGATACGCTGTCGCTCAAGACGTGGGCAAAGGTCCAGGGTCCCAGCTCCGCTGCCGCCCAGGCCTAGCGCCTCCCTCCCTTGGTATCCGCGCGGCCCATCCGCGTGATACATAACGGGCGCACGGGGTCCCTACCTTTCGTTATGCTTGCTGACACTTCTTAACATCGGTGGCCCCTACGTTCCGCCCGCATATATGATGCCGCGTCTGCGGCTGAGTCCGAGCCCCGCCGGGGTTGTCCGGCGGGGCTCCTTCTATCAATTTGGCGGCTCCGTGCCTATATATGAGGAGTATCCATTATGTTCAATGCTATCGCGCATGCCTTGCTTGCCCTTGCGCCCGAGTTCAATGCTGCAAAGGTCGAAAACGTTCCTATGAGCCTGAAAGCCTGGATCGATGGATCGCAGGGCAACATCCGGAGGGAGACATTGGGCGCCAAGTGCATGGCGCGTCACTTCTTTGCAAATTAGCTATATGGCCCCGCGCACGGTGGGGAATATGTAAAACTAGCGGTTGAAAAATCGCTTTAGCGACATGGCGCATTGCTTTGGGCGCTTGTTTTGGTATTTGGAGAAAGGGGACGATTCCATGGCTCTTTGGGGCGGTCGTTTTGAGGCGGGCGTGGCCGAGGTCACGCAGGAGTTTGGCGCGTCGCTGCCGGTCGACAAGCATCTCTATAAGCAGGATATCGCCGGATCTAAGGCACATGCCAAGATGCTGGCGGCCCAGGGCATCATCAGTGCCGAGGACGAGCAGGCGATTGCCAAGGGCCTGACCGGAATCGAACAGGATATCGATGCCGGCAACTTCACCTTCGATATCAACGACGAGGACATTCATATGTCTATCGAGAGCGAGCTGACGCGCCGCATCGGCGAGGCCGGTAAGCGCTTGCATACCGGGCGTTCGCGCAACGACCAGGTGGCGACCGATACGCGCCTGGGCGTCAAGGCGCTGGCCAAGGAGCTCATGGAGGCCAATCTTGAGCTGCGTCACGTGCTGGTGGATGCGGCCAAGAAGTACGACAAGGTGATTCTGCCGGGCTACACGCACATGCAGCATGCTCAGCCCGTGCTGCTGTCGCATCATCTGCTGGCGTATTCCTGGATGTTCGCGCGCGACTTTACACGCCTGAAGGCCGCCTTTGATGCCGCCGACAACTGCCCGCTGGGCGCTGCCGCGCTTGCCGGTACGAGCTATCCGCTTGATCGTCAGATGACGGCTGCCGAACTTGGCTTTGCGGGTGTGATTCCCAACTCGCTCGATGCGGTTTCCGACCGTGATTTCCTGCTCGATCTGCATTACGCCGGCTCCGTCATGGCCATGCACCTGTCGCGTCTTTCCGAGGAGATCGTGCTGTGGTCGAGCTCAGAATTTGGCTTTATCACGCTTTCCGACTCGTACTCCACCGGCTCGTCCATCATGCCGCAGAAGAAGAATCCTGACTTTGCCGAGCTTATTCGCGGCAAGAGCGGCCGTGTGTATGGCAACCTGGTGCAGCTGCTCGTGACCATGAAGGGTCTGCCGCTTGCTTACAACAAGGACTTGCAGGAGGACAAGGAGGGCGCGCTCGATACCGCTCACACGCTCATACAGTGCCTGTCGGTTATGGCCGGTATGATTTCGACTTGGACCGTCAACGAGGATGCCATGGCGCGCGAGTGCGGCGTGGGGCACCTTGCCGCTACCGATGTTGCCGATTACCTGGCCAAGCGTGGCCTGCCGTTCCGTGAGGCGCATGCTGTGGTGGGCCATCTGGTCCTGATGTGCGAGAAGCGCGGCTGCAATCTTGAAGACCTGCCGTTTGAGGTGTTCCAGGAGGCAAGCCCGCTCTTTGAGCACGATATTACCGAGGCGCTTGACATCCCCTCGATTGTCGCCGCGCGCACGACCGAGGGCGGTACCGCTCCTGCCGCCGTTGCCGTGCAGCTTGAGCGCGCCGAAGCGCAGCTCGTGGCCGACGAGGGCGTGTTTGGGTCGCTGACCAAGGTCGTCGAGATGGGCCACGGGGCAAAGTAGAGGTTTGGCTGAAGCCGTTTTGGCCATGTATCGGTAAATCGTCTTTGCTTTACGGGCGCCTGCTGATGTGGGCGTTCGTATTTTTGTTTCTATGGGGGAGGGGCTTGTCGAGAACTTCTGTAGGACCTTTGGGCAGGTTGTGAAGGGGGTACGTTCGCGGGCGGCAACCGACCGTCTGCTCTGCTCGATGCGGTTGATGGACAGCCGGATGGTACTCTAATCGGGCTTCGAAACAGAAGTGACACATATGGAACGCTTCAATAAATTACAACGTTTCAATAAACAGCTTTTTGTTTAACTGCAGCTAAAACTCTGTTACGATGCAGTCCAGGCGGGTGCCGGAATGGGACTTGGGCACACGCGAACCTACTTGAAAGGCTACCTTATGGCTATCGAGAAGACCTTCATCATGATTAAGCCCGACGCCGTGCGCGACCGCAAGATTGGCGAGATTGTTGCTCGCATTGAGCGCAGCGGCCTTGTCATCGAGCGCATGGAGATGACCACGCTCGAGCGCGCTACCGTCGAGGAGCACTACGCCCATCTGGCCGACAAGCCCTTCTTTGGCGGCCTCTGTGACTTTATGACGAGCGGTCCTGTCGTCAAGATGGTCGTTTCCGGTCTCTCCGCTGTCTCCAAGATGCGCACCCTTATGGGCGCTACCAACCCGCTTGATGCTGCCCCCGGCACCATTCGCGGCGACTTCGCTGTCGATGTCAACGCTAATGTGATTCACGGCTCCGACTGCCTGGAGAACGCCGAGATCGAGATTAAGCGCTTCTTTGGCTAAACCAGCTTTGACTCCTTAAAGCTGTTAGCGTGTGGCTTGGGCGCCGCGGAACTCCATCCGCGGCGCCCTTTTATTCCAAAATCTATGAAGGGGCCCGCTCGGACATGAGTTCCGAGCGGGCCCCTGCTGTTAGCTTGTGGCACCGAGTAGTTTAGGCCTCGTCGACGACCTTGAGGCCGCGCGTGTGGTCGATCTCGTTGAGAAGGTTAACGCGACGCTCGTGACGGCCGCCCTCAAACTCGGCGTCGAGCCACTCGTCGACAATCATCTTGGCGAGCTCGGAGCCCACGACGCGGGCGCCAAAGGCGAGCACATTGGTGTTGTTGTGCATACGGGAGAGCTTGGCACTGAAGGGCTCGGAGCACACGACGGCGCGTACGCCCTCTACCTTGTTGGCAGCCAGGCTGATACCGACGCCGGTGCCGCAGATCAGGATGCCCAGGTCGACGTCGCCGTTGGCAACGGCCTTACCCACCTTGTAGCCGGCGATGGGGTAGTCAAAGCTCTCGGAGGTGTCGGTGCCAAAGTTCACGACCTCGCAGCCGCGCTCCTTCAGGTGCTCGGAGATGATGTTCTTGAGCTCGACGGCGGCGTGGTCGTTACCGATACCGATCTTCATGGATGGTTCCTCTCTGGTCTGTGCGGCGCAAATGCTAAAGGTGTTTACCGCGTTCGACTGCATGATAGCGCGACTCTTGCATAAACGCTCGGGCGTTTTTTGGTCAAACGCTTTAGCAAGCAACAAGACCGGCTTCTCATGAATGATGCCGCCAATTTGTGCTCGAGCGCCGTCCGCCGGAACCATGGTTGCGGTTTTTGATGCATTGTTATCAAATAAAGGAGCTAACTATTATTGAGAGCCAAGCCCGTTATGCAAGCAGGAGATACCTATGCCTACCGATTCCCTTCGCGATGCCGCGTTTTGCGATGTTTTGAACCGCGAGCTTGTCTGTGCACTCGGCTGCACCGAGCCCATTGCCGTTGCCTATGCAGCGGCGTTGGCGAGCCAGACGCTCGGTTGCGAACCCGATCATATGGACGTTGCCTGCTCGGGCAACATCATCAAGAACGTCAAGAGCGTGACCGTGCCCAACTCGGGCGGAATGCACGGTATTGAGGCCGCGGCCGTGCTGGGTGCCGTGGGCGGCGACGCCAAGAGCGCGCTCGAGGTGCTCGAGAGCGTTGACGATGAAGACCGTGCTCGCGTGACCGAGCTCCTCGCTGACGCCGGCTACTGCGATGTGTCGCTTGTCGAGGGTGTGTCCAACCTCTACATCAAGGTGACTGCCACGGCCGGGGGCCATACCGCGGTCGTCGAGATTACCGATCACCACACCAATGTCACGTGCCATACGCTCGACGGTATTCCGGTGTGCGGCAAGTCGGCGGGGGAGTGCGCCGCCTGCGCCGAGCGCGTCGTGGCCGAGCGTGCGGCAGATAACGCCGACACGCCCATGTCGATCGAGACCATCATCGACTTTATCGAGGACGGTGACATTGAGGGTGCCCGCGCTGCCGTTGAGCGTCAGATCGAGCTGAACGGCGCCATTAGCGCCGAGGGCCTCGCGCACGCTTGGGGCGCCGAGGTAGGCCGTACGCTGCTGGGCGCTCGTGCCGATGACGTCGCCTGCCGTGCCCGTGCTCGTGCAGCCGCCGGGTCCGACGCCCGCATGAACGGCTGCGCGCTGCCGGTCGCCATTGTGTGCGGCTCGGGCAATCAGGGTATTACCTGCGCATTGCCCGTCATGGAGTATGCCGAGTACCTGCGTTGCGACCACGAGCGCCTGGTGCGCGCCGTGATGCTGTCCGATCTTATCGCCGTGCATATCAAGAGCTATATTGGTGCGCTCTCGGCGTTTTGCGGCGCTATTTGCGCCGCGTGCGGTGCCGGTGCCGCGATTACCTGGCTGTGCGGTGGCACGCGAGAGCAGATTGGCGCGACGGTCTCGAATACGCTTGGCAACGTGGGCGGCATCGTGTGCGACGGCGCCAAGGCGAGCTGTGCCGCCAAGATTTCGGCTGCCGTTGATGCGGCGATTCTGGGCCACGATATGGCCATGCAAGGCCGCGGCTTCCGTGCCGGCGAGGGCCTGATCCAGGATACCGTCGAGCAGACGATCGCCAGCATGGGCTACGTAGGCCGCGTGGGCATGAAAGACACCGACGTCGAGATCCTCAACATCATGATCGGCAAGACTCAAGTCTGTTAGGACAACTCGTCGGCTATTTGGTGTTCGTAGAAGGCTTCTACTACGGCGTTAAAGTCGCGGGCGAAGTCTTCCATGGTTCCGCGCCAGGTGGCTCGGCTGGGCTTGCCCTGGCCCACAAAGGCGGTTTGGATGCCGCAATCAGGGGACGGGAAGTCGCGTTTGGGGTCGTTGCCCACCATAAGGACCTCGTGCGGTTCGAGCCCCATCACCTCAAGCTGTTCTAGATAGTAGGTGGCATCAGGCTTGCAGCGGGTAGCGTTTCCCATGTGCGTGACGAGCTCAAAGGGTGCGTCGGCCAGGTCGCCCCAACCCATGCGGCACTCGATGGCCCCCTGGGGAAAGCTGGGGTTGGTAAAGAGCGCGCAACGCAGCCCTGCGTCCTGTACGGCCTGGAGCGCGGCGTGTGCGCCCGGCATGGCGTGGGCGTTAATGATATCGTCGTTCTTGTACGGAAGAACTTCGTGCTCGTAGTAGGTAAACGCCTCGTAGATGATGGGATCGGAGAGACAGATGCCGCATCGGCGCTCGACCTCGGTGCGGTAAAACTCAAGATTGGTGCGATTGTCCGTGCCGCTGCGGCGATTGGCGTTGAGGTCGACCAGGATGGTGCCGAGGCGTGCCATCGTGCCACCGCGGCTGCGGCGCCCGATATCCGCGAGCATCGATGAGACATCCTTAAAATAGCGAAGGATGAACGCATTGAGGTTGATGCTAAGAAGCGTCTCGTCCATATCGAAAACGACTGCTTTGAGCACGCGGGCACCTTTCTCGTAAATTTGATCTAGAGTCGTTGGCTCCGGATACTTTACCCCAAAGCCAAATGCCTGGCTGGTTATCGTCAAGTTGTGGAGACGTGTGTTCATAAGATTACGAAAAAGTCTCCACACGAGTAAAAAATCGCAGTTCACGCTTGAAATCGAACTCATTTCCCCGTAACCTATACGAACGTGATTGCATAAGCGTCACATTAGTATCTGTCGGCTCCCGAGTGTTCCTAAACGTTGTGTGCTTGTCGCACCCTTCTGTAGGTCCTAGCAATCGGGGCCCCGTAGTTCGAAAGGGGTCCACCTTTGAGTGAGATTCAGAACTCGTCCATTTTCTCTCTTGACGATGTCAATGAGGAGGAGATGAACAACCTCATCGACGGTACGATTACCGACTTTGATGAGGGCGATCTCGTTAACGGCACTGTCGTTAAGATCGAGCATGACGAGGTGCTCGTTGACATCGGATTCAAGTCCGAGGGCGTTATCCCGGTCCGCGAGCTGTCCATCCGCAAGGACGCTAACCCTGCAGACATCGTTGCACTCGGTGATCCCATCGAGGCTCTGGTTCTCCAGA
Organism: uncultured Collinsella sp.; assembly: GCA_958445985.1. Taxonomy (GTDB): domain Bacteria; phylum Actinomycetota; class Coriobacteriia; order Coriobacteriales; family Coriobacteriaceae; genus Collinsella. The sequence goes on along the minus strand of CAUCUN010000008.1, from coordinate 71,550 downwards.
AGGAGGACAAGGACGGTCGTCTGGTCCTGTCCAAGAAGCGTGCCGAGTACGAGCGTGCTTGGAACCGCATCGAGGAGAAGTTCAACTCCGGTGAGAACGTCGAGGGCGAGGTTATCGAGGTTGTCAAGGGCGGCCTGATCCTCGACATCGGTCTGCGTGGCTTCCTGCCCGCTTCCCTCGTCGACCTCCGTCGCGTCAAGGACCTCACCTCCTACATGGGCACTCGCATCGAGGCCCGCGTCATCGAGATGGATCGCAACCGCAACAACGTCGTCCTCTCCCGTCGCGTCGTGCTCGAGGAGTCCCGTAAGGCCGAGCGTTCCGAGATCCTGTCCAAGCTCAAGTCTGGCATGCGTCTCCAGGGCACCGTTTCCTCCATCGTCGACTTCGGCGCCTTCGTCGACCTCGGCGGTATCGACGGCCTCATCCACATCTCCGAGCTCTCCTGGAACCACGTCAACCATCCTTCCGAGGTTGTCAAGGTCGGCCAGGAGGTCGAGGTCGAGGTTCTCGACGTCGATCTCAACCGCGAGCGCATCTCCCTGGGTCTCAAGCAGACCACCGAGGATCCGTGGCGCGCGCTGGTCAAGAAGTACCCCGTCGGCGCTATCGTCGAGGGCACTGTGACCAAGCTTGTCCCGTTCGGCGCTTTCGTCGATCTGGGCGAGGGCATCGAGGGCCTGGTTCACATTTCCGAGATGGCCAACAAGCACGTTGATCAGCCTTCTCAGGTCACCCACGTGGGCGACAAGGTTCAGGTCAAGGTCATGGAGATCGACCTCGACCGTCGTCGTATCTCCCTGTCCATGAAGTCTGCTGCTGAGACTCTGGGCGTCGAGATCGAGGTTACCCCGCTGCCTTCCGAGAAGAAGGACGAGGAGACCGACGCCGAGTAAATCGGTTTGACGATCACTTGTTTTAAGGGATCCGTCCGTAATGGACGGGTCCCTTTTGCATTTGCTGCTGAGGTGCGCGATGCTTCCGTGCGCAATGCTGTCCGGGCTGTCTGTTTACTATTGGGTTGTCGATGCATGAAAAATGCCGACATCCCGCCTCGGGGAGGAGGCGGGAACGCACCGAGTAGACGGAGGGGTGCGGAGCGCGGTCGCGTCTCGACTGACGACGTTGCCCATCGACATGCTTATTGTACTGCATGGCATGGTTCTTGGTTAATCGTGTCGAGCGCTTGTGTTGTGCCGTTGCCTGCGGCGGCGGTGTGCTACACTCTTGCACTGCTGAGTGGGCCAGACGGTCGCGCGATGTGCTGCTTGCAGCACGCGTGAGGAAAGTCCGGGCTCCAGAGGGCGGGATGCCGGCTAACGGCCGGGCGGAGTGATCCGACGGAAAGCGCCGCAGAAAAGAAGACTCCCACCTGCGCCGCAAGGCGTAAAGGGAAAAGCTGAAACGGTGGTGTAAGAGACCACCAGCGTCGTGGTAACACGGCGGCTTGGCAAGCCCCATCCGGAGCAAGCGCGAATAGGAACGCTATGGGCCGGCCCGGTCCGCGTTCGGGTAGCGTGCGTGGAGCTGCACGGTAACGTGCAGACAAGATAAATGACCGTTCACGACAGAACCCGGCTTATAGGCCCACTCGGCACTTTGTTGACGCTGCGAACCCGTCAGCGCGGCAATCTGCCTTTCAAGCCTTCGGGCATGACCATAAGGTCAATGCCCTCGTCTTTCAAGGCACCTTGCTCGCGCTGACGGGTTCTCGCCTTCGACGGCGTCAGCTGGCCGATTTGGCGCTCATTCGTCGGTCGCCGCCATAAGGCGTGCTCCCTCCTCTTTCGGGCCAAATCGACTCAGCTGACGCCGTCTCGCTGTTTTTGCCTGGTCATCGGCGTCGGCGCTCTATTTACCGGGGTTATCGGTGCGGCCTTTGCCGTATTATTGAGGCTGTTTGTTGCTTTGCTTGTTGTTGAGGGGCTTTGTTGGACAGCTATTTTACTCTGCAATCGAATATTGAGGTTTCGGGCGAGTTTGTGGACCGCAAGAGCCGGTTTATTGCCCAGCTGGTCCATATTGAGTCCGAGGATGAGGCGAATGCCTTTATCGAGACAGTTCGCAAGCGCCATTACGACGCTCGACACAATGTCCCCGCTTGGATTTTGGTCGATGGACGCGAACGCCAAAGCGATGATGGTGAGCCGAGCCGCACGAGCGGTATGCCGACGCTCGAGGTGTTGCGCGGTGCGGGGCTCAAAAATGTTTGCTGCGTAGTGACGCGCTATTTTGGTGGCGCGCTGTTGGGTCCTGGTGGCTTGGTGCGTGCCTATACTGCGGCGACGCAGGCGGCGGTGGCGGCTGCTCGGGAGGCCGGGCGGATCGTCGAGATGACGAGCGTCGTGCCTGTTGACGTGCACGTGGCCTATCCGCAGTATGAGCAGGTGCTTCGTTTGGCGCAGGATTCGGGTGCCAAGGTTTCGGATACCGATTACGCGGATGCCGTGACACTTCATTTGGTGTTTAAAGCGGGGGAGCAGGGGCCGTTTTGCGCTAAGATGCGCGAGCTTATGGCGGGGCGCGAGGAGATCGAGGTCGGCGATCCCGAATTTGCCGAGTTCTAACGACGACGGCCGGCGTGCTTTTGGATGAATCCCAAGCGCGCCGGCCGTGGTTTTATGTTACTGCCGTTTACTCGGCAAGCTGCTTTAGCACATCACAGGCGATCTCGATGGCATCGTCGATGCAACCAGGGCAGCTGCGGAGCGGACCCTTATCCGATCCGATGCCCTTGAGCGTGCCGCAGACGGTCGTCGTGTTCTTCTCGCCAAAACGCTTGGCGATTTCGCGCGACAGCTTGTAGGTCTGGCCCTTGGTCTTGGGGTTTTCCATGCCGTCGCTCATTACAAAGCCCATGATGGCCACGGCTCCCGAGATGGCGCCGCAGGTTTCGGTCATGCCGCCCATGCCGGCACCAAAGCCCTCGGTGAGGGTAAAGGCGATCTGGGGGTCGAGCCCGACGGCGGGCGCGAGCGTGCAGGCGACGGCCTGGGCGCAGTTAAAGCCACGGGCGTGGTACTCGGCAGCCTGAGCCTGACAGGCGGTGATGTCGAGCTGGGCCGTATCGATTTGCTTCATCGTTGTCTCCTTGGTCACGGTGTACCCGCCTATGGTACCCGTGACGGTGCGTGTAATCATCGAGAGCTTCATGGATGCCTCATTTTATCTATCGAGCAAATGCCCAAGGCTTGAGATAAATACCCCTGATCAATTAGTCACATAACCTACCTTGGGGATGGGTTGAGAGGGGTGCGGGGTAGCGGTATCGTGGACCGAATAAAACTAAAACCCAGGCAAGGGAGCTAGATATGAGCAAGCAGACCATCGGTACGACGTGTGTTCAGGGCGGCTATCACCCGGGAGATGCCGAGCCGCGTCAGGTGCCCATCTACCAGTCCACCACGTGGAAGTACGACACGTCCGAGCACATGGGCAAGCTGTTTGACCTGGAGGAGTCGGGCTACTTCTATAGCCGTCTGCAGAACCCCACGTGCGATCTGGTTGCCGCCAAGATCTGCGAGATGGAGGGCGGCACTGCCGCGATGCTCACGAGCTCGGGCATGGCCGCGAATTTCCTTGCGATCTTTAACGTGGCCGGTGCCGGCGATCACGTAGTCGCGAGCTCTGCCATCTATGGCGGCACGTACAACTTGCTCGCCCACACCATGGGCCGTATGGGGCTGACCTGCACGTTCGTTGCCCCCGACTGCACCGATGAGGAGTTGGAGGCAGCCTTCCAACCCAACACCAAGCTCGTCTTTGGCGAGACCATCGCCAACCCCGCCCTTGCCGTGCTCGATATTGAGCGCTTTGCCAAGGCCGCGCATGACCACGGCGTGCCGCTGATGGTCGACAACACCTTCCCGACGCCCGTGATGTGCCGTCCCTTTGAGTGGGGCGCCGACATCGTTACGCACTCCACCACCAAGTACATGGATGGACATGCTGCCTACCTGGGCGGCGTAATCGTCGACCACGGTCAGTTTGACTGGATGGCTCATGCGGACAAGTTCCCGGGTCTCACCACGCCCGACGAGAGTTACCACGGCGTGACGTATGCCGAGAAGTTCGGTCGCGAGGGCGCCTTCATTACCAAAGCAACCGCTCAGCTCATGCGCGACCTCGGCCCCATGCAGAACCCGCAGGCGGCCTTTTTCCTGAATAGCTCGCTCGAGAGCCTCCATGTGCGCATGCCGCGTCATTGCGAGAACGGCCTGGCCGTTGCCAAGTTCCTGCAGAGCCATCCCAAGGTGCGCTTCGTGAGCTATCCGGGCCTGGAGGGCGACAAGTACTATGACATGGCTCAGAAGTACATGCCCAACGGTACCTGCGGCGTTGTGAGCTTTGGCTTTAACGGTGGTCGTGCGGCTGCCGAGACCTTTATGAAGAGCCTCAAGCTCGCCCAGATCGCCACGCACGTGGCCGACGCCCGCACTTGCTGCCTGCATCCTGCTAACGCTACGCATCGCCAGATGAACGATGAAGAGCTCATCGCCTGCGGCATTTCCGCCGACATGGTACGCCTGTCGTGCGGCCTCGAGGACACGGCCGATCTGATTGCCGACCTTGAGCAGGCGCTCGAGCAGTGCTAGGCTAGCGTTCGCACAAGGCGTGGGACGGCTTTTCGGCTGACGACGTCCTCATAGTTCCGATTCCGTAGGCGGGACCCCGATCGTGTCCGTTTGTAGGCGATTGGGCTCCCGTTTTTGCGTTGCACGATAGAAAGGATATACATGGAGAAAACTGCCGAGCAGCTGCGCCGCGAACACATTGCCCTAGAGGGCGACACCCACGGTAAGAATAAATGGGCGATTCTGTTCACCGTGCTCGTCATGACCTTTATGGCGTGTCTGGATGCGAGCATCGTGACGGTGGCGCTCCCAGTGATGCAAAAGGAGCTGGGGGTGGGTCTCGACCGCATTCAGCTCGTGAGCTCGGTGTATCTGCTCGCGACGTGCGTCGCCATGCTGCCGTTTGGCCGCTTGGGCGATGTGCGCGGCAAGGTGAATGTGTTCCAGCTTGGTGTAATCGTCTTTACGGGTGGCTCGTTGCTTTGCGGGCTTTCGGCTTCGCTCGAGGTGCTTATCTTGGCGCGTTTCGTGCAGGGCATTGGCTGTGCCGCCGCGATGGCCAACAATATGGGCATCATCACCGAGTCGTTTCCGGCGCGTGAGCGCGGCCGTGCCATGGGCATTCTGGCGACCTTTGTGGCTCTTGGCATGATGTGCGGCCCCGTGCTCGGCGGCGTGCTGGTGGCGAGCTTTCCCTGGGAGAGCATCTTCCTTATCAATCTGCCCATTGGCGTAATCTCGTTTATCGTGGGACTCTATACGCTGCCGCATGTGAAGCCGGAGGCTGGCGAACGCCCTATGCCGTTGACAGAGGCGGCGCGTCGCTGCTTTGCGAGCTCGGCTTTCACGATTAACCTGGCTTGCATGCTTATCGTGTTCGTGGGTATCGGTGCCTCCGAGTTTGTGCTGCCGTTCTACTTTCAGGATGCCCACGGCTTTAGCTCCGATATCTCCGGCCTGTTGTTTTTGGCGATGCCGGTCGTGAATGCCTTTGTGGGCCCGCTTTCGGGCTCGGTGTCCGACCGTGTTGGTTGTGAAGCGCCCACGGCCGTTGGCCTGGGCGTGTACGTGTGCGGTCTCTTTGCGGTGAGCACGCTTGACGAGCACTCTTCCATCTTGATGATTGTGTGCTGCGTCGCGTTTATGTCGTGCGGCACGTCGATCTTCCAGAGTCCCAATAATTCGCTGTATATGGGTTCGGCTCCGCGTGAGGCGCTTGGCTTTGCGGGCAGCTTGAGCAGCTTGGCGCGCTATGCGGGCATAGCGCTGGGTATTACGGCGGCGTCGCGCATCCTGTATGGACAGACGAGCGCGGCGATGGGCAAGACGGTCACGAGCTATGTGGCGGGTCGTCCGGACGTGTTCCTCTTTGGCTTCCGTTTGGTATTCTACGTGCTGATGGCCGTTGCTACCGTGGGCTTTGCGCTCACATTGGTACGTTTGGTGAGGACGCGCACCCGGCATTAGCGTGTTGGGAGGCTGTCTGCCACGAATCGGGCCTATCTACTGGTTGCAGCTTTATGGTGCGATGCGGCTTGTGGGGCGGGCGGGGGTCGGTCCGTGGTAGACTATCGAACAACGTTTATTAATCGCGCGGTATCGTTGCCGCGAGAAGGGGTTGCGCCATGCAGGAGCTTGAGGATCGTATTCGCCATGACGGCATCGTAAAGGCCGGTAACGTCCTTAAGGTTGATGCCTTCCTCAACCACCAGTGCGACGTTGAGTTGTTCGACCACATGGGCGCCGAGTGGGCCCGTCTGTTCGAGGGCGTCGAGATCAACAAGATCCTGACGATCGAGGCTTCGGGCATTGGCATGGCTTGCATCGCGGCCCAGCATTTTGGCGGCGTGCCGGTTGTCTTTGCCAAGAAGGCGCAGTCCATCAACCTCGACGGCGAGCAGTATGCCACGACCATCTACTCCTTTACCAAGCAGAAGGAGTACCCGGTCATCGTTGGCAAGCGCTTCCTGTCCGAGGGCGACAAGGTCCTGATTATCGACGACTTCCTGGCCAACGGCTGCGCGCTCGAGGGTCTTATCAAGATCTGCGAGGCTGCGGGTGCCGAGGTATCCGGTATTGGCATTGCGGTGGAGAAGGGCTTCCAGGGCGGTGGCGATAAGCTCCGCGAGCGCGGCTTCCGCGTTGAGAGCCTGGCCCGTATCGCCGATATGGACTGCGAGACCGGCGAGATCACCTTCGCCTAAGCGCGCAACACAAGCGATTGGTATGCGATGTGACAAAGGGACTGTCCCTTTGTCACATTTTTTGTATGAGGGGAGGTGTTGATATGGATGAGAGCAAGATGGGATGGCGTGAGTATGCGCACTATGCCGAGATGTCGGTCGAGGAGTTGGCACGCGATTGCGAGGTTCAGGTGTTTCGCGCGACGGGCCCGGGCGGACAGGGCGTGAACACGACGGACTCGGCGGTGCGTATGAAACATATCCCTTCGGGGATTACCGTGACGGCGCGCGAGAGCCGCAGTCAGTTCCAAAACCGTAGCAGCTGCCTGCGTAAGCTGCGCGCTGAGCTTGAGCGTCGCGGGCGTCCACCGCGCCGACGCGTAAAGACCAAGGTGCCTCAGCGCTCTCGCCAGCGCAGGCTCAATGACAAGCACTTCAACGCCATTAAAAAGGCCAACCGTCGCAAGCCGGGCAGCGACGAATAGCTTCCTCATAAGTTGCGGTGAAATAGGGACTGTTTTGCGGCTTTAACTGCATAAACAGTCCCTATTTCACCGCAACTTATGGGGGGGGTTAGCGGGTTGGGTGCCAGACTTCGAGGACGGCGGGAAGGACGTCGACCTCGATGCGCGAGGCGACAACGGGCTCGCCGTCGGCCTGAATGGGGTAGTCGGGCTCCTCAAAGGTAAGCGCGGCATGGCGGCAGCGGCGCATACGAACCGGCGGCAACTTGGTATGGTGACCGTCCTTGGCCGAAAGAAACATAGGCAGGGCAACCGCGCGAGGGACAGGGCCGCAGGCGTAGCAGACGTCGAGTGCACCGTCGCAGGGGTCGGCATCGGGGCAGATGCGATAGCCCGAGCCATACGTGGGGCCCAGCTGAATCGCCATAACGATCGCGCGTACGCGCTCGGCGGGCGCGCGATCAAAGCTGACTGTCATGGGGTAGTTGCGATAGCGCAGGCCAAACTGCTCAAGTCCCGAGAGGGTGTAGAGCGGCGCGCCCGTCAAACCGGTCTTTTTGCGCAGCTCGGTGGTGCCAAGGCCGATAGCAGCATCGATGCCGATCGAAAGCGTCTGGTCGTAGTACTCAACGGTAGCCTCGCCGCTGCCGCATGCGGGGTTCCATGAGCGAATCCGCCCGATGTCCTGACGCTGCAGCTCACAGGTGAGCAGCGCGCCAAAATTCTTGCCGGAGAAATCTTCGATACAGAGCGTTTGGGCAAAATCGTTGCCGGAGCCTACGGGCAGGACGGCAAGGGCAGGACGGGCGTCCTCATTCTGCGTCATGAGTCCATTGACGACCTCGTGGATCACGCCGTCGCCGCCAAGGGCGATAACGGTGCGATAGCCCGTTGCCTGCGCGGCGAGTTCCTTGGCATGTCCCATGCGCTCGGTCAGCACCAGGTCAAACTGGGATGCGCGTGCTGTCATGTCCAAAAAGCGTTGCAGGCGCTCGGCAACTTTGCGTGCCGCACCCGACTGGGCGGCTGGGTTGGCGATGATGAGCGTGCGACCAAAATCAGTTGCGTGCATGGGGCGACTCCCGGCGTGTGACATGACGGTGCGGTCGCGCTCAGGTCGAATTGCCCCCGATTGTGGCTGCACGGTGATTATTAGATCTACTCTATCAGGTCGTTGTGGCGCTCGATAGCCTCCGCTACCGTACCGCCCTCATCCACAATAAGAGAACGGCGCTTGGGTGAGATGATGCGCTGGGCGGGGTACACGCCGCGGTGGCCGCCGGCGAGATAGCTGATAAACGCCACGATCACGAAGAAGCCGGCGGCCGTGCCGTGGAACAGGTCGATGGCCATCATACAGGTGGTGATGGGCACGTTGAGGCCGGCGCAGAAGACGCCGAGCATGCCGAGAGCCGCCAGAAAACTGGGGTCGAGACCGGTGAGGCAGCCGATCCAGCCACCGAGTGCCGCACCGATGCCAAACAGGGGCGTGACCTCGCCGCCTTGGAAGCCCGCGCCCAGGGTAAGCGCTGTGACGACCAACTTGATGGCTGCGTCCGCCAGGGTGGTGTTGCCTGCAAATCCGGCGCCGGAAAGCCACGTGGAAAGGCCGGCGTAGTCCCAGGCGTCGAGGAGGGCATAGGCGGCCAAAACCACGAGCGCGCCGATGAGTGCGCGAACAAGGTAATTGGTGATAAAGCGACCGTACAGGCTCTTGACGGTTCGAACCGACCAGGCAAAGAGACGTGCCGTCAGACCGAAGATGATGGCGCTGATAACAACGATGACAACCGTCCGTGGTGTCATGGTGGGAACGCTGGCGATGACATTAGCTTCGTACTCGGTACCCAGGACGAGTGATGTAAAGTAGCCGGTAAACGAGGCGACCAGACAGTAGATGCCCGCGGTGTAGTCGATCTTGCCGATAAAGCACATTTCCATGCCAAAGAACGCGCCGGCAAGGGGCGAACCGAATACGGCGCCAAAAGCGGATGAGATGCCGGCGAGCATGAGGTCGTGGTGGTCATGCTTTTTGAGGTGGGCGAGGCTCGAGATGTTGCTGGCGATGGTGCCGCCAATCTGCACCGCGGCTCCCTCGCGACCGGCCGACCCGCCCGTGAGGTGCGTGAGCGTGGAGCAGACGAAGGTGAGAACGGCCATGCGCATATGGATAAGGCGTGTGCCCAGGGCGGAGTCGATGACCAGGTTGTTACCTCGTTTGGCGGCAAGGCCGTGGTTTTTGTACACCCATGCGGTGGCAACGCCCACAACGGGAAGCAACGCGTAAATCCACACGTGGTGCTCGCGATAATCGGTCGCGATATTCAGCGAGGCCAAAAATGCCCAAGCGGCAACACCCATGGCGAGCGAGACGATGACGACGAGCGCGAGCAGTTTGGCGCTTGCAAACAGGTTGCGGGCGTTGCGGCGTGTGTCGGCGGCCAAGAGCTGCTCGGAGCGGGTGAGTTGACGCCTGCCGGCCATGATGACGTCGCTAAGGGAGAAAAAGCCGCCATCGTCGAGCGGCTGGGAATGATCCTGCGCTTCGTTTGCGCTTTCGGGTTTGTTGTTATGAGCCATATATTCCTCTTTTAGGTTGCAACGCAAGCATTATAAAACGCGGCAAGAGCGACGAGCCGGTGGGTTGGTTTCCATTCTGTTTCGCGGCTTGCGGCCGACAGGTGTATTTGCGGGTACAGGCCAAATCGCGGTCGCGCGTGGGGATTATACTGAGACAAGCATAAAGAATCGGCGCTCCTGTTGTGCGCCGTGGCATTAAGAGGTGCATATGGCAGAGAAACTCATTCCGCTGGAGGACGCGCAGTCAATTGTTCTGTCGCACGTTGCTCCGACCAATCTCGTAGAGATTCCCGTGTGGCAGGCGGCTGGTTTTCCCTTGGCCGAGGATGCTGTGGCCGATATCGACATTTCGCCGTTTGCCAACAGCGCTATGGACGGATATGCCGTGCGCTCGGCGGACTTGGCGCAGGCGTCTGGTGAGACGCCGGTGACGCTCGACGTTATCGGACACGAGGCTGCGGGCCATGTGTTTGAGGGTGCTCTTGGCCCGGGCGAGACGGTCCGCATTATGACAGGCGCGCCGGTGCCCGAGGGTGCCGACGCTGTAGTGAAATACGAGATCGTCGAGGTGCTTGACGGCGATGGCAACGAGGGCTCGCACGTCCGCTTCTCGGCGCCGGCCAAGGTGGGGGAGAACGTTCGCTCTGCCGCCGAGGAGGCCCATGCCGGCGATGTTGTGATGCACGCCGGCGAGGTCGTGGCTCCGGCCGGCGCCGGCTTGCTGGCAAGCGCCGGATACGCGAGCGTGAAGGTGCACGCTGCCCCACGTGTGGGCATCATCTCGCTGGGCACGGAACTGGTCGCACCGAGTAAGGTGCCGGCGCGCGGTCAGATCCGCGATTCCAACTCCTCGGCGCTGATGGCCGAGGCACTCGATGCCGGCGCCGAGCCCGTGTTCTACGGCATTGCGCCCGATGATGAGCAGGCGATTGCCGAGCTGGTGCATCGCGCCGTGCAGGAGTGCGATTTTGTCATTACGAGCGGCGGCGCCTCGGCGGGCGACTACGACTACGTGACGGCGCTGGTCAAGCGCGAGGGCGAGGTGCTCTTCGATCGCATCTCGATGCGCCCCGGCAAGGCCATCACGTTTGGCTTACTTGGGGGCAAGCCGTATTTGGGGCTTTCGGGCAATCCCGCGGCGGCGTATGTGGGCTTTGAGATGCTTGCCCGTCCGGCGATCCGCAAGATGCGCGGCTTTGCCGAGGGCACGCGTCCCGTGCAGCAGGCGACGCTCACACACGGCGTGAAGAAGCGCCAGGATCGACGCTTCTTCGATCGCGCCACGGTTTTGCGCGACCCCAAGACCGGTGAGCTGTTGGTGACCGAGGCCAAGACGCAGAATTCGGCGCTGCTCGGCACGATGCAGCGGGCCAACTGCCTGCTGCGTATTGACGAAGGACCGTGCGAGCTCAAGGCGGGCGACGTCGTGGATGTCGTGCGTGTCGACCTGCCTGAGGGCGCCGTGTTGTAGGAGGAATGCTATGGAGCTGAAGATTTCGATTGTGACGTGCTCGGATACGCGCGATCTTGCCCAGGACGAGGCTGGAGCCGCACTCGAGGAACTTATCGAGGCGCAGAGCTGGACGGTCGCCTCACATGTGGTCGTGCGCGACGACGTCAGCGAGATTGGTGATGCCATTGTGGAAGCCGCCGATGAGTGCCACGCCAACGTCGTGCTCACCTGCGGCGGTACGGGGCTTTCGATGCGCGATGTGACGCCCGAGGCGACGCGTGCCGTCTGCGACCGCGATGTGCCGGGTATTGCCGAGGCGATCCGTGCGTACTCCATGACCAAGACGCGCCGCGCCATGCTCTCGCGCGCTATTTGCATGCAACGAGGTCATACACTTGTCGTAAACTTTCCCGGTTCTACGAAGGCCGCCCGCGAAAGCTGGGAGGCCGTGAGTGACCAGCTGGAGCACGCGGCTCAGATGACAGCGGGCGGCGGACATACCAACTAAGCGGTTTACCTGCGGCGGGGCGACCTAAACGGCTGCTCCGCCTTTGTTTTCCGCCGAAGCGACGCCGAGGTGCACACTAACTCGAAACTATATTCTCTGGCGAGAATAATTTCTCATAATCATTATTTGCGCTGAAGTATAATCTGATTACAGAATAAAGCCCGCGGTGAGGTGCCCGGGCAAAACGTCCGAAAGGGTTGAATATGTTCGATATGGTTTCACGCCGCGGTTTCGTCTCGCTTTCTGCTGCCGCTGCCGCCGGCCTTGGCCTTGCTGGTTGCTCGGGCAACAAGTCTTCCGAGTCCGCCGGCTCCGATGCCGGCTCCGCCAAGGCCTCTTCCAAGAAGGAAACCGTCGAGCTTCAGGTCTTCGCTGCCAACTCGCTCGAGAAGGCTCTGCCCGAGGTCCAGGAGCTCTACACCGACCAGACCGGCACCACCTTTGCCGACACGCAGTTTAAGGCATCTGGCGACCTTGTCGAGCAGATGCGCGCCGGTGCCGCCGTCGACGTGCTCATCACGGCCTCCAAGGGCACCATGGATGACGCTGAGACCGCCGAGCTCGTCGACGCCGACACGCGTGAGGACATGTTCGTCAACGACCTCGTGATTATTCGCGCCGAGGGCTCCGACACCAAGGTCGAGGACATCGCCGACGTCGCGAATCTGGACGGCAAGATCGCCATTGGCGACGCCAAGACCGTCCCCGCCGGCAAGTACGCCAACCAGGCCTTGGCTTCCGTGGGCCTCTATACCGGCACCGAGGGCGACGACGGCGAGTATGCTCCCGAGATCGCCGACAAGGTCGCACTGGCCGATAAGGTCGGTACCGCTGCCGCCTACGTCTCTACGGGTGACTGCGTGGCTGGTTTTGTCTACAGCTCCGACATCTTCCGCTACGACGGCATCGAGGAGGCCTTTGTGTGTCCCGAGGACTCGCACAAGCCCATCGTGTATCCGGGTGCCGTTGCCGAGAGCTCCGAGCACGCCGACGAGGCCAAGGCGTTTATCGACTTCTGCCTGTCCAACAAGAAGGCTCAGAAGATTTGGGCCAAGTACGGCTTTGAGCTTTCCGAGTAGTGCGGCTTGGCGCGATAATTCCATCGTTTTGTGTTTCACTCCGTCCTTGTATTCGCTTGGAGCTTTTCGTGCTTAATAGATTCCGCATGCTTGTCGCCTGTGCTTTGACCTTCGCGCTTTGCTGGGTGCCGGGATTTGCGTTTGCCGGGGACGCTGAGGACGGGGCCCAGGTTGCTGCGACCGCTCATGGGCTTTCCTATGGGATCGAGGGTTTTGAGCGGTTTGCCAAGGGGACCGCTCGTGCCATGGAGGGCCAGCCTGAGGGCTACCGGTTTCCCGTTAACGAGGACGTGGACCTTGTGGTGGCGCCCGCTGCCGATCGCGTTGTGGTGTGGATATCGCCCAAGGCGGTCGAGAAGTATGGATTGGATCCGCAGGACAACGAGTGCGTATCGGGTCTCAAGGCCCTCGTCTGTGAGCTCGACAGTGCAAACTGCATGGGAGGTGCGCAGCTAGGGGACGTGGATCTTCCTTGGTATGTCACGGCGGAAACAACGTTTGAGACCGGCGGGTATACCTATGGCTTTGACGAGCGCGGTGCGGATGGGGACCGCTATGTGGTGATTGCATCAGCCTCTGGTGATGCCAAGGGCGGCGCGCGTTGGCTTGATAGCGCCCAAATGGTAGAAGCGTCGTCTGTCGTGTTGCGGGACGAGCAGGGGCCCTTGACCTCTCTGGCCTCCTTTTTGGGCGACATCGACTATCGCCCGTTTTGGGTGTCCATAAAAACGAGCGGCCTTGCCCTAGTAATCGCGTTTGCGCTGGGCCTGTTCGCCGCGTGGAAGACTATGGGTACCTCGAGCCGCATCAAGGGCTTGCTCGACTCGGTCTTTACCATCCCTATGGTGCTGCCGCCTACGGTGTGTGGCTTTCTGCTCCTCATGCTGTTTGGCCGCTCGACCGGGGTGGGCCAGTGGCTTATCGCGCACGGCATCTCGATTGTCTTTACGTGGCCGGCGGCGGTGATCTCTGCCGTGGTGGTGTCGTTCCCGCTCGTCTATCGTACGGCACTCGGAGCCTTCGAGAGCCTCGACACGCAGATGCTCGATGCGGCGCGAACCCTGGGCTGGTCCGAGCGTCGCATCTTCACCAAGCTTATGATGCCGCTTGGCTGGCCCTCGATTGCCGCCGGCACGGTGCTCGCCTTTGCCCGCGCCATGGGCGAGTTTGGCTGCACCCTGTTTTTTGCGGGCAACTACGCCGGTATTACGCAGACCATTCCCATTGCGATTTACTTTGAGTGGATGGGCGGCAACACGTCGGTGGCCCTCTTTTGGGTCGTGGTCGTAATTGCGTTCAGCTTCCTGGTCATCCTATTCATCAACATGTACACGGCACATTCGCAAAAGTACCGCGAGCGTGGTCTTTCCCGTGCGGAGCGCAAGCAGGCCAAAGAGCTCGCCGGTCAGGGCGATTCGCTCGATCCGGCGGGCGGCGATGCCCTGCGTATCGATCGCGAGGCGCTGGCCGAGCTCATGCGCGATGATGCCGCTTTGCAGGGAGGTCGATAAGCTATGTCGCTCGTTTTGGATATTAAGAAACGTTATCCCGGGTTTATGCTCGACATGCAGCTTGAGGCCGGCGAGGAACGTGTGGCGCTGCTTGGTGCCTCGGGCTGCGGCAAGAGCTGCACGCTGCGCTGCATTGCCGGTGTTGAGACGCCCGACGAGGGCAAGATCGTCGTCAACGGCGTGACCTTTTTTGACTCGGCGGCGGGCATCAACCTGTCGCCCCAGGAGCGAAAATGCGCCCTGTTGTTCCAAAACTATCAACTATTTCCCAACATGACGGTCGCCGATAACGTATGCGCCGGTGTAAAGGACGCGGGCGACGCCGCCGCGCGCAAAAAGCTCGCCGAGCGCTATCTAGGTATTTTCGGTCTGGCCGATTTTGTCGACCGCTATCCCGCGCGACTCTCGGGCGGTCAGCAGCAACGCGTGGCGCTTGCCCGCATGGTGGCGGCGCATCCGGGCATCTTTATGTTCGACGAGCCCATGAGCGCACTCGATTCCTATCTTAAGAGCGCCCTCGAACAGAACATGCTCGACCTGTTCGATGTATGCAACCGCACCGTGCTCTACGTGAGCCACGACATCGACGAAGCATGCCGCCTGTGCCAGCGCATCTGCGTGATGCATAACGGGTGCGTCGAGGAGATCGGTTCTGTCGAGGACGTAGTCCGCCGTCCGCAGACGCTGGCGGCACTGCGCCTGACGGGATGTAAGAACACAAGCCGCACACGAAAGGTCGGGCCCGAGGAAGTTGAGGCCCTCGACTGGGGCATGACCTTTAACGTGGGCCGCGATGTTCCCGACGATGTTGCCTACCTGGGTATTCGTGCGAGTTACTTCCACGTGGACAATCGCGCTGAGCGGGGTCGCAACAGCTACGACCTGCACGTGGCGCGCGTGAGCGATTCACGCTTTGAGCGGCTGGTGCTGCTGGATGTGCCGCGCATCGATGCGCCCACGCGTTTGCAGTGGAAGGTCAACAAAGTGGGCATCCCTGTCGACGGGCTACCGCAAGCAGGCGAGACGCTGCGCATGCATTTTGATGCCAGC
This sequence comes from uncultured Collinsella sp., assembly GCA_958445985.1. GTDB lineage: Bacteria > Actinomycetota > Coriobacteriia > Coriobacteriales > Coriobacteriaceae > Collinsella. Next base: position 56,148 of record CAUCUN010000008.1, on the reverse strand, counting down.
AGGATCCATTTGGTTTGTCGATAGCGCCGGGTAATGCCGTCGGGGATATAAGCCTCGGCGGCATTACCCGGCGCTCGCCGAATGAGGGATGATAAACCCTTATCAATCGAGATAATTATTTATTAAACGACGGTACACGACGCTGTCGTACGAATGTCTACGGTGTTCGCATGTTCGATGACCGTTGATATAGTTGACCTCAACTGGTTAAGGAGGGTGCGCACATGCCGCAGACGACATACATTCGCCGCGTTGCCGCGCGTGCCCTATATATGGCCCGGAGTCGCATATGAGCAGGTATGTTCACGGCTCCGGGAGAGACGACGCACAACTAAATAATCGACCGCAAAGCAGGTTCCCCAAAATTCCGGGTTTGAGCACGGCCGGGCAATCGCCGCCCGTCGTGCATCGATACCGCTGTTATTCGTTTTTGGTTCGAGAGGGGAACCGTCATGGCTGAAGAATTCGATTTCCATCCGATGTGGGAGAGCCTCGGCATGAATCTTGCCGACCACGACATGCTGCTGGGTGCTGTGGGCCAGATGTACGGGGACATGTTCCTGTCGCAGAACAACCGCCCCAAGTCAACGTCCTACCTGGACTTTGTGGCCACCAACATCCATAGCGGCCGCATTAAGGAGATGCTCGACAAGAAGGAGGCTGGCGAGGCCACCAAGATCGTGGGCTCGTTCTGCGTCTACGTGCCCGAGGAGATCGTGCTCGCCTGTGACGGCATTCCCGTGGGCCTGTGCTCGGGTGCCGATTGGGCAACGGACAAGGTCGAGGAGCACCTGCCGCGCAACACCTGTCCGCTTATCAAGAGCTTTGCCGGCTTTAAGCTGGGCGAGGTCTGCCCCTACATTGAGTCGAGCGACCTGGTGGTAGGCGAGAACACCTGCGATGGCAAGAAGAAAGCCTATGAGTTCTTTGCCACGCAAAAGAACATGTACGTCATGGATATTCCCAACGTACACGACGAGTCGACGCTCGTGACCTGGAAGGCCGAGGTCAAGAAGCTCGCCGCCAAGATCGAGGACGAGTGCGGCGTCACGATTACGCCCGAGCGTCTGAAGGCCGCCATCCACGCCGTCAATGGGAAGCGTCGCGCCCTGCAGCGCCTCGCTGCCACGCGCGCTGCCGACCCAGCGCCCATCAGCGGTCTCGACAGCCTGCTGACCGTGCAGGCAGCCTTTATGGACGACACGCCGCGTCTGACCGGAGCCATTAACGATATGGCGGCTGAGTGCGAGCAGCGTGTCGAGGCCGGCGAGGGCGTGGCACCCAAGGGGACCAAGCGCATCCTGTACACCGGTACGCCCATGGCCGTGCCCAACTGGAAGCTGTTCAACCTTATCGAGAAGGCCGGCGGCGTCGTGGTGGGCGAGGAATCCTGCACGGGTTCTCGCTATTACAAGGACTTGGTCGATGAGTCCGGTGAGACGGTTGACGAGATGCTCGATGCCATCGCCGAGCGCTACTTTAAGATCAACTGCGCCGTCTTTACGCCCAACGACCAGCGTATGAAGGACATTGTCCAGATGGCCAAGGACCTGCATGCCGACGGCATCGTCGACGTGGCCCTGCAGTTCTGCACGCTCTATGAGATGGAGTCCTTCCAGGTCGAGAAGGCCGCCGAGGAGGCGGGCATCCCGTTTATGCATATCACCACCGACTACGCCGGCGAGGACGCAGGCCAGCTGCAGACGCGTATTGAGGCTTTCTTGGAAACCATTTAGGACTATCCGTCCCGGCGGCTTCCCCAGGCACCCGATCTTGCCGTTCAAACCGTCGCTTGCGTACCAAAGTATACGGCGCTTCTCTTTCACGGCAACCTCGGGCACCTGGGAAAGCCGTTTCCTTGGTTGGTTGAAAGGTTTGTTAAGGAGTTATATGTCGGAAAATAATGAGCAGCCGTTGCCGTCCACGTTTGAGGAGTTCAACGAGCAGCGTAAGGCCGCGTTTATTCGCGTTAAGGATTACAAGCAGGCCGGTAATCGCCTGGTCGGCTTCCTGTGCAGCTATACGCCACTCGAGATTATCGATGCCGCGGGGGCTGCGAGCGTGGCGCTGTGCGGCACGTCCGACGAGGTGATTCCCGAGGCCGAGAAGGTGCTGCCGGCAAATCTCTGCCCGCTCATCAAGTCGACCTACGGCTTTGCTTACTCGCAAAAGTGCCCGTTTACGTACTTTAGCGACATGATCATCGGTGAGACAACCTGCGACGGCAAGAAGAAGATGTACGAGCTACTCAACGAGCTCAAGCGCACGCACATTCTGCATCTTCCGCAGGGTCGCGATCGCGCCTACGAGCGCGAGGGCTGGTACGAGGAGTGCCGCCTGCTCAAGGAGGAGCTCGAGGGCTTCTACGGCATCACGATTACCGATGACGACCTGCGCGCCGCCGTGCGTCGTCGCAACCGCTTGCGTGCGGCCCAGCTCGAGATGTTTGCGCTGCAGGCCAACCAGCCGGCGGCCATGAGCGGCGTCGATCTGATGAGCACCATGTTTGCCGGCACGTTCAGCTTTGATATCGAGGCCTATACACAGCAGCTGGAGCAAAAGGTTGCCAAGCTGCGTGAGGCCTACGACGCGGGCGAGCGCCCGGTCGCGGCAGATGCCAAGCGCATTCTGATCACCGGCTGCCCGGTGGGCGGCGTGATTAACAAGATCGGCCGTACTATCGAGTCCAACGGCGGCGTGGTCGTGTGCATGGACGACTGCTCGGGCGAGCGCACGGCGGCCATGATGATCGATCCGGAGGCTCCCGACATCCTGCGCGCCATCGCCGACCGCTATCTGGATATCAACTGCTCGGTCATGACGCCCAACGACGGTCGTATGAAAAACACGCTGGCCATGTGCGAGAAGTATCACGTCGATGGCGTGGTAGAGAGCGTGCTACAGGCCTGCCATGCCTTCAACGTTGAGAGCGCGCGCATGCAGGAGGCCGTCGAGGGTGCGGATATTCCGTATATGAAGATCGAGACCGATTACAGCAATGGCGACATGGGTCAGATCGAGACCCGCATCGCCGCCTTCATCGAAACCCTGTAGGTGACGGTATGTGACAAAGGGACTGTCCCTTTGTTACATGTGAGGGAGGATGCCAAGGCGCCTGAACGCGCCGCTACCTTTGATGTTTAGATTGGGAGAGAGCCATGATAGGGATCGGGATCGATATCGGGTCTACGGCGGCTAAGGCTGCCGTGGTCGACGGGGAGGGTTCGGTGGCGTGGACGTGCGTGCAGCCAACCGGGTTCTCCTCGGTCGATGCTTCCGAGCGGCTGCGCGAGGCACTGGCAGCGGCCGGCTATGACGTGACGGGCGACGATGTTCGCGTGGTCGCGACTGGCTACGGTCGTGTCGCCGTGCCCTATGCGCACAAGGTCGTGACCGAGATTACCTGCCACGGCACCGGTGCCGTGCGCCTGTTTGGCGATCACGGCACGGTGATTGACGTGGGCGGCCAGGACACCAAGGTCATTCAGCTTAAAAGTGGCCGCGTGGCCAAGTTTGCCATGAACGACAAGTGCGCCGCCGGCACGGGGCGCTTCTTGGAGATCATGGCCGACCGCCTAGGCATTACCCAGCAGCAGATGGCAGACCTCGCCCGCACCGGCGAGCCTACCAAGATCAGCAGCATGTGCACGGTGTTTGCCGAAAGCGAGGTCATCAGCCTGATCGGTCGCGGTGAGCCGCGCGAGAACATCGCCCGCGGTGTGATCGAGAGTGTCGTGTCGCGCGTTGCCACTATGGCCGGGCAGGCCGCGGGCGCCCCGTACTACCTGACCGGTGGCCTGTGCGAGAACGCTTACGTTGTGGAGAGGCTGGCAGCGCTGCTGGGGTCGCCGATCACCACCTCGCCCCAGGCTCGCTTTGCCGGAGCGATCGGCGCGGCGATTCGCGCACAGGCGCTCGCGTAGGGGGCTTGCGATAAATCGTCCGCTCTCGGCGCCGCCATGCGTATACTGGGAGGAACTGATTGACCTATGAGAGGAGGAATCGATGACTGACGATCAGATTAAGCTCACGTCCATGACGGCCGCGAGCGGTTGAGCCGCTAAGTTGGCTCCCGGAGCCCTCGCCCAGGTCCTGGGCGACTTACCCAATGTGCATAACGACAACTTGCTCGTGGGGTTCGATACCTCCGACGATGCGAGCGTCTTTCGCGTCGGCGATAACCTGGGCCTCGTTCAGTCCGTCGACTTCTTCCCGCCGATGGTCGACGACCCGTTTCTGTTTGGCCAGATCGCCGCGGCCAACTCGCTGTCGGACATCTACGCCATGGGCGGGCGGCCGAGCCATGCCATGAACCTGCTTTGCATACCCAGCTGCCTGGGCGTCGAGGTCGCCGGTCAGATTCTGGCGGGCGGCGCTGACAAGTGCGTCGAGGCCGGTTGCTCCATCGCGGGCGGTCACACCATCAACGATGACGAGCCCAAGTACGGCCTGTCCGTGAGCGGTTTTGTCGCGCTCGACCGCATGCTCGCCAACAGCGGCGCGCGCGTGGGCGATGTCCTGCTGCTGACCAAGGCGATCGGCTCGGGCATCATCGCCACGGCCATTAAGGGCGAGCTTATCGAGCAAGACGAGGCCGCGGCCATGTTTGACTCGATGCGCACCCTCAACGAGGCTCCGATTCGTTTGGCCGAGGGACTTGAGCTTCACGGCTGCACCGACATTACGGGCTTTGGCCTGATCGGGCATGCGTGCGAGATGGCCGAGGGCTCGGGCGTGCAGATTGAGCTTGCGTCGGGGGCGGTGCCGCTCTTTGATCAGGTGCTTGACATGGCGCGTCTGGGCATTATCCCCGCTGGCTCCTACCGCAACCAGGACTTCTTTGGCCCGCGTGTGGCTGCCGACGAGGACCTGGAGCCGGGCATGCTGGATGCGCTGTACGATCCACAGACCTCGGGCGGCTTGCTCATCGCGGCACCTGCTGCCGATGTGGATGAGCTTGCGCGCCGTCTGCATGCTGAGGGGCGCGTTGCGGCCACAATCGGCCGCGTGTGCGAGCCGGTGCCAGGCGGTCCTGCCGTCCACGTTGTCCGCTAGCCCGCACGTTTATGTAACTGTTTACCGTTTTCTAGAACGGTTCTTTCGAAAGGAAAAACTATGCCTACTAAGATTGAAGTCAATGCCATGGGCGATGCCTGCCCGCTGCCCGTCGTCAAGACGCTTAAAGCCCTGAAGCAGCTCGATGGCGAGGGCGTTGTCGTGACCTCGGTCGATAACGAGACCGCCGTCAAGAACATCTCCAAGATGGCGCAGGAGAAGGGCTGCACGGCCTCGGTCGAGAAGGTTTCTGACGCCGAGTGGCACGTGACCGTGGCGACCTCTGGCGCCGTGGCCGTTGTGGACCCCGAGCAGGACGGTGCCGCTTTTTGCGACGCAAGCGCCGGCAAGGGCAAACTCGTCATTTCCGTCTACACCGATTGCATGGGCCGTGGCGACGACGAGCTGGGCCACAAGCTCATGAAGGCGTTTATCTTTGCCGTGACACAGCAGGAGGAACTGCCCGCGACCATGCTGTTCTACAACGGCGGCGCCAAGCTCACCGTCGAGGGCTCGCCAGTGCTCGACGACCTGAAGGGCCTGGCGGAGCAGGGCGTCGAGATCCTTACCTGCGGTACCTGCCTCGACCACTATGGCATTAAAGACCAGCTCGCGGTGGGCGAGGTCACCAACATGTACGTGATCGTGGAGAAGATGGAGCAGGCTGTGCGCGTCGTGCGCCCGTAGCGTATTGGTTGGAGTTGCCATGAGGGAGAAGCGCCCGGCGCTTGTCATCACGTTTCCCACCACGGCGGCCGCCATGGGGTGCGAGTCCCTGTGCATCGAGCGCGGCCTTCCCGGGCGAACGATTCCCGTGCCCGGGGAGGTCGCTGCTGGCTGCGGTCTGGCGTGGAAGGCGTTGCCTGCCGATGAGGAGCTGCTGCGCGGCGAACTCGCCGCGGCGGGCGTTCCCACCGAGGGCTATACCGTGATTGATATGTGGGAGGTCGTGCGATGATCTACCTGGATAACGCGGCGACGACCATGCACAAGCCGCAGGAGGTCATCGATGCGGTGACGCAGGCGATGTGCTCGCTCGGCAATGCCGGGCGCGGCGCCACGTCGGGTGCACTCGATGCGGCACGTACCATCCACGGCTGCCGCGCCAAGCTTGCGCGCTTGCTGGGCTGCCCGCGTGCTGACCATGTTTGTTTTACGCCCAACTCCACCGCGGCGCTCAACACCGCCATCAACGGGGTGGTGCGCCCCGGCGACCGCGTGGTCACGACGGTGCTCGAGCACAACTCGGTGCTACGTCCGCTCAACCGCTTGGCGGCAGAACAGGGCGTGACCGTTGAGCATGCGGGCTGCGACGCGGACGGCGTTCTCGATTATGACGAGCTCGAGCGGCTGGTCACGCCGGGCACGCGTGCCGTGGTGGTGACGCACGCCTCCAATGTGACCGGCAACGCGGTCGACATTGCGCGCGTGGCGGCCATGGCCCATGCTGCCGGCGCGCTGGTGATCGTCGACGCCTCGCAGTCTGCCGGCGCGATGCATATCGATATGCAGGCCATGGGGCTCGACATTGTGTGCTTTACCGGCCATAAGGGGCTCATGGGACCTCAAGGCACCGGCGGCCTGGCCGTGGCGGAGGCTGTTGACGTGGCTCCGTGGGCCATGGGCGGCACGGGCGTGCACAGCTTCGATGCGTTGCAGCCGCTTGAGTGGCCCACGCGCCTCGAGGCGGGCACGCTCAACGGCCACGGCATCGCGGGCCTTTCTGCCGGTCTCGACTTTATCGAGGCGCAAGGCGGGGTCGAGGCGATCGCGGCGCATGAGCGAGCGCTGGCTGAGCGCTTTCTCGCTGGCGTGCGCGAGATTCCGGGGATTAAGCTCTACGGTGCGTTTGACCAGCCGATGCGCTCTGCGATTGTGTCGCTCAACGTGGGTGATATCGACTCTGCCGAGATCTCGGACGCGCTCATGCAAGGGTGGGGGATTGCGACGCGCCCCGGTGCCCATTGCGCTCCGCTCATGCACCGCGCGCTGGGGACCGAGCGCCAGGGCGTCGTCCGCTTCTCGTTTGGGTATTTCAACACGGACGAGGAAGTCGACACTGCGATTGACGCTTTGCGCGATTTAGCCTGCTAGAGCGTATATACTTGCGGGACGGGTGTTTTTGCCCGTCCCGTTTTTGTTTCGACCCGAAAGGTGTGTCTATGGCCTCATCCGCGCCGCGCGGTCTGCGCTCCGACCATGTCGTCACCGTCGGCATCGCCCTATTCTCGATGCTCTTTGGCGCCGGCAACCTCATTATTCCGCCACTGCTGGCGCTGCAGGCAGGCTCTGCCACGCCGGTCGCCATGCTCGGCTTTCTCATCGCTGCCATCGGCCTGCCCGTCATGGGCTTTATCGCCGTGGCGCTTGCCGGAACGGCGCGCGAGCTTGCCGGCCGCGTACACCCCAAGTTCGGTGAGTTCTTTGTCGCGGCGGTGTATCTGGCCATCGGCCCGTGCCTGGCTATTCCGCGCACGAGCTCCACGGCCTTCGAGATGCTGGTGCCGCTGCTGCCCGAGGGCGTCTCGCTTGGCACGGCTCGCCTGGTGTTTGCCGTTGGCTTCTTTGTCGTCGCGTTTGTGCTCACGCTGCGTCCGGGCGTCATCACGCGCGTGCTCGGCCGCATTACGGGCCCCGCGCTCATTGCGCTCATCGTGCTGGTCGTGGGTGCCGCCGTGGTCTCGCCGTTGGGTCCCGCTGCCGCGCCGCAGGCTCCCTACAATGCCGGTGCTGCCGTGCAGGGCTTTTTGACTGGCTACCAGACCATGGACCTGCTCGCGTCGCTCGCCTTTGGCATCATCATCGCCGAGACCATCCACGAGCTGGGCGTTACCGATGACAAGCGCGTGGCCTTCGAGATTTCGCGTTCGGGTGTGATCGCCGGCGTGCTCATGGCCATCATCTACTGCGGCCTGGCGCTTGCCGGCACGCAGCTCAGCACCGTGATGCCCGATGCCACCAACGGCGCCGCCATCCTTGCCTGCTCTGCCTCCATGCACTTTGGCCTTGCCGGCACGGTCGTGGTCTTTGCGATCTTTTTCCTTGCCTGCATGAACGTGTGCATCGGCCTTATTAGCTGCTGCTCGCGGTACTTCTGCGAGACGTATGTGGTCGAAGGGGGAGCGGAGGCTTCCGAGGAGGCCATGCGCCGTCCCTTCGCGGTTCTCGCCTTTGTGTTTGCAGCGTTTTCGTGCGTGCTCTCCAACGTAGGCCTCGACGTGATCCTTATGTTCTCGGTGCCTATGCTCAATGCTCTGTATCCCGTTGCCATTGTGCTGGTACTTATGGGCCTGGTGCACGGTTTTTGCGATGCGCATCCGCAGGTGTGGGTCTGGGTCGGCGGCGTTGTCGCGGTGCAGAGCGTAATCACTTCGGTTCGCGATGCGTTTTTCGCGGGCGCGTGGCTACCGTTTGATGTGCTGCCGCTGGCGGATATCGGTGCCGCGTGGGCGCCGGTTGCCGTGGTTGCCTTTGTAATCGGCCTGCTCCATAGTCGTTTTGTTGCACATTCGAGGAGCTAGGGTTTCTGCGCTTGCACAGGCGGGGAGTCTCCCCTATAATTTCCTTCGCTTTGGGACACGCAAGGTTTAGACCTTAGCTGCTCAACACCTTCGGGACGTGGCGCAGTTTGGTAGCGCGCCTGCTTTGGGAGCAGGATGTCGCAGGTTCAAATCCTGTCGTCCCGACCATATCTTGCGGGCGTAGTTCAATGGTAGAACCCCAGCCTTCCAAGCTGATGACGCGGGTTCGATTCCCGTCGCCCGCTCCATAGGATAGTTTTAACGGCTTTGGCTCTATTTGGTGCCAGAGCCGTTTTCATATACATGCCGGGACCCCACATCCCCACCTAAGTTGCGGTGAAATAGTTCCTGGATTAGCCGCAAAAGCTGTTATCCAGGAACTATTTCACCGCAACTTATTGAGGCCGAGCGGGCTGGGTCGATGATGGGTTCTGTTGTCGAGAAGATGAGGGCAGCCGGTCAGGAGTCTGCGTAGGGCTTTGTGGTTGGTATGCCGTAGCCGCGCATCATGGAGCCGAACGCTTTGACATCGTAGGTGTCTGAGAGCTTGAAATGAATGACGTTGTGGCCCATGGCACGCAGGTTCGCGTCGCGCATGAGGGCAGCTCGATAGGTTTTTGCCGCAGTATGTTCCGGATCATTTTGGGCATCGTCCTCAAACTTGCCTAGTCCATGCAGCTCAGCCAGCATCCAAGAGCCGTCTGGCATCTGCCAGCCGTAATCTGCCAAATAATAGCCGGCGTTTCCCGGTCGAGTGATTTCAACCTGAAGTTCGGGAGCGGCAACTCCCGCCAGAATCATTGACGCCCGTGCCTCGGATTCTCCACCGTTATCCGATCTGCCATCCATGTGTTCAAAAACGTCAAATGCGCGCGCGATGCCGTGCAGTCCGCGGCAGTTCGCTTGTGCATATGCACGCAATTCTTCACGCTCGACACCGTACTCACGAGCCAACCCGTCGACATAGCCTAGTGCATATCGAAAAGCGCTCGTTCGGGCGATGTCGACCACCGTGCGATATGGATCCGTTAACGTAAACGGGCCGAGCTGCCATACGTCGCCCGGCCGCCAGCGTCGGTATTCAACGAATTCGTACATATCGCGTCTGGTGGAACGCGGCAGCAGCACTTGCACCTTGTCGAGAAGCGAATATGCAGAACCGACGCCATAGAGCAGTGCCGCCGTTGCTCCACAAAACACGGTATCCGGTTCAACGACCGCAATAGCGGATGCCAATTGAAAGATGCGATCTTCGACGCCGAGGTCATTCCAATACGCGGGGTCAGCGTAGACATGGTTGTAGAGTCGAATAATCATCTCTTTTTGCATGAGCGCGTAGGCACAGCGTTCATCCCATTTTTTGGTAGCTACAAACAGATGCCCGCCATGATGGGCCTCGAATAACCGGAAGAATAGCTCTGCTTGCGGTTTGGAACAGCGTTTATCATGACTCATTTTCGACCCCATGGTCTCGAGGGGGAGTGAATGACACTACGCTATCCCATATTTGGTCCGCCAGACCTTGCCATGAACTGACTAAAAGCTTGACGGGACAGGTCAGAGTCATGAGTCAGAGCCAAACATATCGGCAAACGGTTGATTAGTGCCCCTCGGCGGCACTAAAAACCACCCTTACAGAAAGTTGCGGTGAAATAGTTCCTGGAAAGCTCGAATAAGCCTAAATCCAGGAACTATTTCAACGCGACTTAGAAGGGGATGGGGGTTAGCTGCGGGGGCGGTGGCGGAGCTTGTCGATGGTGGAGTCGGTGCTTCGGCTGTGGGCTTCGGCGGCGCGGTCGCGAGCATCGGCGGCGGTTTGGCGCTTGCGGCGGTAATCGATCATGCCTTGGATGATGGGCTTGCCAAAGCTCACGACATCATCGTTGTAGATGGCGGTTCGGGCTGCGAGGAGGCAGTCGGTAAAGTCCATATGGGTCTTGCCAAAGAGTTTGACGGCAAGGGCGACAACGGTGGGCTCGTCGACCATGACGTCATCGAGCAGCCTTCTCATGGCCGTAGCAATCTCAGCGCGGGGAACCTTATAGACGTCGCGCAGCGTGACCACGACGCGCGTGATAATCTCGGGGTAGACGCGAGCGGTGCGTGTGGCGATGACCTTGGCGGCGCGCGGTGACAGAACTTCGTCGTCGTTAAGCAGGTAGCGCAGGATGACAGTCTCGTCGATGATGGTGCTACTCATGGATATCTACTTCCTCGGGACCCAAAATCGAATCGTCGCTTTTTGTAGCAAGGTACTCAATCCAGGCATTGCGCTCCTCGGAGCGGCGATTGGGATCTCCATATGCTTTGAGCGATCCATAGGCGGCGGTGCCGTCCTTTGAGCGCACGGCGACCGGCTGAAAGGGAAGCTTGCGCATCAAAATACTCTGCGCGACAAAAAGGCGAACGGCCTCGGCAAGCGATGTGCCCATGGCGTCGTAGAGGCGCTCGGCATGCTGTTTGTCCTCTTCGCGAATGCGCACCTGCAGGATGGCTCGTTTTTGCGTCGATGACATCACTGCCCTCCCTTAGCTAACGTGCAATATAGTCGGTCAAATGCGGCATGTGCCGACATCATAGAATCTTATAACCATTACTTTATTTTACTCAAGTAAATAACCATTAACACGAATACAAGCGTAGTACATCCAAAATGAGAGCGCGTAAAAATCTCAGAGGTGTACGCATGTAATACACTCGCCTTTATAGCTTCCAGAGAATAATCCCAACCAGCCCAAACCCCTGCAATACACTCGTATTGCAGGGCCTATGCTCAAGTTTGCCCCCTGCAACTGCGTATATTTAACCTGTATATCGTTGGAGAAACTCTACCGAGTGCATGTTTCGCCGTATGCATTCGATACGTCGATGCCAGGCCACGGGCGGCTTGGGTCAATGTCGACAGGGTCTCTCCGACAAGGGATTCAGGAGGGAGTGAACAACATGGGTAATAAGCGAGTCGTAGCCGATTCTTCGCGCTGCATTGGGTGTCAAACCTGCATGGCGGCGTGTATCGAGGCGCACGACATCCCCGGTAACATCGCCGCGCCGCGCCTGCGCGTGACGCGTACGTACGAGATCTCCGCACCGGTGGCTTGCCATCACTGCGAGGATGCCCCGTGCGCGAAGGCCTGTCCTACGGGCGCCTTGTTCTTTGATCCAAAGAACCATCGCATCGGCGTCAACGAGGACAACTGCATCGGCTGCAAGAGCTGCGTCATGGCATGCCCCTTTGGCGCCGTGAGCGTGGCGACCACGCAGGTTCCGGTCTTGATGGGCGACGTTCGCGTGGGTTCGCAGACCAAGAGCTTCGTGCTCAAGTGCGACCTGTGCGTGGACCGTCCCGGCGGTCCGGCGTGTGCCGAGGCGTGCCCGACCAAGGGCCTCACCCTGGTAGACGATGAGCGCCTGGCGGAACTGACTGCCGAGCGTGCCCGCGCCACCATCGAAAACGAGGCGTAGGCGGGCGGCCATACAAGCCCAACGATTGTCAAATACGTACCGATTAATCGGTAACAGAGAAAGGAAGGAGGGTGTCATGGAGAAGCATAAAGTGATCTGCCCGTATTGCGGCGCCGGTTGCCAGTTTAACCTCTTGGTCCAAAACGGCCAGGTCGTGGGTACCGAACCGCTCAACGGCATCACCAATCAGGGCGAGCTGTGCCTTAAGGGCATGAGCGGCTACGACTTCATCAACGACACCAAGATCTTGACTCCTCGCGTACTGCACCCGATGATCCGCCGCACTAAGGGCGCGGATCTTGAGCGCGTAAGCTGGGACGAGGCACTGGATTTCACCGCATCTAAGATGCAGGCCATAATTGACGAATATGGTCCTAACGCTGTCATGACCACCGGCTCTTCGCGAGGCGGCGGCAATGAGGCGAACTACGTTATGCAGAAGTTTACGCGTGCGTGCATCGGCACCCACAGCGTGGACAACTGCGCCCGTACTTGACACGGCCCTACTGTCCTCGGTCTGATGGACACGGTTGGTTCAGGTTGCATGTCATGCTCCATCCCCGGTATGGAGGATGCGGGCTGCATTTTCCTCTTCGGCTATAACCCTGCCGATTCGCACCCCATCGTCGCAAGGCGTATCGTGCGAGCCAAAGAAAAGGGTTGCAAGATCATCGTCGCCGATCCGCGCCATATCGAAACCGCGCGTATCGCCGATCTCTACCTTCCGATCAAGAATGGTTGCAACGTCGCGTTCCTCAACGCCTTTGCCAACTGCTTGGTCAACGATGGCCTCTACGACAAGGAATTCGTCGCCGAGCACACGAACGGCTTTGACGAGTGGTGGGAGACCATCAAGAACTACACTCCCGAATCCGTACAGGACATCACGGGTGTCGAGCCCGCGTTGATCCACCAAGCTGCCGAGATGTACGCCACGGCGAAGCCCTCTGCCATCATTGGCTGGGGCATGGGCGTATGCCAGCAGAAGCAGAACCTGAAGACGGTGCACACCATCGCCTCCATCGCCTGCGTTGCCGGCCAGATCGGCAAACCCAATTCCGGTCTCGCGCCCGTGCGCGGCCAGAATAACGTCCAGGGCTCCTGTGATATGGGCATGCTGCCCAACCTGTACCCTGGCTACCAGAAGGTCACCGACCCGGCAGTGCGTGCCAAGTTTGCCAAGGCTTGGGGCGTGCCCGAGGAAAAGCTCCCGCTCGAGGAGGGCTACAAGCTCACCGACCTGGGCCACCTGGTCGACGAGGGCAAGGTGCACTGCTTCTACAACTACGGCGAGGACCCGGTGCAGACCGAGCCCGATTCGGCCGGAATGTGCAAGACGCTCTCCGAGCTGGATCTGTTCATTTGCCAGGACATCTTTATGACGCAGACGACCATGCTCGCCGACGTCATCCTGCCTGCCACCTCTTGGGGCGAGCACGAGGGTGTCTTTACCGCATCCGACCGTAGCTTCCAGCACTTTGACGCGGCTGTTCCGCCCAAGGGCGAGTGCCGCCACGACTGGGAGATCTTCGCGGACCTGTCTACGCGCATGGGTTACCCCATGCACTACGACAACACCGAGCAGATCTGGAACGAGTGCATTAGCCTGTGCCCCAACTTTGTGGGCGCAACCTACGAGAAGATGGCTCCCGAGGGCGGTTACGCCCAGTGGCCGGTTAAGAGCACCGATGTGAACGACCACGGCACGGCCGACATGTTCGCTGGTGGCAAGTTCACCACCAAGGACGGCCGCGCCAACCTGATGGCGCACGACTGGGAGGCGCCCTCCGAGCTTCCCGACGATGAGTACCCGCTCATCCTGTGCACCGTCCGTGAGGTCGGCCACTACAGCTGCCGCTCGATGACCGGCAACTGCAAGACGCTGGCGCTGCTTGCCGATGAGCCCGGCTTTGTCCGCATGAATCCCGCGGACGCCCAGGCGCGCGGCATCAAGAACGGCGACATCGTCTCGATTCACAGCCGCCGCGGCCAGGTATACAGCCGCGCCGACGTAAGCGATCGCATCAACAAGGGCACGGTCTATATGACCTACCAGTGGTGGATCGGCAAGTGCAACGAGCTGACCATGCACAAGGTCGACCCGGTCTCGCACACGCCCGAGGACAAGTTCTCCGCCTGCCAGGTCGACGCCATTGCCGACCAGGTTTGGGCAGAGGGCGAGGTAGAGCGTCAGTATACCGAGCTCAAGCAGGCTCTGGTGGACGCCGCCGCTCCCCAGGACGTTGAGCCTGGCGCCGCCAAGTTCGACGACGAGACACACGTGAATCAAATCGTGTAGTCCCGTTCTCGTTGGCTTTTTGGGCCGGGCGTCCCGTACGTTCGGGAGCCCGGCCCGTTATTTTGAAAGGAAGTGGGGATGAACCGCTTCATCGACATCAACCCGGAGAGGTGCATCGGCTGCGGAACATGCCAGTCCGCCTGTGCCGACGCCCACCGGATGCAGGGTCTTCAGGATACGCCGCGCCTGGCGCTCGTGAAGACCGGCGGTATTTCGGCCGCCCTTGCCTGCCACCATTGCGAGGGTGCCCCCTGCGCCGAGGTTTGCCCGGTGAATGCCATCGAGCACGATGGCGACCGCATCCACGTTAAGGAGCAGGAGTGCATCGGGTGCAGGCTGTGCGCCATCGCGTGCCCCTTCGGAGCCATCCATCCCGATGGCACGTCTATCGCCGGTGTCGCAGGCATGTGCCACCCGACGCCTTCGTATCCTAAGTCCCTGAGCAGCCTGCTTACGTGGGCTCCCGGCCAGTACACCTGCGCTGTGAAGTGCGACCTGTGCGCCTTCGATCCGGACGGCCCGCATTGTGTGGCGGCGTGCCCCACCAAGGCGCTGACCGTCATGGGCGGCGCGGCCGATCGCGAGCTCGACGAGGCCAAGCGCCTGCGCTCGATCGAAAACGGTCCGGTTGTCGACGTTACCGCTGTGGCCCAGGGCTTGTCCGAGAAAGCAGAAGGGAGCGTAAACAATGGATAGCATGACGCTGTTTATCGCATCGCTTGCCGTCTCGTGCATCGGTGCGCTCGCCTCGGTTCTGCTGATCAAGGCCGATAACGCCGCCAAGACCGCCGGCTGCCTTATCGGCGCCGCCGCCGCGGTGCTTTCGTTTGTGGCCGGTATCCAGGCCGTGCTGGGCGATGTCACGTCGGTCGACACCATCGTGTTTTTCCCGTTTGCCCATTTCCAGCTGCTGCTCAATCAGCTGTCCGGTCTGTTCGTGGCGCTCATCTCGGTGCTCGCGTTTGCCGGTTCGATCTACGGTCTCAACTACTTTGATGAGTACCCGGGCAAAAAGGGCCGCGCTGGCTTCTTCTTTAACACCTTCGTGGCGTCCATGATGCTCGTCATTACCGCCGACAACGTGTTTTGGTTCCTGGTCGCCTTTGAGCTCATGTCGCTGACCTCGTACTTCCTGGTCGTGATCGAGGAGAACGAGAACTCCATTCATGGCGGTTGGCTCTACTTTGTAATCGCGCACGTGGGCTTTGTGCTCATCATGGCGAGCTTCCTCACCATGACCAACTTCGCCGGTGGCTCGTTTGCCTTTGCGGATTTCCGCGCCACGCAGTTTAGCCCCGCGGTCGCATCCGTGTGCTTCGTGCTCGCCTTCTTTGGCTTTGGCGCCAAGGCCGGTATCATTCCGCTGCACGGCTGGCTGCCCAAGGCGCATCCCGAGGCGCCGTCCAACGTGTCGGCCCTCATGTCCGGCGGCATGATCAAGATCGGTATCTTCGGCATTCTCAAGGTTGGTCTCGACCTGCTCTCCGCCTCGGGCGTTCAGGTCTGGTGGGGCCTTATGGTCATGGTCTTCGGTGCGATCTCGTCGGTCCTCGGCGTGGCCTTCGCCCTGCAGGAGCATGACATCAAGCGCCTGCTGGCCTATCACTCCGTCGAGAACATCGGCATCATTCTGCTCGGCGTCGGCGCCTCCATGGCCGCCATGGCGCTCAACTCGGTCGGTATCGCCGTCCTGGCTCTGATGGCCGCCCTCTACCACACGTTTAACCACGCGATGTTTAAGGGCGAGCTGTTCTTGGGCGCCGGTGCGCTGCTGTACTCCACGGGTACGCGCAATATGGAGAAGATGGGCGGCCTGTTCCGTCGTATGCCGGCAACGGCCATCTGCTTCCTCATTGGCGCGCTTGCCATCTCGGCCATCCCGCCCTTCAACGGCTTTGTGTCCGAGTGGTTTACCTACCAGTCGCTGTTTAATGCCGCCATGCAGGGCGACAAGGCCGTCATGATCGTGGCCGTGTTCGCTGCCGTCGCGCTTGCCATTACCGGCGCTCTGGCCGTCACGTGCTTCGTCAAGGCCTATGGCGTCTCCTTCGCCTCCGCGCCCCGCTCCGAGGCCGCGGCCAATGCCAAGGAGGTTCCCGCCCCCATGGTGTTTGCGCAGGGCCTGCTCGCGGCCATCTGCGTCGTGCTGGGCATTGGCGCTCCCATGATCGCGCCCGTGCTGGTCGATGTCGCCGCGTCCGTGCTGCATCCGTACGGTGGCGTATTTGCCGCCGAGGGCATGGAGCTCATGAACCAGTACTCCGGCGCCGCCACCTCCACGCCCGCGATCGCCATTGCGCTCGTGGTGCTCGTCGGCCTTGCCTGCGGTTATCGCAAGCTCAAGACCGTCGGCAAGGTGCAGAAGTCCCAGCCGTGGGCATGCGGCTATGCTCCCAACGAGCATATGCCCGTCGTGGCCACGACCTTTGCCTCCGAGGTGTCCTGGTTTATGCAGCCGCTCTACACGCTGCGCGACCGCTGCACGGCCGTCTGCTGGTCCATCGCGCACTTCTTCCAGAAGCTCACCGGTGTGGCCGAGGCTGTGGAGCCCGTACCCGACAAGGTTCTCGTCGATGCCCCGCATAAGGGTGTCGAGAAGCTCGCCGACCTCGCGACTAAGCTCGAGGGCGGCAACTACAGCATCTATATCTGCTACATCGTCGCGGCACTCGTGGTGTTCCTCGTGCTCGCCGTGCAAATGGGTTAAGGAGGGGAGAGCATGAACAACATCGTACTTGCCGTTCTGCAGGGCGTGGTCGTTATGGCCGTCGCGCCGTTCTTCTCCGGTCTCGGCCGCGTGATCCGCGCCAAGATGCACAACCGTCGCGGCCCCAGCATCATGCAGGACTACCGCGACCTGGCCAAGCTCTTTGCGCGCCCCGAGTCCCAGAGCGAGGACGCGAGCTTTGCGCTGCGCATTATGCCGCCGCTGTTCTTCGCCGTCGCCTTTATGCTCGCGATGGGCCTGCCGCTCTTTACGGCACAAAGCCCCATCCCGGTCTTTGGTGACGCCATCACCATCATGTACAGTCTGGCGCTCGCCCGCTTCTTCTTCGCCCTCTGCGGTGTGGATTCGTCCAACGCCTACGCCGGTATCGGCGGCGTCCGCGAGCTGCTCATGAGCGTGCTCATCGAGCCGTCCATGCTGCTGGCGCTGTTTGCCGCCGCCCTGGTGTGCGGCTCCACCGACATCGCCACCATGGGTCAGCACATCATGACGGGCGCCATCGATGCGCCGGTCGCCGTGATCCTCGCCGGCATCGCCTTTGCGATCGCCTGCTACATGGAACTCGGCAAGCTGCCGTTTGATCAGGCCGAGGCCGAGCAGGAGCTTCAGGAAGGTCCGCTCGCCGAGCTTTCCGGCCCGTCGCTTGCGATGGCCAAGCTCGCCATGTCCATGAAGCAGGTCCTGGTCGTCGCTTGGTTCTGCGCGATCTTCGTCCCCTGGGGCGAGCCCGCGACCGTGGGCACCGCCGCTGTTCTGGGCGCGGTCATCTTCCTGGTGAAGTGCCTGATCGACTTTGTCGTATGCGGCGTGATCGAGAACTCTTGCTCGCGCTCGCGTTTTAAGGTGCTTGGCAATCAGACCTGGGCCGTCGTGGGCATCGCCGTTCTGGCGTTTGTCTTCGTGGTCGTCGGCGTGTAGGAGAAGGGAGAAACAATGTCATTTGCAGTCAGTCTGTCCCTTCTCGGCCTGGTCGCTATCGCGGCCCCGATGGTGGCCTCGGTGCTCGTCGCCCTGTTCCCCCGTCCGTACGCCAAGTGGTTCAGCGTTTTGGGTGCCGCCGTCTCGACGGTCTGCACCATCGCCCTCGCCGCGAATTTCGCCGGCGCCGGCATGCCCGACACGCAGGTCCCCCTGATCTCGTTTGGGCAGACCCTCGTCATGGGATTCACCTTCGATCGCATGAGCACGCTGCTCGCGCCCGCCTTTGTGGGTATCGGCCTGCTTGTCGTGATCTATTCGATTCCGTATATGAGCGAGAACAACCGTGAGCATCCCGATGCGCCGCGTCGTCGCTTCTACGCGTACCTCGCGACCTTCATCGGCGCCATGGCCGGCCTCGTGTACAGCTCGACCCTTTTGGGCCAGCTCGTGTTCTTTGAGATCACGGGTGCCTGCTCTTGGGGCCTCATTAGCTACTACATGACGCCTACGGCCAAGAAGGCCGGCATGAAGGCCCTGATCATCACGCATATCGGTGCGCTCGGTCTGTATCTGGGCGCTGCTATCGTGTTTGCCCACACCGGCACCTTCGCCATCACCGCGATTGCCGGCCTCGACGCCAAGCTCAAGGCCATCGTCCTCTTGCTCGTGCTGTTTGCGGCCTGGGCCAAGTCCGCACAGGTTCCCATGTACATGTGGCTGCCTTCGGCCATGGAGGCGCCGACGCCTGTTTCGGCTTACCTGCATGGCGCCTCGATGGTTAAGGTCGGCGTGTGCGTGTTCGCGCGTGCACTCGTCTCTGCCGGCGAGATTCCCGAGATCGTTGGCTGGGTTGCCATTATCGACGCCATGGTCACCATGCTCTTTGGTTTCCTTATGTACCTGCCGCAAAAGGACATGAAGCGCCTGCTGGCCTTCTCCACGATCGCTCAGCTCTCCTATGTGTTCTTTGGTCTGGGCCTTTCGGTCTTTGGCAGCCAGCTGGCCTTTGATGGCGCCGTGTGCCACATCTTTAACCATGCTTTCGCCAAGACGCTGTTCTTCCTGATCGCCGGTTCGTTCTCCTTTACGCTCGGCACGCGTATGCTGCCCAAGCTTCGCGGCATCGTAAAGAAGTACCCGATCTCGGGCGTGGGCTTCGGTGTCGCGGCGCTCGCCATTGCCGGCGTGCCGCCCATGAACACGTTCTTCTCGAAGTTCCAGATCATCGCCGGCGGCTTTTCTGTGGGTGCCGGCAACGTCGCGATCCTGGTGCTCGTGTGCATTATGGTCGCCGAGACCGTCGCCACCTTCGCCTGGTTCCTCAAGTGGATGGGCTATTGCCTGCCCGGCGAGCCGAGCGAAGAGGTCGCTGCGGGAGCCCCGCTTCCCCGTGCGATGGCGTTTGTGTTCATCGTGCTCATCATCATGGTCATCGTCAGCGGCCCGCTTTCGGCCAGCTGGATCGGTTAGGAGGTAGAACGACATGGGTTATTCGATCGTCAACATCCTTGGCGGCCTTCTGATCGTCACGTCCACCATGGTGGTCGTCTCCAAGAACATCAAACATTCCATCCACTGGTATGCGGTGCAGTCGCTGGTGCTCGTGGGGCTTCTCGCCACGCTCGGTGTCACCACTGGTGCGCAGGAGCTGCTTATGTGGGCTGGATCTGCCTTTATCACCAAGGTCGTCCTGGTCCCTTATATCCTCAACCGCGCATACAAGAAGATGGGTGAGCCGAGCGACGCATCGCTCAAGGCCGGCCTTAAGCCCGCGTGGGCCATTTGCATCATCGCCGTCGAGGTCGCGATTTGCTTTGCCGTCGTGACGCAGATCAGCCTGCCCACGGCCGAGGTCGCAACGCCTGCGCTCGCTATTAGCTTCGCTCACTTCTTTGTGGGCCTCACCTGCATCATTTCGCAGCGCAACATCATGAAGCAGATCTTTGGATACTGCCTTATGGAAAACGGCAGCCATGTGACGCTCGCGCTTTTGGCCCCCACCGCTCCCGAGATCATCGAGATCGGTATCGCCACCGACGCCATCTTTGCCGTCATCATCATGTCCATCGTCGTGCGTCGCATTTGGGACGACTCCCACTCGCTCGATGCGCGCGACCTGTCCGAGCTGAGGGGGTAGTCCATGGAAACGTTGATTCTCGCCCTGCTCGCGATTCCTTTGGTGTTCTCGCTGGTCATGGCATTTTTGCCCAAGAACACGTCCTATAACGTGTTTGCCGGTCTCAACCTGGTCTCCGTCGCAGCCGTCCTGGTGCTGTCGATTATGACGGCCGGCGACGTCCTTATGAGCGGCGACACCGCGAGCGCTCTTGGCCTGTGGTTTCACCTCGATTCGCTGGGCGCCATCTTTGTGCTGCTCATCGGCTTTATCGGTTTTCTTACGGGGCTGTTCTCGCTGCCCTATGTAAAGGCCGATATCGAGGAGGGCTCCATGCCCGCCGAGCGCGCCAAGCAGTATTTTGCGCTGTTTAGCCTGTTCGTGTTCACCATGCTGCTCGCGTGCCTGTCCAACAACATGATCCTCACGTGGGCCGCCGTGGAGGCAACCACGCTTTCCACCGTGTTCCTCGTGGGTATCTACAAGAACAAGACGGCCCTCGAGGCTTCTTGGAAGTATGCGATGGTCTGCACCGCCGGCGTGGCCTTCGGCCTGTTCGGTACACTGCTGATCTACGCCAACGCCGCCGACGTGATTCCCAACGCCCACGAGGCCGCATTCCTGTCATGCGTGCTGCCGTACGCCGACCAGTTCGATCCGACGCTCATGCGCCTCGCCTTTGCGTTTATCGTGATCGGCTTTGGCACCAAGGCTGGCCTGTTCCCCATGCACACTTGGCTGCCCGATGCCCACTCTCAGGCTCCGAGCCCTGTTTCGGCCCTGCTCTCGGGTGTTCTGCTTAAGTGTGCCATGCTTGTGATCATGCGCTTCTACGGCTTTACCATCCAGGCCGTGGGTGCCGAGTATCCGCAACTTCTGCTGTTGATCGTCGGCACGCTGTCCATTTTGGTGGCGGCACTCTCGATGTTTCGCCAGGACGACCTCAAGCGCCGCTTTGCGTACTCGTCTGTGGAGAACGTGGGCGTTATCGCCCTGTGCCTGGGTATCGGTGGCCCGCTGGGTATCGCCGCGGCCCTGCTGCACTGCGTGTTCCACGGCTTTACCAAGACGCTTGCCTTCTGCGTGTCCGGCAACATCCAGCACGCCTTTGGCACGCGTAGCCTGGCCAAGATCCAGGGTGTCGTCGAGGTTGCTCCCGCAACCGCCGCGCTCGCCGTCCTGGCGCTGCTCGGTCTTGGTGCCTTCCCGCCCTTTGGCATGTTCATCTCCGAGTTCCTGACTTTTGTCGCCGGTGTTACCGCCGGTCCCATGTGGCTGGTCGTCGTGGTCGCCCTCGGTCTTACCGTGGCCATCTCCGCGCTCACCCGCATCGCACTCAAGTCGGTATTCGGCCATGCACCCCAGGGCATGGGCAAGCATGAGGCCCCGGCACTCATGCTTATCCCCGAAGTCATCCTGGCTGTCATGATCTTGTGGTTTGGCATCGCCACCCCGCTGCCTCTCGTGCACGGTGTGGAGACCGCGACCGGCATCGTGCTCGAGCAGAGCACCGAGGAACTTCACGCGACGCCGATGTACCGCGCTGTGTTCGGTACCGAGACCGCTCAGAGCGAGGTGGAGTAACGAATGATTGAAACTGAGAACAAGGTGTATGCCCGTCGCTGCGAGAGCCATGTCGAGGCCCTGCGCCGCGCCGTTCCGGGCTGCATCGAGAAGGTCGAGTGGCAGTGCGAGGACCAGCTGACGATTACCGTCAAGCAGGACAAGCTGCCCGAGGCCGTCCACTACCTGTACTACGAGCGCTACGGCTGGATTCCCGTGATCATCGGCAACGATGAGCGCAGCCTGTGCGGCCGTTACGCCGTGTACTACGTCATCTCCATGGAGGGGGAGGATCCCGGCTGGGTGACCGTCCGCACCGAGGTCGATCCCGCCAAGATGACGTTCCCGTCCGTGACGCCGTTCGTCCCCGCCTGCGTGTGGGGCGAGCGCGAGCTGCGCGATATGTTCGGCCTGATCCCCGAGGGTCTGCCCGATCGTCGCCGCCTGGTGCTGCCCGATGACTGGCCCAGCGGCCTGTACCCGCTGCGCAAGGACTCCATGGACTACCGCTTCCGTCCCGCTCCCGCGAGCGACATGGAAAACTACGAGTTCTTGGCCGACACCAAGGGCAAGGAGACCACGCTCGTCCCCATGGGCCCGCTGCACATTACCTCCGACGAGCCCGGCCACTTCCGCCTGTTCGTCGAGGGCGAGACGATCGTCGACGCCGACTACCGTCTGTTCTACGTGCACCGCGGCATGGAGAAGGTCGCCGAGACGCGCCTGAACTATGACGCCGTGACGTTCCTCGCCGACCGCATCTGCGGCATCTGCGGCTGCGCCCACTCGGTGGCCTATGCCGAGGCCGTCGAGCGCGCCCAGGGCATTCATGTCCCGCCGCGCGCCCAGTACATCCGCGCCATCATGCTCGAGGTCGAGCGTCTGCACTCACACCTGCTCAATATTGGCCTCGCATCGCACTACACCGGCTTCGACTCCGGCTTCCAGCAGTTCTTCCGCGTCCGCGAGAAGTCCATGGACCTGGCCGAGAAGCTCTCCGGTCACCGCAAGACCTACGGCCTCAACGTGATCGGCGGCGTGCGTCGCGACATTTTGGCCGAGCAGAAGCTCTCCACGCTCACGACCATCCACCAGCTGCGCTCCGAGGTTCAGGAGCTCGTCGACGTCTTGCTCTCCACGCCCAACTTTATTGAGCGTACGAGTGGCATCGGCATCTTGGACCGCAAGATCGCACGCGACTTCTCGCCGGTCGGCCCGCTCATGCGTGGCTCGGGCTATGCCCGCGACGTGCGCTTTGACCATCCCTTCGACGGCTACGCCGATCCGGACGTTCAAAAGATGCACGCCGCCACGGCTGACACCTGCGATGCCTTCGGCCGTACCGCCGTTCGCATCCAGGAGGTCTACGATTCGATCGATATGATCGAGACCATGCTCGAGAACTGCCCGTCGGGCCCCATCCTCACCACGGATTGGGAGTACACCCCGCACAAGTACGCCATCGGTGCCACCGAGGCGCCGCGCGGCGAGGACGTGCACTGGGCCATGCTCGGCAATAATCAGAAGTGCTACCGCTGGCGCGCCAAGGCCGCCACGTACAGTAACTGGCCGGTCCTGCGCTACATGTTCCGCGGCAACACCGTGGGCGACGCGGCGCTGATCGTCGGCTCGCTCGACCCGTGCTACTCCTGCACCGATCGCGTGACGGTGACCGATGTCGCCGCCAAGCGCGACCACGTGCTCGACAAGGAGCAGTTCGAGAACGTCTGGCGCGACAAGTCGCCGCTTGCGGGCGAGGGCACCTTGGCCGCTCCGCTCGATGAGGAGGCGCTCTAATATGCTGAAGCTTTGGAAGGTCAACGCCAAGGCCGGCGACGCGACGGTCAAGTACCCGTTTGCGCCGTTCCCCACCAACAAGGACATGCGCGGCAAGCCCGAGCACAACGCCGAGCTCTGCATCGCCTGCGGTGCCTGCGGCGTGGCGTGCCCGGCCGATGCCATTCGCATGGACACCGACCTTGCGGCCGATACCATTACCTGGTCGATCGACTATGGCCGCTGCATCTTTTGCGGCCGCTGTGAGGAAGCCTGCCCCATGGAGGCCATCAAGCTCACCGAGGAGTTTGAGCTGGCCGTCATGAGCAAGGACGACCTCACCAGCAAGAGCGTCTACACGCTCGAGCACTGTTCGCGCTGCGGCAAGCCGTTTGCCCCGCACAAGGAGATCGACTACGCCAAGCGCCTGCTGCAAAAGGCCGGCGGCATGGAGGCCGAGCAGGCTGCCCGTACCGTCGGTATGTGCCAGGAGTGCAAGCGCGAGCTCGACGCCCTGCGCGCCGCCTCGGCCGTAAAGACCGGCAACGCTGCCGGCATGGCTGCCAACGAGACGCTTGCGTCCGGTGAGCCCCAGGGCCCCGGCATGGAGTATCTGGGCGGCCACGGCGTGAACCCGGAGTATATCGACCGCGAGCTCAACCCCGATGCGCCCGAGATCCCCGCCGGTCCTGCACCGGTCGAGGGCATCATCATGGATTTTGATACGAAGGAGGAGTAACCATGGCCGAACCCACGCTTTTGCCCGAGCGGCTTCAGTACCGCCCGACCAAGATCGAGCTCGACGAGAGCATCGAGAAGGCCAAGGCGACCCTTCTTAAGAAGATCAAGCGCTCGGTGTACGTCTACCGTGTCGACTGCGGCGGCTGCAACGGCTGCGAGATCGAGATCTTCGGTTCCATCACGCCCGTCTTTGACGTCGAGCGCTTTGGCATCAAGGTCGTGCCCTCGCCCCGTCACGCCGATGTGCTGCTGTACACCGGCGCCGTGACGCGTGCCATGCGCATGCCGGCCCTGCGCGCGTTTGAGGCCGCA
The DNA here is from genome assembly GCA_958445985.1 of uncultured Collinsella sp. Lineage (GTDB taxonomy): Bacteria > Actinomycetota > Coriobacteriia > Coriobacteriales > Coriobacteriaceae > Collinsella. The sequence continues at coordinate 31,654 of CAUCUN010000008.1, read as the reverse complement.
CCCGATCCCAAGATCGTGGTGTCCTATGGCGCGTGCGGCTGCACCGGCGGCATCTTCTACGACAACTACTGCGTCTGGGGCGGCACGGATAAGATTCTGCCGGTCGATGTCTACATCCCCGGCTGCCCGCCCAGCCCCGCGCAGACCGTCTACGGCTTTGCCATGGCACTTGGCCTGCTGGACCAAAAGCTCCATGCCGAGACCACGGTGGAGGCTGCCGGCGAGCAGGCCGATATTCTGCACCCCGGCGTGCCGTACAAGCTGCGCGTTGCCATCGAGCGCGAGGCTCGCGCCATGAGCGGCTACCGTTACGGCCGCGACCTGGCCAACGAGTTTATGGACACGCTCGAGGGCGCGCCCAAGGGCGATATCCGCGGTGCCATGGCGTTGCTCATCGACAAGCAGGACGATCCGCGCCGCGTCGAGGTGTACTCGGCGCTGCAGGATCTGGTGCTGGCCGGAGGTCGCTAGATGGAGCTCACGGACCGCTCTGGTTACTTTGCGGGTCCCGGTATGCTCGGCGGCTCCTTTGGCGATGCCTCGCGCGCAAGCGACGAGGCCGCCGAGGGCGTCGCCGATCCCTGCCTGGGCCATGCGCCCGACCAGGTGGTCTTCTACGAGCTCACGCGTAAGTTTGTGGAGACCGAGGAAGACGTTCCCCAGGAGGCCTGCGACGTGCTGTACTACACGCTCGCCGTGGGCCACCACACCGGCGTGCTCGATTGCTTTGAGCCGCGCCTGTCGGTGCCGGTGAACGTGTTCTATACGCTTATCGACGCGCTGCCGGAGGGGGAGGCCAAGATCAAGTTTGAGGCCATCCGCTCCTTTGGCGAGTGCCAGCTCGACAAGGCGGCGGTGCCGTCGCTGCTCGAGGCCTGCGATGCGCTGCTCGACGAGCGCGGTTTTCGCGGGTCGGCCAAGGCCGGCATCTCGGTGTTCGACGACGACTTTGGCCTGCATGCCCAGCAGGTCGCGTTCTTAATGAAGTTCCGCGATTTGGTGGAGCGCGTGCGCGATGTTTCGGGCGTGTATCTGACGGGAAGGTTGCAGTAATGGATCGCGTTGTGGATGGACGTGTGAACGGCGCCCCGTTTGCGGGTATCGTGCTCACGGCGGGAAGCGTGCTGCGTGCCGACGATGCCGCTGGCCCCGTGCTCTCCAAAAAGATGGAGGACACGCCCATCGCCGGTTGGTACACCATCGACGGTGGTCAGACGCCCGAGGATGACATCATCGAGGTCAAGCGCGAACGTCCGCCGCGTTTGGTATTGGTCGATGCCGCCGACATGGCGCTGCCCGTCGGTGCCATCCGTTTGCTCGACAAGCGCGATGTGGCCCGCAAGTCGATGTTCACCACGCATTCGCTTCCCCTGTCGATTCTGATCGAAGAGATTGAGCAATCGTGTGATGATATCGTCTTCATAGGGATTCAGCCGGGCGACACGGAGTTCTACAACCCCATGTCCCCGGAAGTCTTTGACGCCGTCGACGCCGTGTACGACGCCGTGGCCGCCAACGACTTTTCCCACTTTGTCCGCTTGGGGCAGGAGCTATAGGAGCGCTTGTCCCTGCTGATTAGGAAAGAAGTGATTGACATGGCAGATTCCAAGGCAGAGTACCCCGCTCCCGATTGTCTGGCGCCCGCCGCGATCGAGGCCAAGACCGAGGTCGCCGGCGTGACCAAGGCTAACCTGCCGGTCGCTAAGGCCTTTCTGTTGGCAATGTTCGCCGGTGCGTTCATCGCCTTCGGCGGCCTGTTCTTTACGGTGTTTTTGAGCGATAGCACGCTGGGCTGGGGTGCCCAGCGCGTCGTGGGCGGCCTGTGCTTTTGCCTGGGCCTGGTGCTGGTGCTGGTGTGCGGCGCCGAGCTGTTTACCGGCAATTCGCTTATGGTCTGCGCGCTCAAGAGCAAAAAGATTACCCTGGCTCAGATGCTCAAGGCCTGGGTCGTCGTGTGGGTCGGCAATTTTGTCGGTGCCCTGTTCATCGTCTTTTTGGTGTACATGGCCGGCATCTATAAGCTCAACGGCGAGGCGGTCGCCAATTCCATGGTGAGCGTCGCCGCCGGCAAGGTGACGGTCGACTGGGTGACGATCTTCTTCCGCGGCATCCTGTGCAACATCTTTGTGTGCCTGGCCGTGTGGATCGGTACCGCCGGCAAGACCGTGGTCGATAAGGTTGTGGGCATTCTGCTGCCCATCGCCGCCTTTGTGGCCTGCGGTTTTGAGCACTGCGTTGCCAATATGTACTTTTTGCCCATGGGTGCCGTGATGCACGCGTGCGGCTATGGTGCCGACGTCGCCGGCGCCGATGCGCTCAACGCTGCGGGCATTGCGTTTAACCTGTCCGCCGCCACGCTGGGCAACATCGTGGGCGGCGCGGTTCTGGTCGCGCTCGGCTACTGGTTTATCTACGCCAAGAAGTCCGAGGCGTAATAAGCCGGAATGACGTACGGGCCTCCCGAGGGGCGTTTGCCTTTTGGGAGGCTCTTCGTGTCTTGCTGCGGTAGATGCTGCGGGCTTTGCGTCGCGGCAGCTGGCGGCAGAGCTGTGGTGCGGTGGGGCCTGAACCCCTGAGCTGGAAGGAATAATCGAGATGGCATCGAGAACTATGCATGACGGTCGCTTCGTGGTGACGACATGCGGGGGATGCTATGCCGATTGCGCCTTTGCGGCCCATGTTGAGGATGGGCGTGTGGTGGCCGAGTTGCCGGTGCCGGGGCATCCGTGCGCGGCGCGTGCCCTGTGCGCCCGCGGACGGCATCGCCTGGCAATGCCGTTTGACGAGCGTGACCGCATTGTGCACCCCATGCGACGCCGCCGAGATGGCTCGGGGTTTGATGCGATTTCCTGGGACGAGGCGTTTACGCAGATCGCTGCGCGCCTTGGGGGGATTGTTGACGGGCATGGTCCGCGCGCGCTGGGCATGACGCTCGGCGTGCCCTCGTTCGACCGCTACTGGGCGTATCGCTTTATGCATGCGCTGGGCTCGCCCAACGTGTACGGTGCCGACGGTGCCTGCGAGGTAAGCCGACTTACCGGTTGGGAGCACAGCCTGGGCTACAGCCCCGCCTCCGACCTTGCGCATACCGATTGCATCATGTACCTGGGGCGTTCCATCGTCGATTCGTCGACGATGGGGGCCGTTGATGCGCTCAACGATGCCCGTCGCCGTGGGGCGAAGATTATCGTGGTCGACCCCCGGCGCAGTGGCTCGGCTGCGCTTGCCGACCGCTGGCTGCGCGTGCGCCCGGGCTGTGACCTTGCCTTGCTGCTGGGCATTGCGCATGTCTTGATTGCCGAGGGCCTGTACGACCACGAGTTCGTTGCCCGCTATACCATGGGTTTTGATGAGCTGGCGCAGGCTGCTGCTGCTTGGACGCCCGAGTGGGCCGAGTCGATGTGCGACGTGCCGGCGGACGACATCCGCGCGACTGCGCGCGATCTCGCTGCCGCCGCGCCTGCCGCTGTGGTGGATGCGGGTTTTCATGGTGGCATCGGTATCGCGTATGCCAACAGTACGCAGACGGCGCGAGCTATCTGCATGGTCGATGTGCTGCTGGGCTGTATTGGGCATGCGGGCGGCGCGCTCAATCCACCCACACCGCTTGCGCTGGGCGACTTGGACCCTGTGCGTTTCGCGACGCCGCTGGTGCCGCGTGAGCCCAAGTTGGGGTCCGAGCGCTATCCACTGGTCGATCCGGTGCGCGGTCTGTGCACGACCATCGGTCAGTCGATTCTTGCCGGGGACCTGCGCGGGCTGATCGTTTACGCCAGCAATCCCGGCGCGGGCTATGGCAATGCGCAGGCTTGGTTGAGTATTTTGCAGCAGCTCGATTTGCTCGTGACGATTGATATTCGCTGGTCCGAGACGGCGCGCGCTTCTGACTTCGTGCTGCCCGACGTGACGTATCTGGAGGCCGACCGCGGCGTGGGAACGGTGACGGGTGCCAACGATGCTCGCGTGTTCTACCGCAATGCCGTGCTGCCCGTGCAGCATGACGACACACGTCCCGGTCGGGAGATTTTTGCCGGTCTGGCGCAGGCGTGTGGCGTGGGTGAGTACTTCCAGTTTACGTCTGACGATCTGGCAGCTGCCCAGGTGGCGCCTTTTGGGATCAATCTGGACGAGCTCAAGGAGCGCGGCTGGGCCGACACGGGTGTTGCGTTGCCGTCGCGTACGGGCGAGCCAGCGATTTCCTTGGATGGCGGCAAAATTGCGCTGGCAAGCGACGTATGGGAACGAGCCGGCCTGGGTCGTGTACCCAACTGGATCGCGCCCATGGTGGAGCCCGGTTCGGGAATGTTTCGCCTCATTAGCGGCAACCGTCCCTTTGAGTCGCATACCTCGCGAAGGCTTGCGGCCCAAGGTGCCGCCGAGGCTGGATCGGACCTGGATGCCGTGCAGATGAATGCCGATGCCGCCGCTCGCATGGGTATTGCCGACGGCGAGATCGTCGAACTCGTGAGCGATATGGGCCGCGACTGCGTGCGCGTGGAGACGACGCCGTATCTGCATCCGGCGTGTATCTTTACGTCGGCCGCCCCCGGCGGGCGTTCGTTTGGCGCTGATGCCGGCGGCGCTCAAGCCTTGGGCGTCGGCCCACTCGACCATACACCGTTGCGTTGGGACCCGTTGACGGGCGCCGCGCTCACCCAGGAAAACGCCGTTCGCGTGGAAAAGATCGCGGCGCGCGAGGATAATAGCGATTGATTGACTCAGCCGATCGAATTGGCTGATAGTTTGACGTTCGAACGATTGATTCACCTTTGGTTTTGAAAGGCCGCACATGAGCGATAGCCAGAACATGTCCGATGAGGTACGCGCCCGCCTTCGCGCTATTCCTTCCGTCAACGAGCTGCTCGCAGAGTGGCCGGTTGTGAAGGCGGCGGGGGAGACCTGCGACGCGGTGGTGCATGCCGCCGTCACGGCCGAGCTTGACGAGGAGCGCGCCGCCATTCGCGCCGGCGCCGCCCCGCGCTCTAAGCGCGATCTGGCTTCGGCCATCGAGTGGCGTGCGCACCGCTCCGCGCTGCCGAGCCTGCGCCCCGCCGTCAACGCCACGGGTGTGGTTATCCATACCAACTTGGGTCGCGCCCCGCTCGCGGAGTCGGCGGCAAAGGCCGTGGCCGAGGTCGCGCGCGGGTACAGCACGCTCGAGTACAGTGTGGACACCTGCTCGCGTGGGTCGCGCAAGGAACATGCCGCGCAGCTCATCCGCTCGCTTACCGGTGCCGAGGATGCGCTGGTCGTCAACAATAACGCGGCCGCCGTGCTGCTGGTGCTGGCGACCCATGCCGCAGGCAAAGAGGTTATCGTCAGCCGCGGCGAGCTTGTCGAGATTGGCGGCAGCTTCCGCATCCCCGATGTCATGGCGGCTTCGGGCGCCAAACTCGTCGAGGTCGGCGCCACCAACCGCACGCACTTGGGCGACTACGAGCGCGCCATCACGCCCGATACGGCGATGATCCTTAAGGTCCATCCTTCCAACTATCGCATCGAGGGTTTTCACGAGGAGGTGGCCTCTCGGGAGCTTGCCGCTCTGGCCCACAAGCATGGCCTGCTGTTCTACGAGGACCAGGGGTCGGGCGCGCTGTTGCCCGATGACATCCTGGTGCGCGGCGGCGAAGAAACCACGCCGGCTTCGGTAGCGGCGGGGCTCGATCTGGTGTCGTGCTCGGGCGATAAACTGCTCGGTGCCGCACAGGCGGGCATTATCATGGGTCGTCGCAATCTGGTCCAGGCTTGTGGGTCGCATCCGCTTATGCGCGCCCTGCGCCCGGGCAAACTGGCTCTGTCGGCGCTCGAGGCCACGCTGCGTATCTACATGGATGGCGCCGATGTTGCCCATCGCGATATTCCGGTGCTCAGCATGCTTACGCTACCGCAGGCCCATTTGGAGCGACGTGCCCGCAAGCTGCGCGATCGTATGGTCGCCGGGCTCGATAAGGCGGGTTGCCCGTGCGCCGTGCAGGTGGAGATCGTCGAGGAATCGTCGACCCCCGGTGGCGGCTCGCTGCCTACCGTGGAGCTGCCCACGATGTGCGTGGCCGTGCGTCTTGTTGACGCGCACCTGACGGTCGATGCGCTCAAGCGCTCGCTCATCCAGGACTTCGATACGCCGGTCGTCACGCGCGCCTCGCACGACCGCATTCTGTTTGATGTGCGTACGCTTGTGGGCGACCGCGATATCGAGACGGCGGCATCGACGCTCGTCGCGTGCGTTGAGAAGGCGATTGCTCGATGAGTGAGGTTCAAACGCTGGTGGAGTGCCCCGTTATCGTTGGCACGGCGGGCCACGTTGACCACGGTAAGTCCGCACTGATCGAGGCACTGACCGGCAAGAATCCCGACCGTCTGGAGGTCGAGCGCCGTCGCGGTATGACCGTGGAGCTGGGCTTTGGCGAACTGGCACTGCCGAGTGGCAAGATCGTTGGCCTGGTCGACGTGCCGGGCCACGCGCATTACTTGCGTGCCATGGTGCAGGGCGCCACGGGTATCGACTTGGCCGTGCTGGTGGTTTCGGCCGTCGAGGGCGTGATGCCGCAGACGCGTGAGCACGTGCATGTACTGGAGTTGCTGGGTGTCACGCATATGGTGGTGGCGCTGACCATGCGCGATCTGGCCGATGCCGAGATGACCGAGCTTGCCGAGCTCGATGTCGATGACTTTTTGTCGGGTACCGTGTTTGCGGGCGCGCCGATTGTGCCCGTGTCGTCTAAGACGGGCGAGGGGATCGACGGGCTGCTTGCGGTGCTCGACGAGCAGGTAAGTGCCTGCTGGGATGCCTGCCGCGACCGTGCCGAGCGCACCGATGCCGCGCCGCGCCTGCCGATTGACCGCTGCTTTACGATTAAGGGCGTCGGCACTGTCGTAACGGGAACGCTGCACGATGCGCCGGTTGCGGTGGGCGACGAGCTGATGGCTTTGCCGTCGCGTACGGTCTGTCGCGTGCGCGGGATTCAGGTGCATGGCGATACGCCGCGCGCGCTGCCTGGTCAGCGTGTGGCGCTCAACCTAGTTGGTGACGGTGTCGCGGCGCTTGACCGTGGCGAGATGCTGGGCGTGGCGGACCGCTTTGGCCAGACGTTGCGCTTTATGATGACGTTCACCTACCTGGGCCGCGAGGGCACCAAGCCGCGCGTGCTCGAGTCGGGCGCGCGTGTGCATGTGATGGCCGGCACGGCCGAGGTCGTCGGCCGCATCATGCTTTTGGAGGGCGAGGCCCCCATGGCGGTGGGCGAGACCCGTACCGTGCAGGTGCGCCTGGAGGAGCCGCTGCCGCTGTGTGCCGGAGACCATGCCGTGGTGCTGTCGTATTCGCCCGTTATGCTCATCGGCGGCGGGCGCGTGCTGCTTTCGCGCTGCCGTCGCTCGCGCGAGCTTTCTGCCGGCGAGCGCGCACTGTTTGCGGCGCTTGAGTCCGGCGATATCGCGGGCGGGTTGGGCGCTTGGCTGGCGCTGCAGATGCTGCCGGTTACGGCGGTTGATGTCGCCGAAGCTTTGGATCTTGGTGTCGGCGAGGTCGATGCCGCACTGCGCGGGTTGGTGTCGCAGGGCTCTGTTCGCAAGCTTGACGCGGGTGATGCGGACCTCTTGGCGGACGCCGTGGTGCTCGACGCCGCGATGGATGCACTGGCGGCGACCCTGTCAGCCATGCATACGGCGTCTCCCAAGGAGACGGGCTTTACGCCCGGCGCCGTTGCCCATGCTGCGTGGCCTGCCGCTGACGATACGGTTGCCGCGGCTCTGATTGCCGAGGGCTGCTCGCGTGGTGTGTGCGCCGCCGAGGGCGCCGAGGTATTCGACCCGCACTCCGCTGCCGCCGCGGCGCGTGTGGTGCGCGAGGCCTGCGAACGTATCGTTGCCTTGCTGGACGAAGCCGGCCTCGATGCACCGACGTTGCCCGAAGTGGGCGAGCAGTTGCAGCTCGATCGCGACACCATGACGCGTGCCTTGCGCGAGCTTTCGCTCAATCGCTCGATCGTTAAGGTCGAGCGCGACGTTGCCCTGCCTGCTGCTGCCGAGGCCCATGCGCGTGAGCTCGTCGCCGCCGCCATCGAGGCAGCCGGCGGTGCTGCCACCACGAGCGCCCTGCGCGAGGCCCTTGGTGTTTCGCGCAAACGCGCCATCAGCATCCTTGAGCACCTGGATGCCGTGCGCTTTACGGTACTCGACAAGGAGGCCGGCGGCCTGCGCTCCCTGCGCTAGATCGGCTGCTCGGTTTGGTAAAATACCGTCGCACTTGGGAACGGATGGGCTCCGGTGGGCTCCGCGGTCCTCAAAACCGTTGCGAGGCGTGCAAAACGTCTTGGATGTGTTCGATTCACATACGTTCCCGCCACACGCTACCAGCGCTTTTGTGCTCGCGGTCTTGCTGCGTGCCGCAAAGGCGCTGTTTTGTTTTTGCACGAGTTTTTCGTAGCGCCGCTATTTCGGCGGCTGTAGTTAGCATCGTGCACCGGGTTTCGAGCATGCCGATGGAGGTGTTTTGCCGTATGACTACCGTAAGACGTACCGATCTTTCTTGTGTCGTCCAGGCGGGCGGGCTGTCCTCGCGCATGGGCTGCGATAAGGCGCGCATGGCGTTTTGCGGCGAGCCGCTCATCGAGCGCGTGCTGGGTCGGTTGGCGCCAGTTGCCGGTGAGTTGGTCGTGACGACGTCGCGTCCCAGCGAGCTCGCCTACCTTGAGGAGCGCACTTTTGGCGGCCTTGTGCCACGTGTGGTGGCCGACCTTGAAGGGTCGGCGGGCGCCATGCGCGGCATCGCGAGCTCGCTGGCCGCGGCCCGATTGCCGCTCGTGGCGATCGTCGCCTGCGATATGCCGTTTGTCTCGCCGGAACTCATCGGTGCGCTTGCCGATCGTGTTGAGGCCGAGGCGCTCGATGTGTGCGTGCCGCACGAGGAGCGTGGCATTGAGCCGCTTTGCGCCGTCTGGCGCCGTGACGCATGTGCGCCAGTTGCCCAAGAGCTGCTCTCCTGCGACCGACAGCGCATTCGCTGCCTGATCAACCGCGTTCAGGCCGGTTATATGGATGAGCCGCAGATCGTTAAGGCCGCGGGCTCGACGCTCTGCTTCAAGAACGTCAATACGCCCGAGGAGTTTGCGGCGGCCGAGTTGCTCGCCTAGACGATTGGAGTTGCCATGTCTCACGATATTTGTCCCGACACGGGAGAACCTTGCACTTGCGGTGGGTCCGAGCCTTGCACCTGCGGCTGTGGCGGCTGTGGACATACGGCCGAGGAAGAGGCAGCGGCGGCTGCGTATCGCGAGTCGCACCGCGAAGGCCCGTCCGGTGATGCCCTCGACCACGAACGCAAGATCATCGCTTCGTTCGATAGCACCTACGATGTGATGGAATGCGAACAGCTGTGCCTTGCCGCCGGTGTGCCCGGGCGCATCATGCCGCTGCCCGGCTCCATTACCGCCGGCTGCGGGCTGTGCTGGGCCATGCCGTTCTCGGGCGATGCGCTCGCGGCCTTCCGCGCTGCCACCGAGGGCCGCGTAACCCCCGCTGACTACCATCAGCTCGTCCTCTAGCCACCAAAACCACCACATTGGGGACAGGTCCTTTGTGGTGGTTTGGAACACGTGGACGAAACAGGTTTGAAACACGGGTTTTGCACGTCAGGCACTCAAAAACGCTTCTACCTGCATCGTAATCAAAATGAAACATCTGCTCGTTGGCTTATGCGAAACTTTGCCGCAACAGTGCGATATTATCCATACACGATAAAGCTCGCGGCGCATAGGGTGCCGCGACCAACATTTTTCGTTTCCCATCATTGGAGGAAGCATGAGCTACACGCAGAAAGTTCTCGAAGAGCTCAAGGCCCGCTATCCCGAGCAGCCTGAGTTCATCCAGGCCGCGACCGAGATCCTCGGCACCATCCAGCCGGCGCTCGACGCCCACCCCGAGTACGAGGAGGCCGCTCTGCTGGAGCGCCTCGTCGAGCCCGAGCGCATCGTCATGTTCCGTGTTCCCTGGGTCGACGACCAGGGCAAGGTTCAGGTCAACCGCGGTTATCGTGTCGAGTTCAACTCTGCCATTGGACCCTACAAGGGAGGCCTGCGTTTTAACCCGACGGTCACCCTGGGCATGCTCAAGTTCCTGGGTCTGGAGCAGATCCTTAAGAACAGCCTGACCACCCTTCCCATGGGCGGCGGCAAGGGCGGCTCCGACTTTGACCCCAAGGGCAAGTCCAACAACGAGATCATGCACTTCTGCCAGTCCTTCATGACCGAGCTCTATCGCCACATCGGCCCCAACACCGACGTTCCCGCCGGCGACCTGGGCGTTGGCGGCCGCGAGGTTGCCTACCTGTTCGGTCAGTACAAGCGTCTGACCAATGAGTGGACCGGCGTCCTCACCGGCAAGGGCCTCTCCTTTGGCGGCTCGCTCGCCCGTACCGAGGCCACCGGCTACGGCCTGGCCTACTTTGTGGACGAGTACCTCAAGAGCCGCGGCGACTCCTTCGAGGGCAAGAACGTCGTCGTGCACGGCTCCGGCAACGTCGCCATCTACGCCGTCCAGAAGGTCTCCCAGCTCGGCGGCAAGGTGCTGGCCTGCTCCGATACTCACGGCTGGGTCGAGGATCCCGACGGCATCGACTACACTGTGCTCGAGCACGTCTACAACAAGAAGCGCTCCGGCCACGACAAGGGCGTTACGCTCGCTATGTACGTTGACGAGAAGCCCAACGCCGTGTGGCACGAGGGCGACGGCCGTGGCGTTTGGCAGCTGCCCTGCGACATCGCGCTGCCCTGCGCTCGCGAGAACACGCTGCTGCTCGAGGACGCCCAGGCGCTCGTCGCCAACGGCTGCAAGGTGGTCGGCGAGGGCGCGAACATGCCCACGACCATCGAGGCCACGACCTACTTCCAGGAGAACGGCGTTGCCTTTATGCCTGGTAAGGCTGCCAACGCCGGCGGCGTGCTCGTGTCCGGCCTGGAGATGAGCCAGAATGCCGAGCACCTGTCCTGGACCTTCGAGGAGGTCGACGGCAAGCTCGAGCAGCTCATGCGCGGCATGTTCCACAACGTGGACGACACCGCCAAGGAGTACGGCCAGGAGGGCAACTTTGTCATGGGCGCCAACATCGCCGGCTTCCTGAAGGTCGCCGACGCCATGCTCGCCCAGGGCGTCTGCTAAATCTTCGCTCGATATAGCATCGCAGAAGGCTCCCAGTCATTCCGGCTGGGAGCCTTTTTCTGTGGTGGTGAGGGTCGTGCGCCCTCGTTTGGTACACTTAGAAACACTGGACAAGTGAAGAGATGGGGGAGAACGTGCTCAAGTTCGGTACCTACGTCCGTGTTGGAAACGCGGCCGAAGCCTATGAGCTCTTACAGAAGAACCGCAACAACAAGATTGTGGGCGGCGGCATCTGGATGCGCCTGGGTTCGCGTCGCGTGGCGACGGCGATTGACCTTTCGGCCTGCGGACTCGATCAGATCGAGGAGACCGAGACCGAGTTTCGCATCGGTGCCATGTGCACCCTGCGCCAGCTCGAGCGCCATGCCGAGCTCAACGCGCTTGTCAACCATGTCTTTGAGTTCGCCGTCCACGATATCGTGGGCGTGCAGCTGCGCAACACCGCCACGGTGGGCGGCAGCATCTACGGTCGCTTTGGTTTCTCGGACGTGCTCTCGGCCTTTTTGGCGCTCGATTCGTATGTTGAACTGACGGGTGCCGGCCGCGTGCCGCTCGCCGAGTTCGTGGACATGGGCTACGTGCGCGACGTGATCGAGTACGTCGTAGTCGTTAAGCACGATTACCGTGCAAGCTATGAGGCCGTGCGCAAGGCCGCGACCGACTTCCCCTCCTTAAACGTCACCGCCGCCTGGTGGGACAACAGCTGGCATGTCACTGTGGGTGCCCGCCCGTTGCGTGCGACCCTGCTGCAGGGCGAGACATGCGGCCTTACCGCCGGGCAACCTTCCGAGGACGAGCTGCGCGCCCTGGCCGCGTCCGTACGCGCGCTGAGCTATGGCACCAACCTGTGGGGCTCGGCTGACTACCGCCGCCGCATCTCGGCCCCGCTGGCGATTCAGGCCGTGCGCCGCGCCGCCGGCATCGAGCTTTCGGCTGCGCTTGCCCGCGAGCTCGAGACCGTGCAAGTGCCCAAGTTTGCCACGGACGAGTATTCCTGCCGCCGCGTGCCCGGCGTCGATTCTAGCGAGGTGCGCTAATGGCTGCCAAACTCATCGATCTTTCCTTTACGCTCAACGGCCGCAAGGTCAAGGTTCAGATTGCCCCCGACACCATGCTCTTTGCGTTGCTGCGAGAGCAGGGTTGCGCGTCGGTGCGCTGCGCCTGCGAGACCACCAACTGCGGCCTGTGCACGGTGTGGCTCGACGGCGATCCGGTGCTGAGCTGCTCGGTTCCCGCCGCTCGTGTTGAGGGCCACGCCATCACCACGCTCGAGGGCCTTAAGGCCGAGTCCGAGGCACTGGCCCGTGCGATGGCTGCCGAAGGTGCCGAGCAGTGCGGTTTTTGCGCCCCCGGCCTTATTATGAACGTGCTGGCGCTCGCCCGCGCCGCCAAGGAGGACCCAAGCCTCGTCGCCACGCGCGAGGAGCTATCGCGCCAGCTCGCCGGCAACCTTTGTCGCTGCAGCGGCTACGAGAGCCAGCTGCGCGCCATCGTGCGCTTCCTCAACGAGTCCGGCGTGCAGGTGGGCTTTGAGATGCCCGAGCTGCCGGTCAACGACACCAGCTGCGACGGTGTCTCCTACAAGCAAATCACCCACAAGCAGCCCAAGAAGGACTCGAAGGCCCTGCTCGAGGGACGTCCCGTCTACACGGGCGACCTGGTGCCCGCCAGCGCCCTGATCGTCAAGCTCAAGCGCAGCCCGTATGCGCGCGCCAAGATTCGCTCCATCGATACGTCGCGCGCCCTGAAGGTGCCCGGTGTGGTGGGCGTCTACACCTACGAGGACGTGCCCCAGCGCCGCTTTACCATCGCCGGTCAGAGCTATCCGCAGCCGAGTCCCTACGACCGCCTGATTCTCGAGAACCTGGTTCGCTACCAAAACGAGGAGGTGGCGATCGTCGCCGCCGAGACCGAGGAGGCCGCCGACAAGGCGCTCAAGCTCATCATGGTCGACTACGAGGTGCTTGAGCCTCTGCTCGACTTTACCCAGGCACTCGATAATGACATCGTGGTCCACCCTGAGGGCGACGTGACCTTTATGTTCCCGCAGGGCGGCGATGTTTCGCGCAACCTGGTTTGCAGCGGTACCAGCGATTTTGGCGACTTGGACGAGGCCTTCGCCCAGAGTGACATCGTCTTCACCCGCACCTACACCAGCCAGGCCACGCAGACCGCGCCCATGGAGACCTTCCGCGCCTTCGCGACGACCGACGCGTTCGGGCGCATCTCGGTGACCACCTCTACGCAGGTGCCCTTCCACGTGCGCCGCATGGTCGCTCAGTCGCTCGACATTCCGCAGTCGCAGGTGCAGGTCATTAAGCCGCGCATCGGCGGCGGTTTTGGCTCCAAGCAGACGGGCTGCTGCGAGATCTTCGTGGCGTTCGTCACCCAGCAGACCGGCCGTCCGAGCTATTGCTGCTACACCCGCGAGGAGACCATCACTGCAGGCAACTCGCGTCACCAGATGCAGATGACCGTTAAGCTAGGCGCCATGAACGACGGCACCATCACGGCCATCGACCTGCATACGCTGTCCAACGCCGGTGCGTATGGCGAGCATGCCACCACGACGATCGGTCTTTCGGGCCACAAGAGCCTGCCCATCTACAATCACGTGAAGGCGAGCCGCTTTAGCTGGGACGCCGTCTACACCAACACCAACCGCGGCGGCGCGTATCGCGGCTACGGTGCCACCCAGGGCCAGTTTGCCGTGGAGAGCGCCGTCAACGAGCTCGCCGACATGCTGCACATGGATCCCGCCGACCTGCGCCTTAAGAACATCGTGCGCGAGGGCGAGATCATGCCGCAGTACTACAACGAGAAACTCAACGCCTGCGCGCTCGACCGCTGCCTGCTGCGCGCAATGGACATGATCGGCTGGCGCGACAAGCCGCTGGCCGTTGACCTGGGCGATCGCGTGCGTGCTCTGGGCTGCGCGCTCACCATGCAGGGATCGGGCATTTCCAACGTGGATATCGCCGGCATCGACATGCGCCTGGAAGAGGATGGATTCATTACCATCGGCACCGGCGCCACCGATAACGGCATGGGCGTCGACACGATCCTGGCGCAGATTGCCGCCGAGGAGCTGGGCGTTGAGAGCTCGCTTATCGTGGTGCGCGGCGTGGACACCGATGTGTCGCCGTTCGATGCCGGCTCGTACGCGAGCTCGGGCACGTACGTGACGGGCCTGGCGGCCAAGAACGCCGCGACCGAGCTGCGCGAGAAGATTTGCGCCAAGGCTGCCCAGATGTGGGATGTGGATGCCGCCGACGTGGTCTTCGATGGCCAGTACGTGCGCCTGTCCGACGAGCGTGCCGCGCGCGAGCAGAACCGCTATCTCACGCTGCGCGACTTTGCCAACCTGTGCGTCAAGAACATCGCAGGCGGCGACGCGCTCACCTCGCATGCCTCTGCCTGCCTGCCCGTTTCGCCTCCGCCGTTTATGGCCGGCATTGCCGAGGTCGAGGTCGACAAGGCCACCGGCAAGGTGACTGTGGTGGACTATGCGGCGGCCGTCGACTGCGGCACCGTGATCAACGAGGCGCTCGCGCGCGTTCAGGCCGAGGGCGGCATTGCCCAGGGTATCGGTCACGCGCTCTACGAGATCGTTGAGCATGATGACCGCGGCCGCCTGCGCACCGGCAACTTTATGAGCTACAAGCTGCCCACGCGCCTGGATATCGGCAGCATTCGCGTGGCCTTTGAGCCGAGCTATGAGCCGACGGGCCCGTTTGGCGCCAAGTCGATCGGCGAGGTCGTCATCAACACGCCGCTCGCCGCCGTGGCCTCGGCCGTGGCACACGCCACCGGACATCAGGTCCGCTCGCTGCCCATCACGCCCGAGAAGGCCCTGCTGGGGGAGTAGACGAGGCGACGCATCCGCCGCTCTTTGCCTAGCCCTGGGAAACTGCAGCCCACTTTTCAACTGAATTGTGGGCTGCAGTTTCCGTTTGAGGCCCTTGGCGGAAAGTGCATCCCGGAATAGGGGCTCAAAACGGGTTGCAGTTTCCGGTTGATGGCTATAGCGGAAATTACATCCCATTCCGAGGCCCCAAACCGGGACACGCTTTCCGGCGCATGGCCAGCATCGCCAGGCTGCCGAGTCCCGCCGAAGTTGCGGTGGAATAGGGACTGTTTTGGAGGACTGGAGCCCCAAACAGTCCCTATTCCACCGCAACTTCGATGGGGCGGCGGGGGATCCGATGCGTACTCGTGGTGAGGTCGTGAGCTTGTAAAAGGTGTGCGTGCGCTTGTCGTTCGTATCTGCTATCATTCCTAGTCTGTGCGCTCATGCGGGCGTGGCGGAATTGGTAGACGCGCCAGATTTAGGTTCTGGTGGGATTCCCGTGAAGGTTCGAGTCCTTTCGCCCGCACCAACGCATCTGCGTCGGCTTCGGCCGTCGCGACTCTTTGTTGCATAAAGGTACCAGCACCTCAGATAAGCTGGGCAGTATGAGGAGGAACGTGTTGAACATCACCGCTTCTGACGTCAAGGACGCCAAGCTCACCGCTACGGTCACCATCCCGGCCGCCGACGTCGACGCCGCGATTAAGAAGGCCTACAAGGACACCGCCAAGAAGTACCGCTTCCCGGGCTTCCGTGCCGGCAAGGCCCCCCGTCCGGTCATCGACTCCGCTCTTGGCGCCGAGGCTACCCTCGCTCAGGCCACCAACGACCTGATCGCCGCCAACGAGCCCGCCGTCCTCAACGAGCTGGACATCGTCCCCACCAAGAACGGTGACTACAAGGAGCTCGACCTCGCCAAGGATCACGAGGACTACACCTACACCGTCGAGTTCTCCCTGCGTCCTGCTGCTGAGCTCTCCTCCTTCGACGCTGTCGAGATCGAGATGCCTCCTGCGGAGGTCACCGAGTCCGAGATTAACAACCAGGTCGAGATGCTCCTCAACTACCGTGCCACCTTCGAGGACGTCGAGGGTCGCGCCGTCGAGGCCGAGGACTACGTCACCGTCGACCTCAAGGCCGTCGAGAACGCCGACAACTTTGCCGCCGAGGGCCGCATGCTCATCGCCGGTAGCGACAGCAACCCCAAGGAGTTCAACGAGGCCCTGATCGGCGCTAACGTTGACGACGTCAAGACCGTCACCTGGACCGACGAGGTCGAGGAGGGCGAGGAGGCCGAGACCCACACCGTCGAGGTCACCGTCAAGGGCATCAAGGTCCGCAACACCCCCGAGCTCACCGACGAGCTCGTCAAGTCCGACTTCGGCTTCGACAGCATCGATGCCATGCGCGACGCCATCAAGATCGAGATCGAGCAGGACAAGGCTTCCCGCCTGCCGGCTGAGAAGGAGAACCGTTGCGTCTCCGCTCTCGCCGAGCGTCTGCAGCTCGACGAGATGGACGCCGACTACGAGCAGTCCGTCTTTGAGGAGCTTGGCCAGAACTTCCTGTCCAACCTCGCTGCCCGCGGCATGACCCTGGACACCTGGCTGCCCGCTTCCGGTCTGACCATGGAGCAGTTCATCGGCGACCTGCACAAGCAGGCCAACGACGTTGCCCGTGAGTCCCTGGCGCTCGACGCCCTCGCCCGTGAGCTCAAGATTGAGGTTACCGAGGACGACATCAACGCCGAGTTCGAGAAGGCCGGCGTCAAGGACGTCGAGGCTTCCAAGGCCGAGTTCATCGCCGATGGCCGCATGCCTGCCGTCCGCGAGTCCATCCGTCGCTCCAAGGCCGTCGACCACCTGGTCGAGAACGCCAAGGTGACCGAGGTCGACGAGACCGCCAAGGACGCCGAGTAATTCTCGCCACCTTGCCCGCGAGCGCATGGGTGCGCCCGTGATGGGGTAAAGTTATACACCGGTTATCCGGTTGCTTCGTACGGTGCCAGCCAATGCATAGCATGCGGGCACCGTACGTTTATCTAGAACCAATTTGGTCCGCAAGAGAGAAATGGAGATGCGTATGATCGCTAAGTTCGATTCCGCCCTCGTGCCATACGTTATCGAGCAGACGCCGCGCGGCGAGCGCAGCTACGATATCTATTCGCGCCTGCTCAACGACCGCATCATCTTCTTGGGCGAGGAGATCAACTCCGTCAGCGCCAACCTGGTCGTTGCCCAGCTGCTGCATCTTGAGAGCCAGGATGCCGAGAAGGATATCTCGCTCTACATCAATTCACCCGGTGGCGAGGTCTACTCCGGCCTGGCGATTCTGGACACCATGAACTTCATCAAGCCGCAGGTCTCCACCATCTGCGTCGGTATGGCCGCGTCCATGGCCGCTGTGCTGCTTTCGGCCGGCGCCAAGGGCAAGCGCTTCTGCCTGCCGCACTCCAAGGTCATGATTCACCAGCCCAGCGGCGGTGCCCAGGGTCAGCAGACCGAGATCGAGATCGTTGCCGAGGAGATCAAGAAGACTCGCCGCGAGCTCAACCAGATCCTGTCCGATGCCTCGGGCCAGCCGATCGAGAAGGTCCAGGCCGACACCGAGCGCGACAACTACCTGACCGCTGCCGAGGCCCTCGACTACGGTCTGATCGACCGTATCGTCACCTCGCGCGATCTCGCCGCGAAGGACGCCTAGGATGGCAGGAAACATGCAGGACAACTTTGACGAGAACGGCAACCCCATCCGCTGCTCCTTCTGCGGAAAAGAGCAGGGCCAGGTCCGCCGCCTCGTAAAGGGCCCGACCAACATCTTTATCTGTGACGAGTGCGTCGCCGCCTGTTCCGAGATTCTGGAGGAGTCGCTGGCTTCGGACTTTATGGACGCTGCCCGCAACGGCAAGCTGCCGGGCTTCCTCAACGATCACGGCCAGGCTGCATCCCAGCCCGCCGTTAACCCCGAGGCCGAGGGCTTTGAGCTCGAGGACGACCGCCAGGTCATCACGCACGTGCCGACGCCGCACGAGATCTATGACGAGCTTTCGGCCTATGTTATGGGTCAGGAGGACGCCAAGCGCGCCATGTCGGTGGCCGTGTACAACCACTATCGCCGCGTGATTGAGGGCGGCGCCGCGGTGTCTGCCTTTGATGACGACATGGGCTCGCAGTTCGATGACGATATGGACGAGGTAGAGCTCGCCAAGTCCAACATCCTGCTGCTCGGTCCCACAGGTACCGGTAAGACCCTGTTGGCCCAGACGCTCGCCCGCATTCTCGAGGTGCCGTTTGCCATCGCCGACGCCACCGCGCTCACCGAGGCCGGTTACGTGGGCGAGGACGTGGAGAACATCCTGCTCAAGCTCATCAATGCCGCCGATGGCGATATCGAGCGCGCGCAGGTCGGCATCATCTACGTGGACGAGATCGACAAGATCGCCCGCAAGGCCGAGAACCTCTCCATCACCCGCGATGTTTCGGGCGAGGGCGTTCAGCAGGCGCTGCTTAAGATCCTTGAGGGGACGGTGGCCAGCGTTCCGCCCACCGGCGGCCGCAAGCATCCCCAGCAGGAGCTGCTGCAGATCGACACGACCAACATCCTGTTCATCTGCGGCGGTGCCTTTGTGGGTCTGGACAAGATCATCGCCGATCGCGTGGGAAACAAGGGCGTGGGCTTTAACTCCGAGATCGCCGGCCCCACCTCGGTCGACGAGAACGACCTGCTGCGCCAGGTGCTCCCGCAGGACCTCAACGCCTTTGGCATGATCCCCGAGTTTGTGGGACGTACGCCAGTCGTCACCCAGACGCAGGCGCTCGACGAGGACGACCTGGTGTCGATCCTGACCGAGCCCAAGAACGCCGTGGTGCGTCAGTACCGCAAGATGTTCCAGCTCGAGGACGTTGAGCTTGAGTTTGAGGATGCCGCCCTGCACGAGATCGCCCGCATGGCGCTCGCCCGCAAGACCGGCGCCCGCGGCCTGCGCTCCATCTGCGAGGACGTGCTGCAGCAGACGATGTTCGACCTCCCCAGCGAGGAGGGCGTTTCCAAGGTCGTCGTGACCGAAGCCTCCGTAAAGGGCGAAGAACAACCCCAGCGCATCTACGGGTAAATAGCTTGAATCCAGGCCCCGCGGCAACCACCGCGGGGCCTGCCATTTAGGGACAGGTTTATTTTGGTCGGTTTTATATGGGCAAATGTCGTTTCCCCTGATAAAACCTACCAAAATAAACCTGTCCCTTTTCGGCAGGTATGCCTGTGCTATTCTGTGAGATTGTCAAGTTAGTACCTTCAGACTGAAGTAATCGATACCTAAGGCGTGTCCGCCTGCTTGGTTTTCGTAGATTCCGCACGAGCCGAAGAGCACTTAATGTGCTCTTCGTGCGAGTCAGGACCTGACCGAGCGAAAACCAAGCATGCGGACACGCCGACGGGCAAGGGAGAGATATATGGAAGAGATGCCCAAGAACTACGATCCGTCGACCAACGAGCCGGCGATCCTGCAGAAGTGGCTCGACGGCGGCTACTACAAGCGCCGTGAGGGCGTGGGCGACTGCACCGTCACCATTCCGCCTCCCAACGTGACCGGCAAGCTCCACATGGGTCACGCCACCGACGACTCCATCCAGGACGCCATCATCCGTATGGCCCGCATGCGCGGCAAGTCCACGCGTTGGGTGCTGGGTACCGACCACGCCGGTATCGCCACGCAGACTAAGGTCGACAAGAAGCTCAAGAGTGAGGGCATCAGCCGCCTGGAGATCGGTCGCGACAAGTTTGTCGACGCCTGCTGGGATTGGACCCACGAGTACGGCGGCATCATCGTCGAGCAGATCAAGCGCATGGGTTGCTCCGTCGACTTCGACAACGAGCGCTTCACCATGGACGAGGATTACGCACAGGCCGTGCGCAAGGTCTTCTGCGATTGGTACCACGACGGCCTGATCTACCGTGGCAAGCGTATCGTTAACTGGTGCCCCAACTGCACCACCGCCATCTCGGACGACGAGGCCGAATATAAGGACGAGAAGGGCCACCTGTGGCACCTGCGCTACCCGCTGACCGAGCCGGTCAACGGCCAGGATTACATCGTCGTTGCCACCACGCGCCCCGAGACCATGCTCGGCGACACGGGCGTCGCTGTCTCCCCGAAGGACCCCGAGAAGGCCGCCTTTGTGGGTAAGACCGTCATGCTGCCGATCGTCAACCGCGAGATCCCCATCTTTGAGGATTGGCATGTCGACGCCAATTTCGGCTCTGGCTTCGTCAAGGTAACGCCTGCTCACGACCCCAACGACTACGCCATGGGTCAGGCCCACGACCTGCCGCAGATCAACATCTTCGACGAGCACGCGGTGGTCGTCGAGGGCTACGGCGAGTTCACCGGCATGAACCGCGACGAGTGCCGCGAGGCCGTCATCAAGTGGTTCGAGGAGCACGACCTGCTCGATCACGTCGAGGACCTCGATCACTCCGTCATGCACTGCTACCGTTGCGACGCCGCACTGGAGCCGTGGCTGTCTGAGCAGTGGTTCGTCGCCGTCGATAAGCTCAAGGGGCCGGCGCTCGACGCCGTCAACTCTGGCAAGGTCACCTTCCACCCCGCGCGTTGGACGCAGACCTACACCACCTGGATGGAGAACCTCAAGGACTGGTGTATCAGCCGCCAGCTGTGGTGGGGCCACCGCATCCCCGTGTTCTACTGCGAGGACTGCGGCTGGGAGGACGCCCTTACCGAGGACACCGATGTGTGCCCCAAGTGCGGCGGTCATCACGTGCACCAGGACGAGAACGTGTTGGACACGTGGTTTAGCTCGCAGCTGTGGACTTTCGCCACGCAGGGCTGGCCGCAAAAGCCGGAGCTGCTCGAGGGGCATCACCCCACGACGGCGCTCGTCACCGCGCGCGACATCATCGCGCTGTGGGTTGCTCGCATGGTCATGAGCTCGCTGTACTTCCTGGACGAGGTGCCGTTTAAGGACGTCGTCATCTACCCGACGATTCTGGCCAAGGACGGCAGCCGCATGTCCAAGTCCAAGGGCAACGGCGTTGACCCCATGGACCTCATTGGCATGTACGGCGCCGACGCCATGCGCTACAACCTGCTTACGCTGTGCACCAACAACCAGGATGTTAAGTTCGACGCGAACATCGACAAGAAGACTAAGAAGCTTATCGACAGTCCACGTACCGAGCAGGCCAAGTCGTTTGTGACCAAGATCTGGAACGCCAGCCGCTTCCTGCTCATGAACATGGAGGGCTACACGCCCGGTGAGCCCGTCGTGGAGACGCCGGCCGACGCCTGGATGTTCAGCCGCCTGGCAAAGGCCGTGAAGATGGTCACCGAGGGCATCGAGAACTACACCTTTGGCGACATGGCCCGCGGTGTGCAGCAGTTCTTCTGGAACGAGGTCTGCGACTGGTACGTCGAGGTCACCAAGGCCCGCCTGAAGGGCGAGGGCCGTCTGCAGGCGCAGCGCAACCTGATTTTTGTGCTTGACACCTCCATTCGCCTGATGCACCCCCTTATGCCGTTTGTCACCGAGGAGATCTGGGATAACATGCCGGCGAGCGTGCTCGACCTGGACGCCGAGGGCAACGTGGACCGCGCCGAGGCGCTCATGATCGCCAAGTGGCCGGAGCCCGCCGACTACGTCAAGTACGTCGACGAGCCCGCCGAGCGCGCGTTTGAGCTGTGCCGCACCGTCGTTTCCGCCACCCGCGCCACGCGTTCGCGTTATCGCTTGAGCCCCAAGGCCGAGCTCGACGTGGTCGTGCGCGCCGGTGCCGAGGACATCGAGAAGCTCGAGAGCCTGCGCTCGACCATCGAGCCGCTGGCCAACACCGCCTCGCTGGTCATGGGTACCGACGTCGAGAAGCCGGCCGCGAGCATCGCCGTGGTCGACAGCGGCGTCGAGGTCTTTGTGGTGCTCGAGGGCAAGGTCGACCTTTCGGCCGAGAAGGCGCGCCTGGAGAAGGAGATTGCCGCGGCCCAGAAGGAGCTCGCCGGTTGCGAGAAGACGCTCGCCAACGAGGGCTTTGTGGCCAAGGCCGCGCCTGCGGTGGTGCAGAAGAAGAGGGACCGTGCAGCTGAGCTCAAGGAGATCCTGGCGGCGCTGACTGCTCAGGTTGCAGACTTCTCGTAGGCGGTACTGGGGGACGCGTCCCGACGCTTTGCTCTCCGCTGCGGACAGTCCTGCGCAAGACGGACAGCACATTAAGTGCTGTCCTTTGCGTGCGGAACTTGCGGCGAGCAAAGCGTCGGGCCGCTCCTAGTTCGCTTACGTGGTTGTTTACAACTGGTAGGTTGGGGCCACTTGGTTGTGGCCTTGATCTCGCTGCAATCGGGTAAAGGCTGATATTGTCAACGCGAGGGGCTCATTCTTTTTGGTGGGCCTCTTTTTCTGTTATGGGGGACTTTGGGTTATGGCTAAGCGTTCTGGGTCTTATGTCGTTCCGTTCTCGTTTGAGTTGCTTTCGTTTGATGAGGCTGTGGGGCTTGCTGCTGATACGGGACGGATTTCTGGGGATGCTGGTCCTCTGCTTGAGACGGTTGTCGATATGCTCGATGAGCTGGGGCGTCCGGACGAGTATTTCGATTGCATTCAGGTTGCCGGTACTAATGGCAAGACTTCGACCACGCGTTTTTCGGCCGCCATCCTTCGCGGCGAGGGGCTCAAGACCGCGCTGTATACGTCACCGCAGCTGGTTCGCTACCCCGAGCGCATGGAGGTCGATGGACGCGTCGTGAGCGACGAGGCCTTTGCCCGTGGCGTTTCGGCCGCCGTCGAGGCGGGCCATCGTGTGAATGCTCGTCGTGTGGCGGCGGGGGAGCGCGCCTATGCCATCACGCCGTTTGACCTGCTGACGGCCGCTGCACTTGTCGTGTTTGCCGAGGCCGCGGTGGATGTTGCCGTGCTCGAGGTTGGCATGGGCGGTCGTTGGGACGCCACGAGTGCGACCGATCCCGTCGCCGTTGCCAT
Organism: uncultured Collinsella sp.; assembly: GCA_958445985.1. Classification (GTDB taxonomy): domain Bacteria; phylum Actinomycetota; class Coriobacteriia; order Coriobacteriales; family Coriobacteriaceae; genus Collinsella. The sequence goes on along the minus strand of CAUCUN010000008.1, from coordinate 8,668 downwards.
TACGGGCATCGGGCTCGATCACACACGTATTTTGGGCGACACGCTCGAGGCCATTGCGGGGGAGAAGGCTGCAGTTATCAAACCCGGGCGCTTGGTTGTTTTGGGCGAGGGTACGCACGAGGCGAGCGTTCAGCGCGTGATGGATGCCCGTTGCCGCGAGTGCGGCATAGTGCCGCTGGTGGTGAACCATGCCACGACCAAGGTGCCGGAGCACGTGGGCGATACCGTGGAGTTTAGCTGCACCACGCCGCGTGCGATCTATACGTCGAGCATGGTCAAGCCGGCCTATCAGCCGCAGAATGCCGCGTGCGCGATTATGCTGTGCGAGGGCTATCTGGGCCGCGAACTCGACCATGACAAGCTCGATGCGTCGCTTATGGGCTGCCCCACGCCGGGCCGATTTGATGTACTGGGAACTGAACCGCTCAAGCTGATCGACGCCTGCCATAACCCCCAGAGCTGCGAGAACTTTGTGAGCGCGCTGGACGAGATTGATCCGTGCGTGGAGAATCGCCCCACGCTGCTGTGCGCCGCGCTGGCCGACAAGGACGTGGCAGGCATCGTCGACGTCCTGATTCCCGCCTTTCCGCGCGTAGTCGTGACCCAGACCGATTCCGATCGCGCCCTGCCGGCAGAGGAGCTCGCCGCACTTGTGGACGCCAACAAGCTTGCCGGTGTGTACCCGAGCGTGCCCGAGGCCCTCGCGGCTTTCGATGCCGCGGGCGAGTCCTTCGTAGCAGCCGGCACCATCACCCTAGCCGGCGAAGTAGCCGGCCTGCTCCGCTAACCCATCCCCTCAGCAGTTGCGGTGAAATACGGACTGTTTTACAAGCCAGAAGCCTCAAACAGTCCGTATATCACCGCAACTCAAAAGCAGTCAATTTGGGACGGGGCTTTTTGCTACCCTGTGCCCTGAGTTGACTCGCTTGCCACGAAAACGGCCCATCTACTACGTTTGACCGGTTACCCCCGACCATACGGAACATCGCGAAATTAAAACCGCAGGTAGACGGCTTGCGTATTTTGCGAAAACTCGGTTATGGTCGACCCATTCGGGTTAAACGTAGTAGATGGGCCGTTTTCGTGGCGCGGCGTAATCGCAATGTGACAAAGGGGCTGTCCCTTTGTCACATTGGCTAGTCTAGGCGGATTGGGTCGTGGGGGTAGGCGTTGAGAATCTCGACGCCGTTCTCTGTCACTAGGGCTAGGTCCTCGATGCGGACGCCGGTGCGGCCGGGGAGGTAGATGCCCGGCTCGATAGAGAAGGTCATGCCCGGCTCGACAACCTGCTCGTTGACGAGCGAGACGTCGCCCGGCTCGTGGTCCTGCAAGCCGATCGAGTGTCCCAGGCGATGCGTAAAGTACTGCCCATAGCCCGCATCCTCAATCACGTCGCGTGCGGCGCGGTCCAGGTCACACATGCGCACGCCCGGTGCGATGAGCGCCTCGGCGGCCTCGTTGGCACGGCGCACGATGTCGTAGATGCGCGCCGTCTCCTCGTCCGGCTCGCCCCAAAAGAACGTGCGTGTCATGTCCGAGCAGTAGTTGCGATGGCGTCCGCCAATGTCGAACAGCACTACGTCGCCGCGCTTGAGTACGGTGTCGTCGGGCTCGTGGTGCGGGTCGCCGGCGTTGGCACCAAAGCTCACGATGGGCGGAAAGCTAAAGCCCTCGCAGCCGTGTTTGCGATACAAGCCGAGCATCTGGTCGGCAATCTCGCGCTCCGTCACACCTTCGTGGACGAGCTTGATGACATCGGCCATCACGGCGTCGTTAGCGGCCGAGGACGCGCGCATAAGCTCCTGCTCGGCGGCATCCTTGTAGGTGCGTGCGGCGGTGACGGCAAAGTCACCCAGGAAAAACTCGCTGGCTGCGTGGCGCTCCATGAGCGGCATCAAAAAACCAGAGCGCATGACGGTGTCGATGCCGAGTGGTTTGGTCGGATCGACTTCGCGAGCGATGGCATCGGCCACGACATCGTTGTCGGTGTGATAGGCGATGCGGGCATTGTCATACTCGGGCAGCTGATGCAGCGCGTTGACCAAGATCACGGGCTCGCCGCCGCGTGCGAGCAGCACGCCACAAAAACGCTCGAACATATCGGCATAAAAGCCGGTCAGGTAATAGATCGACCATGGGTCGTTTACGAGCAGCTGTGCGCCGGGGTGCTGAGCCTCGAGCGCATCGAGCACGCGCGCCACACGCTGGTCATCGACATGTGCCATACATCGTCCTTTCGTTAGGGTGCCACCATGGTATCCCAAGCCCGGCAGATAGGGACGTTCCTTTTATGCCGGCACCTTGGGACACTCCTTTGCATATCCCATGCGGCCCTCATAAGTTGCGGTGAAATACGGACTGTTTAGCGGCCTGAAGCCATAAAACAGTCCGTATTTCACCGCAATTGCGGAGGAGGACCGGGCGGATGGTGGAGTAGCTAAAAGTGCCCCGTCCCTAATTAGCTACTTGGGCGCGGTCTATGCCCATGCTGGCGATTAGGTTGATGTTGGTGTCTAGGAGGTTCTCCAGCACGATGTCGCCCATGCGGATGGGGGCGTTGACGACTAGGCCGCGGATGAGGGCCATGGCTTGGGCGTGGAGCTCTAGCGGGATGGCTTCGGATGTGCGCACGGGGAGCAGGGCTTCGTCGCCGCCGGAGACGGCCACGGTCGTCGTGAGCACGCGCATGGGGCAGGTGAGTTCCTGATGTGCGAACTTATCACCGCGCGGGCAACTGTTGCCGGCCACGGAGCGCACCTCTGCCACGGCGCCGTCTGCGTTACGCTCTACCTCTACGGTCAGAAGGCATTCGGATGGGCAGGTGGTGCAGTTGAACTGCAGCGTCTCGATTGCGTTCGTGCTCATGGCTTTACGCCCCCTCAACAGGGTCAACGGACAGGACAATCTCGCTGGCACCTAGGTCGAGTGCACGCTGAATCACCTTCGCTGGCAGTGGGAAGCTCTCCATGACGCTCGGTTTAAACGGGCGGACCTTGCCTGTAAGCAGTTCCTCGTCGCCCGCCAGAATGCGCACGCGGGCGGCGTTGACCGGTCGGCGCACGCGGAAGTTGAGCTTGGTGAGCGCTGCGGCCGTAATGCGTCCCGGCAGCGCGTAGCCCGCGATGCCGGCAGGGGAGACCGTGAGCTCGCAGTCCGGAACGGCGCCCGCGCCGGCCCCCATCGCGTACGCCGCTGCAGTTGCGCCAGCCCTCTCGGACTCGGTCGTTACGTTGTCGGCAAGGTCGTGCACGTGCAACACGTTGCCGCAGGCAAAGATGCCCGGCACGCCCGTCTGCAGACTCTGGTCCACCACGGCGCCGCGCGTGCGAGGGTCAAGTTGAACGCCTGCGGCAACCGAAAGCTCGTTCTCGGGAATCAGGCCCACCGAAAGCAGCAGCGTGTCGCACGGAACAACGCGCTCGGTTCCCGGAATGGGTGCCAGGTGCTCGTCGACCTGACTCACCTCGACGGCCTCCACGCGATCGTGCCCGATCACGCGCGTGACGGTGGTGGACAAGTGCAGCGGAATGCCAAAGTCGTCCAGGCAGTTTTTGACGTTGCGGCGCAGGCCGTTGGCGTACGGCATGAGCTCGTACACGCCCTCGACCGAAATCCCCTCGAGCGTGCAGCGACGCGCCATGATAAGCCCGATGTCACCCGAGCCCAAAATGACGGCACGCGATCCGGGCTTGAGATTTTCGATATTGATGTATCGCTGCGCCAGGCCCGCCGTAAACACGCCGGCGGGACGGCTGCCGGGGATCTTGATCTCGCTGCGCGTGCGCTCGCGGCATCCCATAGCAAGGACGACCGCACGCCCGGTGAGCTGAAGCATGCCGGCGCGGCTCATGAGCGTGACGGTATGGACTGCGGTGGCTCCCGAGGCCTCGTCCACGCCCGACGCGCTCGCGCCCGCGCCCTCGCCCGGATCAATCCCAATCACCATACTGCCCAAGAACAGCGCAATGTCGGTTGTGCGCACCTGGTCGATAAAGCGTTGGGCGTACTCGGGGCCGGTGAGTTCCTGTTTAAAGTGCGAAAGGCCAAAACCGGGGTGGATGCACTGGCGGAGGATTCCTCCTAGATGCTGCTCGCGCTCCACGATGGCCACGTGGGCGCCGGCCTTATGTGCGGCAAGCGCAGCCGCCATGCCAGCAGGTCCGCCGCCGATGACGACCACGTCGAAGGCCTTCGTCGACACCGACGCTAAAGCTCCGGCTTCCGCGCGTCCGTCGCGCATATCCAACGTCGCCATCCTAGCGCACCCCCTTCAGCGGTCCCTCGACCAGCCAGGATCCGGCATCTTCCAACAGCACTTCGCTGGGGTCGCAGCCCAGCTCGCGGGCAAGGATCGCCACCACGCGGCTCTGGCAAAAACCACTCTGGCACCGACCCATGCCGGCACGACAGCGGCGCTTGACGCCCTCGACCGAAACCGCGCCCGGGCGGCGTCGGATCGCGGCCACGATCTCGGCCTCGGGCACCGTCTCGCAGCGGCAGACGATCTGCCCCCACGTGGGGTCGGACTCAATGAGCTCTTCCTTGCGCGCAAGCGGCGCGCGGTCAAAGTCATCTGGCGCGCGGCGTATCGGGTCCCAATCGCCTCGTTCGCGCAGGGCTACGCCGGCATTGCGTAACACCTGCTCCATGCGCTCGGCGATGGCTGGCGCGCTCGCCACGCCCGGCGACTGAATGCCTGCCGCCTGGAACAGCCCCGGTACCACGGCCGACTGTCCAATAAAGAAGTCGTTCGTACCCTGAATGACCGGACGACCGCCGGCAAACGCGCGCACCACGCGGCGCGTGTCCAGATCGGGCACCAGCTTGCGCGCGCCGGTCAGCAGTGCGTTCACATCGCTCGCATAGGTCTGCGTGTCACCCGGCTCGCGCACAGCGGCGGTTGCGGTGATCACGGTGTTGCCGTGTACAGTGCCCGTCACGATAACGCCCTTCGACACCGGCGTCGGCACGGGGTAGAGCGGCATGAGCGTGCGCGGCTCCTTGTCCAGCACCACGATGTTGCCCTGACGCCAGACCATCTGGAATTCCTCGGCGCCCGCCATATGCGAGATGCCGGCGGCGCCGTTGCCTGCGGCGTTGATCAGGTAGCGGCAGCGCACGTTGCCAGCGGGGGTCGCCAGCGTAAAGCGCGCGTCGTCACCCGAGCGCGCGACTTCAATCGCTTCCACCGGAGCGGACCGCATGAACGTCACCCCGTTGTCCACGGCGTTTTCCAGCGCGGCGATGGCAACCTCAAACGGGTCGACAAACCCAGTCGAGGGGCACCACAACGCGCACGTTGCATAGGCACTGGCGCGCGGCTCTAATTCGTGGATGCGGTCGGGTCCAACGATCGACAGCTCGGGCACACCGTTGACATGGCCGTTGCTGCGCAGCTGTTCCAGATGCGCACGGTCCTCGTCGTTAAAGCCCAGCACCATCGAACCGGTGCGACGGAACAAAAAGCCCAGCTCCTGCGCCCATGTACCGTACAACTCGCAGCCACGGGCGTTAACCTGCGCCTTTACGGTTCCCGGCGTCGGATCGTAGCCGGCGTGCACCAGGCCGCCGTTGGCCTTCGACGCGCCCTGCGCAATATCGTTAGCCGCCTCGACCACGCAAATTGACAGGTCAAACCGCGCGAGCTGCCGTGCGATGGCGCATCCGGTGATGCCCGCGCCGACAATCGCGATATCAAACGTTTCTGCCACGGTGCCTCCCAGACAAGTTGACAGGCTGTCAATAAGACTATCCTACGGTCTGCGCGTCCCCAGTGCGGCGGCAATGCGGCGAACAGCCCCGCAACACCCGCCAACGGCAGGCGAGGGGAGACCCCGGCAACGTTGACAACCTCGTCTACCGACAACTACGGCAACCGTTTGTCTCGATCTGTAACAGTTTGCTGATGATTTGGGTTCTAGATGTTACAGATCGAGACGTTAGTCTGGCGCCCCCTCCGTTTGTCTCGACCTGTAACATCTAGGACCGGATTTCGCTCCCACCTGTTACAGATTGAGATGTTTGTGTCCGCGCCAGCCCCGCCCCTAGCCGTGGTCCCATATAAACAAACCCCGTGGTAAACTTGATCGAACTGTTAATATTCCGAAAGGTACCCGTAATGTCCAAGTACATCTCCGAGCTCATGTCGCCGCAGCTTATGGGCGTCGTCTATGCCTTCGTTGGTTTTATCATCGCCCTGTATGTGCTGTCGGTCGTCTATGTGTTCATCGACGCTCGCCGCCGCGGCGCCAGCGCCTACGTGGCATGGGGCATCATCGCCCTCATCCCGTTTGTGGGCCTCATCGCCTACCTGGTCCTGCGTCCGCACTCCTACGCGTCCGACCGTGAGGAGCAGGAGCTGGACATGGCCCTGCGCGAGCGCCAGCTTGCCCAGTACGGCACCTGCCCGCAGTGCGGCGCTCCCATCGAGAAGGACTTCGTCGTCTGCCCGGTGTGCGATACCCAGGTTCGCAACGTATGCCCCAGCTGCCATCGCCCGCTCGATGCGCACTGGAAGGTCTGTCCCTACTGCCGAACTCGCATCCAGTAACGCATCCATCGCCGGGCCGGCCGCAAGCCACGGGCACGCCGCAAGCCACGTGCGCCCCACAGCCCCGCCCCCACACGATGAAGCATGCGTAGAAAATCGCCCGCCGTGCCATTAAGGTGCGGCGGGCGCTTGTATACCAAGGCAACCTGCCTATAATGATGCAAGTTAAAACGCCGAGCGCATCGCACACACTTGCATCAGGCATCCGAGAGGAGAAAACATACCCATGAAGGCACTCTACAATGACGGTTCGGTGGCCGAGCTCCCGCAGGACGAGGTCACGCACGTCATCCGCCACTCTGCCGCGCACATCATGGCGCAGGCCATCAAGCGCCTGTACCCCGAGGCCGACTTTGCCTACGGCCCCGCGACCGACAACGGCTTCTACTACGACGTCGACCTGCCCGAGGGCGTCAAGATCAGCGAGGACGATTTCCCTGCGATCGAGGCCGAGATGAAAAAGATCGTCAAGGAGAACCTCAAGTTCTCCGTGTACGAGAAGCCCCGCGCCGAGGCCATCGACCTTATGGAGGAGCGCGGCGAGAAGTACAAGGTCGAGCACATCGGCGACCTGGACGAAGACGCCCGCATCACCTTCTACCAGCAGGGCGACTACATCGATATGTGCGTCGGCCCCCACATCTGCTACACCAAGGCGCTGAAGGCCTTTAAGCTCACCGGCGTCTCGGGCGCTTACTGGAAGGGTGACAAGGACAACAAGATGCTCACCCGCATCAACGGCGTCGCCTTTGCCACCAAGGAAGAGCTCGACGAGCACTTGCACATGCTGGAGGAGGCCAAGAAACGCGACCACCGCAAGATTGGCCGCGAGATGGACCTCTTTATGATGCGCGACGAGGCCCCCGGCTTCCCGTTCTTCCTGCCTAACGGCATGATCCTTAAGAACACACTGCTGGACTACTGGCGCGAGATCCACCACAAGGCCGGCTACGTGGAGATTTCCACGCCGCTCATCATGAACAAGCAGCTGTGGAAGACCTCGGGCCACTGGGACCATTACAAGGACAACATGTACTCCACCGTCATCGACGACGAAGAGTACTGCATTAAGCCCATGAACTGCCCGGGCGGCGTGCTGGTGTACGCCTCCAAGCCGCACTCCTACCGCGAGCTGCCCATTCGCGCCGGCGAGATTGGCCTGGTGCACCGCCACGAGCTGCGCGGCGCCCTGCACGGCCTGTTCCGCGTGCGCTGCTTTAACCAGGACGACGCCCACCTGTTTGTTCGTCCCGACCAGCTGACCGACGAGATCGTGGGTGTGGTCAACCTCATCGACTCCGTGTACCAGAAGTTTGGCTTTAAGTACCATGTTGAGCTTTCCACTCGCCCCGAGGACTCCATGGGTTCGGACGAGGACTGGGCTCGCGCCGAGGAGGGCCTGCGCACCGCTCTGGAGAAGCTGGGCATGGACTACGAGGTCAACGAGGGCGACGGCGCCTTCTACGGCCCCAAGATCGACTTCCACCTGGAGGACTCGCTCGGCCGTACCTGGCAGTGCGGCACCGTCCAGCTCGACTTCCAGATGCCGCTCAACTTTGATTTGGAGTACGTGGACGCCGACGGCACCAAGAAGCGCCCCATCATGCTGCATCGCGTGTGCTTTGGCTCCATCGAGCGCTTCATCGGTATTCTGATTGAGCACTTTGCGGGTAAGTTCCCCACCTGGTTGGCTCCCGTGCAGGTCAAGGCACTTCCCGTCTCTGAGAAGAGTCGCGACTACGCCCACGAGGTGTGCGCCAAGCTTGAGGAGGCCGGCATTCGCGTGGTCTGCGACGACCGCGACGAGAAGATCGGCTACAAGATCCGCGAGGCCCGCAGCATCGACCGCGTACCCTACATGCTCATCCTGGGCGAGAAGGAGGTCGAGGCCGGCAACATCTCCGTCCGCGATCGCTCCAACGAGACCGTCCAGATGAGCGCCGACGAGTTTGTTTCCAAGGTGCTCGAGGAGATCAAGACCCGCGCCTAAGCCAAACTTCACAACAATTAACAAAGGCGACCGTTCACATAGGGCGGTCGCCTTTTTTCATGCCTAAATAAGAAAAGCCGCTGGTTGAGCGGCTTTTTTTGTTGCACAAAAAGGTACAGGTTTTTGTA